>DKVF01000083.1:43346-52894 GCA_002491065.1 Peptococcaceae bacterium UBA7185
GGTTCTACAATAAATGTTGGGGTGTCACATCGAAAGGTGTGACACCCCAACATTTATTGTAGAACCCATTTGGATATGCTGTCAGGACAGGGGAAAGCGAATGGTGAACACGGTCCGGTAGGCGGGTTCCCTTTCCAAAGAGATGGCGGCGCCGTGCTTTTCTAGAATCTGCTTAACCACAAACAGTCCCAGACCGCTGTGCTGTTTGGTGCGGGAAATATCGCTCTGATAAAAGGGCTCAAAAATTTTGTCCTGCTCTCCCACTGCAATTCCTGCGCCATTGTCCTTTATCTGTACCTGATAGTATGTCGGCAAAAGCTGGGTATAGATTTGTACCTGCGTGGGCGCAGTGTTGTGGCTCAAAATATTTTCCAGCAGATTGGCGTACACGCGGCGCATGTTCAGCGCGTCAAAATTCAGGTAAAAGGCTTCTTCGGCAATTTGAATTTCCATCTGAAAGCCCTGTTTCTCAAATATGGTGTAATAATTGGCACAGACCTCCCGCAAAAAGTCGTTCATATCTCGGCGCTCCAGCTTCAGTGGATAATCGTTATACTGAAACTTTACCTGCTCCGACAGCAGCTCCACCATACTGTTTAAGGCAGAGATATTGCTGTGAATGCGGCTGATATAGAGCTTTTCCTCCTCAGCTGACAGCTGTTCCTGCTCTAACAGCTCTGCGTATCCTTTCAGGTTGGTCATCGGCGATTTCAAATCATGGGATAGATTGGCGATGAGTCTGTGGGACTGGGCCTCCAGCTTGTCGTTTTCCGCTTTCATCTGCTCCAGCTTATCCAGCATGGTGTTGTAGGACAAAAGCAACGCCTGGGTTTCCTGCAGTGTCAGCTGGGTCGGGTCCACATGAGAGCGGTCGTGGGGCGTTTTGGCAATGCTGTCGCCGATGACGGTCAGGTTTTCATCCAGCACTTGTAGCGAAGCGGAAAGCTCCTGCAACTGCTCCAGGGAAATGTCTTGATAATGCTCCAAGTCCGGCTCTAGAATTAGCTCTCTGGGATGGGGAAAGTTGTTTTCCATTTGAAAATAGAAGGGCAGCCAGTAATGATTTAAGATAAAATTGGCGGCAAACATGCAGATTGCCGCAATTCCAATGTGAAAAAGCAGCTGATAGGCGATGAGCTGCCACAGCGTAATGGTTTTATGCGTTGTGTTCAATTTTATAGCCTAACCCCCTAATGGTTTTAATATAGGTGGGATTTTTGCTGTCTGTTTCAATTTTATCCCGCAGCCGACTGATATGTACCGGAATGACCGACTCATCGCCGTCCAGATAGTTATCCCGAATGCTTTCGTAAAGCTGATTTTTGGTAAACACCCGCTCCGGTGAGGAGAGCAGCTTCAACAGCAGCTTGTATTCGGTGGCGGTCAGATTACAGTCCGCCCCGTTTTTGTACACGATGCACTTTTGCTTGTCGATTTTCAGATTGCCATACAGGATGGTGTCATCGTTGGTTTGCAGCAGGTAATTGCGGCGTAGATGGGCTTTCACCCGGCTTACCAGCTCCAAAGAGGAAAAGGGTTTGACAATGTAGTCGTCGGCGCCCAAATCCAATCCCAATATTTTATCCTGCTCCATATTTTTTGCGGTCAGCACTAAAATAGGAACGGTGGAAAAATGCCGTACCTTTTGAATCAGTGAAAATCCGTCCAGGCGGGGCATCATAATATCAAAAATGCACAGATGCACCTCCTGCTCCAGTAGAAAATCCAGAGCGGCCTGTCCGTCCTCCTTCCAGATCACCTCATATCCTTCTTTCTCCAAAAACAGCCGAATCAGTGCAGCGATTTCGGCGTTGTCCTCTGCAATTAAAATTCTCATGTTCTTCAACTCTCTTTGTAAACTTGGACATATCGTTATAATTTATACTATAGTATAGCGAGATGAAAATACAATTGCAAGAACATTAAGAAATCTTAAACTTACCGTAATTGCATCGTTATATTTGCTTGTTATACTTGCAAGCAAGCTGAAGGAAAGTTTTGCCTGACTTTCTGTTTGGAAACGACGGTGAAGCGCAGAATAGCAAGAAAGGATGAGGATTTTTGTGAGACAAACAAGAGAAAAAATCATTTTGCTGGCTCTGTTGGCTGGTGTGTTGACAGCGGGAGTGACAGGCTGCGGCGCAGGAGGCGGGTCTAACGCTATGAAGGGAGCGCCTGAGGTTGCGGCAGAGAGCGCTGTGTTGACAGTGCAGATAGAGAAACCTAGCTATAACAGTATTTATTTGACCACGGAGATGGTGGGGACAGTGCAGCCGGAGCAGACGGCGGAAGTCTATCCTAAAAGCAGCGGTACGGTAACCGCCGTTTACTTTGAAGTGGGCGACACCGTCAGTGAGGGCCAGGTTCTGGCAACATTGGACAGTGATAGCTTGAATTCTGCGCAAATTTCCATCAACAGCGCCCAGTTACAGCTGGAAACGGCACAGAAGGAGCTGGAGCGCTCTCAGGTGCTTTATGAGAACGATGGGATTACCCAACAGGCTCTGGAAACTGCGGAAAATTCGGTGCGCTCTGCCCAGCTACAGTTGGAGTCGGCGCAGGACAACTACAATACGCTGTTAAAAAATATTTCCATTACAGCGCCTATCAGCGGCGTCATTGAAAGTAAAAACGTCGATGTGTATGATAACGCTTCCATGCAGCAGGCCATCTGTGTCATCTCACAAAAATCCAATATGGAGGTAGTGTTCCAGGTTTCAGAACGGGTGAAGAACAGCCTGCGAATGGGAAACGGCGTTACCCTGGAGAAAAACGGAACCAGTTATAAGGCTTCCATCATCGAAATCGCAGGGAAAACCTCGGAGAATACTGGTCTGTTTGAAATCACCGCCCGCATTCAGGATGGCGGCAATCTTTCCACAGGCTCTAAGGTAACAGTGAGTCTGGTGACGGATTGGGCAGCGAACGTGTTATGCATTCCGCTGGATGCCATTTATTATGATGACGGCAAGCCCTATGTGTTTGTCAGCAGAGATGGCGTTGCTGAGGTGGTCTATGTGGAAACGGGTATTTATGATGATGCCAGTATGCAGATTGTGTCAGATCTGACGCAAAATGATCAGGTGATTACCAGCTGGAGCAGCCAGCTGACTAGTGGCGCATTGGTACAGTCCGTGGAGGATACAGAAAAAAAAGACAATCCAGCAAAAGGGCAGCTAGCTGATGGTGCCGGTGAACTGGACGCAGCAGAAAGCGAGGTAGCACCATGAATCTGACGCGATTGGCTCTAAAACGGCCTGTATCTGCCGTACTGCTCATTGTCATGATTGTTGTTTTTGGCTTTAGCTCTTATTGCTCTTTAGAGCAGGAGCTGACGCCGGAGATGGAATCTCCCATGCTCTTGGTGATGACCATTTATTCCGGAGCTAATCCAGAGGATGTGGAGGAGCTGGTGACGGCGGAGATTGAGGATGAGGTTTCTACTTTAAGTGATGTTAAGCAGATCACCACTTCCTCATCAGAAGGGCAGTCCATGGTCATGATTCAGTATGAGTATGGCGTGGATATTGACGAGGCCTATGATGATTTGAAAAAGAAGATTGATTCTGCAGGGCGTAGTTTGCCTTCCACCGTGGAGGACCCCATGATTTTGGAGATGAGTATGGACGAGGAAACAACAGTATCCTTGTCTGTCAGCGGTGAAGTGACAGGCGGTTTGTACAATTACGTGGACAATCATATCGTACCGGAGTTGGAAAAACTCTCGGGCGTAGCCAGCGTGTCCAGCTATGGCGGCCAGCAGGAATATATCAGTATCACGCTGCAGCGGGAACAGATGGAGCAGTATAGGCTGAGTATGTCCGATGTGGTCAGCGCTGTTTCGTCGGCGGATTTTACCATGCCTGCCGGTGATGTGGAGGTAGGAGCACTGGAGCTATCCGTTTCCACAGGCATGACCTATGATACCATGGAATCGTTGAAAACCATTCCCATTTCTCTGAAAAACGGACAGATTATTCTACTCAAGGATATTGCCACTGTTACAGAGGCACAAAAGGAAAAACTATTTTTGAGCAGCTATGACGGTCAGGAAACAGTCAATATCAGCATTGCCAAGCAACAGTCGGCTACTGCCCAGCAGATATCCCAAGGGGTACAAGGGCTGTTGGAAAAATTGCGGGATACGCTTCCCCAAGGCATTAGCATTGAAGTGACCAACGACAGCTATGATGGAATCAAAAGTTCCCTGGAATCGGTGCAGTCTACCTTATTGATGGCGATAATCATTTCTATGGTGATCCTGTTTCTGTTTTTGGGCGATTGGAAGGCTTCCCTGATTGTAGCCAGCTCCATGCCGGTTTCTGTACTGACGGCCTTTGTGATGATGCGCTTTGCTGGCTTCTCATTGAATATTATCACCATGGCCAGTCTGGTCATCGGTGTGGGGATGATGGTGGATAACTCCATAGTGGTGCTGGAGAGCTGTTTCCGCAACAGAGCCAAGGACAAAACTCTATTTGAGGCTGCAGTGGATGGGACGAAGGAAGTCACGGCGTCCATTGTGGCGGGCACCATTACCACCATTGTGGTCTACCTGCCCTTGGCGTTGATCAGTGGGATGGCGGGCCAATTGTTTAAGCCGTTGGGATTTATCATCGCTTTTGCTATGATTGCCTCACTGCTTTCGGCGATGACTATCGTACCCCTGGCCTATTATTTTTATCGGCCCACGGAAAAGAAAAAGGCGCCGCTGTCCAAATTGATGCAGAAAATAACAAACGTCTATGGGAAATTTTTGCGCAAGAGTATTTACAAGAAAAAGACAGTGGCTTTGGCAGTGGTGTTGATGCTGGCCGTGGCTTTGGCTTCTGCAACGCAGATTAAAATGGAATTGATGCCGGCAGGCGATGAGGGTACCATTGCGATATCTGTGACCACCAGACCGGGAATTCGTCTGACGGAAAAAGAAACAATTCTTGCTCAGGTAGAAGAGGTGATTACCACCTGCAGCGATGTAGAGCATTACACCTTGATGAATTCGTCCTATACCGTAGAATTAAAAGATGACCGCAGCCAATCTACCGATGCGATTATGAGTCAGTGGAAAACAGAGATGCGCACCATTCTCAACTGTGATATTGAAATCAGCAATTCCTCCGCCATGAGCGGGATGAGTATGGCCAGCGATGCCTTGGAATTCCGTCTGACCGGCAGCGACTATGCTGAATTGAAGGAAACGGCGGCGGGAATTGTCAGCATGTTGAACAATCGCAGCGATGTGGCGTTGGCCTCCTCCTCCTTGGCCAATGCAGCGCCCATCATCAAAATTGAGATTGATGCGGTAAAAGCGGCAGCGGAGGGCTTCACGCCATCGCAGGTAGCTTCTACCGTGAACGCCATGATGAGTGGGCAGGAAGCGACTACCATTACCCAGGACGGTGAAGAGATGAGCGTGTATGTGGAATATCCGGCAGAGAACTACAAAAGCGTGGAGGACGTGCAGGGCATTACCTTGACCAATCTTTCCGGAAATTCGGTGCCGTTATCCGATATCGCTCAGCTCACCTATAAAGACAGTCCGCAGACCATCATGAAACAGGATGGTTATTATAATATGACCATTTCGGTGGAGGTCAAGCAGGACAACATGGAAAAGAATAAGCAAGCCGTCAATCAGGCGGTCAATCAATATACGCTGCCGGAGAGCGTTTCCTTTGGTGTCAACAGTATGCAACAGCAAATGAATGACGAGTTCGGTACGTTATACGAGGCCATTGCCTCGGCCATCTTCCTGGTGTTTATGGTGATGGCTATGCAGTTTGAGTCGTCGAGATTCTCGCTGATGGTTATGACCTGCATTCCCTTCAGCTTTATCGGTTCCTTTCTGATTTTGAATCTCAGCGGTACCTCTATCAGTATGACTTCCCTGATGGGCTTTCTGATGCTGATAGGCACCGTAGTCAATAACGGGATTCTCTATGTGGATACGGTAAACCAAAATAAATTGTCTATGGAATTGGAGGATGCCATGGTGCAGGCTGGCGTGACTCGTCTGCGGCCTATTTTGATGACATCGCTGACTACCATTTTGGGCTTGACGCCCTTGGCAATCGGCTTCGGTGAAAATTCGGAGATGATGCAGGGCTTTGCTGTGGTGGCCATTGGCGGGATGGTAGCGTCTACCTTATTGGCGCTCTTACTGCTGCCCACCTTCTATAATATGATCAATAAAAAGGCCAAAAAGCCCCGCGGCGGAAAGCCCAGCTTTATGACCAGACGGCGACAACTGCATTTGACAGCAAAAGGGAAGGCAAGAGCGTTGAGCCAGGCTGCAGACCAATTGACCGGAGAGTTAGCGGGCAAGCTGGAAATAGAAAAGCATTAGGAGAGAAAGGAGCTCATTTGTGATGAAATTAGAAAAGAACACCCTGCGGCGCTGGGCCGCAGGGCTGGTGTTGGCCGTCCTGGTCAGTCAGATTTCTGTGCCAGCTATGGCAGTATCCAGCAATATTGTCAGCGAGACTAAGGATAAAACAGAATTGACAGTCTCGCAGATTAAAGATTTGGCGGTTATCTACAATCCCACCAATAAAACCTATGCGTTGAACCAAAAAAATCTGGATCTGAATCAAACCACTACAGCCAATAGCCTGCGCAGCGCGCAGAATAGCTTGAACAGCGGCTATGATGTGGACACCTCCAGCGTCACGACTATTCAGGCGCAAATAGATGCGCTGTTGAGCAAGTATGACAGCGAGGAAGAGATGACTGCTAGCGACAAATCGGAGCTGACTCTTTTACGGCAGCAACTCAGCCAGGCGGAGGCCGGCGTAAATTCCGCCTATGCCGCCAATGAAAGCAGCTTTCAAAACGCGTTGAGCAATATTGAGCAGCTGGACAGCACATTAGATAGCTACGATGACGAACAGGATGATTTGGACAAGACGGTGTCCGATTGGGAAACCCAGGTGCGTATGATTGCCGAGGTGCTGTGCATGCAGGTCACCCAATATGATAAAAATATTGCGCTCTTGGAAGACCAGATTACCCTTGCGGAAAAAGCGTTCAACCTGGCGCAGGTACAGCAACAGCTGGGGATGGCTTTGACCACTGATGTGCAGAGCAGCCAGACCAGCCTGGAGGAGTCCAGACAATCCTTAGAGACCATCAAGGAAAATCTGAGCGATGTAAAACGACAGATTAATGTCCTGATTGGCCGCAATCAGGGCAGTCCGCTGGAGATTGTGCCCATGAGTGTGCCGGTGATCGTCAGTGAAATACCTGCCTATTCTGATGGGCTGGTCAAAGAAATTACTTCGAAGGACTATACGCTGAAAACCTATGAGCGCACCATTGCCAACTATAAGGACGATGTGGACGGCGAAACAGACAGCGATGTGTTGCAGGCAGCCGACAACAAAATTGAAGCTGTAAAGCTCAATATAGAAGAACGGGAGCGCACCATCGCCAACAATGTGAAGTCCCAGTTGGCCAAGATGACCACCGATAAAGCCAGCTACGAAACCAGTCAGACCAAGGTAACCACAGAAAAGAAAAATCTGGAGGTGGCTCAGAAAAAATATGATTTGGGTATGCTGACTGCTTCCCAATTATTACAGCAGGAAATCAGTTACCAGAGTGCAGTGGTCACCCACTGGAAGAACAGTTACAACTACTATTTGGACTGGCAGGAATACAAGGCAATGAAGGAAGGCATTGATACCAGTACCTATTCCACCTATCGTATTTGATATAGAATTTTTTACGCAACCTTTTGTGATAGTGTCGGAAAAATCTCCGGGCGTACCTCCTCCTTTCTTTCAAATCCCTCTAAAAAGGCGTTCGGAGATTTTCTCTGCCCAAAAAACAAGCGCAGTGTGTAAAAAATAAAAGCAAGCTATTGAAATTGGAACAAAAGCATGCTATTATAGTAACCAGAGAAAAAGGGGGAGTTTCTATGATGCTACAGGATACATGCGGCGCTTTGATCAAACAAATCCACGATGAACTGGAAAAAAACGCAAACAATACTATGCGCGCCGATGGAATCACTATGGCGCAATGCACGCTGCTACTGACTCTGCACGACACCGCAGAAAAGCAGATGCCGCTGAAAGCGCTGGAAAAATCACTGCATGTGGCCCAATCCACCGCCGCGGGCATTGTGGCAAGGCTGGAACAGAAGAATCTGGTGGAAGGCTTTGGTAGTGCCGATGACCGCAGAATCAAAATGGTGCGGATTACGCCGCTGGGGGAGCAATGCTGCCAGCGCGCCGAGCAAAATATGCAGCAGGCGGAGAAAGCGTTGTTGTCTGGATTAACCCAAACAGAACAGGACATATTTTTGAGCTTGTTAAAAAAGGTTCGCGATACGCTATAACGATGCCCGCTGAAAAGGCGGGTTTTCTCAAATATATATTAAAAGCATGCTGTTAATATTGAATCGCAAAAATGGAGGCTTTTCTATGAAAAACAATCAGGCGGAAACACTATTTCGTGAAGCCGCAATTCCCACAGCTGTCCTGCAAAATGCCGTACCGGCCATGCTGGCCATGTTGATGGTCCTAATCTATAATCTGGCGGATACATTTTTTATCGGACAAACCCACGATGCTCTGCAGGTGGCGGCAGTGTCCCTGGCTACGCCGGTATTTTTGATGTTCATGTCCGTTGGCTCTATTTTCGGCATCGGGGGAACCTCGGTCATATCCCGTGCCATAGGCGAAGGACGGCAGGAATATGCGAAAAAGGTCTGTTCCTCCTGCATGTGGGGCTGCGTAGTGACAGGGCTTCTGCTGTCCGCCTTTTTTCTCATCTTTATGGATAACATCTTGACATGGATTGGCGCCAGTCCCGATACCTGGCAGTTTGCTAAAACCTATTTGATGATTGTCAGCTTTTGCGGTCCCTTCGCCACTATTTCCAACTGCTATTCCAACGTTATCCGGGCGGAAGGCCAGTCGAGTAAAGCCATGATGGGGCAGGTGTTGGGCAATTTGCTCAATATTGCACTGGATCCGATTTTAATTTTAGCCCTGGACTGGGATATTGCTGGCGCCGCTGTGGCCACTGTGATTGGCAATGTGGTCGCTGCCTGCTACTATGTGTATTATTTTTTGCGGGGCAATTCCTCGCTGAGCATTGGGCTGAAGGACTTTACCTATAAAGAGGAAGTGCTCTGGAATGTGTTTGCCATTGGGATTCCTGCTTCTTTAGGCTCGCTTTTGATGAGTGTATCTCAGATAGTGATGAACGGTCTGATGGCTGATTATGGCGATATGGCTCTGGCGGGAATCGGCGTAGCTATGAAGGTGACTATGATGACAGGCATGATTTGCATCGGCTTCGGGCAGGGTGTACAGCCGCTGTTGGGCTATTGCGTAGGCACCAGATTGTGGGAGCGGTTTCAGAAGGTCATGCGCTTTTCCTTGCTGTTTTCCCTGGGGCTCAGTGTAGTGATGACAGGATTGTGCTATCTATTCACGAAACAGATTGTGCAAGCCTTTTTGAACGAGCTAGAAGCCTTTCAGTATGCGGTGCAGTTTGTGTATATCCTTCTGACCACCAGCTGTTTGTTCGGCATATTT
>DKVF01000083.1:53198-59861 GCA_002491065.1 Peptococcaceae bacterium UBA7185
AATGCGTTACAGGCAATGGGCGCCGCTACAGAGGCATTGATAATCAATCTGAGCCGTCAGGGTTTTATCTATATTCCCGCATTATTCATTATGAATGCAGCCGTAGGCGTGACCGGTCTCATCTGGGCACAGCCGGTAGCGGATCTGTTATCGACTGTCATAGTGGTGGCACTCTATCTGAAAACCTTTCAAAAGATGCGCAAAAAAGCAGAACATGCCGGGTTGGCATCATGATGCCGCTTTTGTGATTGACGCTGTGCGCGGGCAGGCAAACGCTGTCCAGAAAGAGAGAGAAGAAGTACCTGAACGTTAGAGACGTTGGGTACTTCTTCTTTTTTGTATGGGGCAAAAAAATGAGACGATAAAAAAATATTTTTTGTTTTATAAAAATTGCTTCACCTCGTATGGCAAATCTTCTATTTACATTTCTCGCTTCAAGTGCTAAAATAGTCAACGTTGCAGCAAAACCCCTTTGGTGTGCTGGCAGCATTTGATGTGAGTTTGCGGAAGTGGCTCAGTGGTAGAGCATCGCCTTGCCAAGGCGAGGGTCGCGAGTTCGAATCTCGTCTTCCGCTCCAAAATTTTGTTTCACGACAGTATTTGCAGGATTGCAGGTACTGTCGTTTTTTGTTTTTCTCTTTCCCTTTTGACTGTTGCTTTCTGGCTGGCTCATACCTGATTGGTTTTGCAAGATAGACCGGTAAAAGTGATTGCCGCAACTGCGATGCAATAAATAGAAATTGCAGATTATGGAAGGATATGGTATAGTAGAACCATATGAGATGAAACGGAGCGTTGGGATATGACGAATTTGTTTGATTATCTGGACTGGCGCGGGGATTTGACCTTTCAGCAGGCGCCTTTTAATCTGGTGGATAACCTGATTCTCAGCTGCCTGGGATATGTGGTGTTGGATTCTATCGTCAGCGGCTTTGATTGCGACAGTGTGATTACAGTGAAGGAAACGGCGGATTTGTTTGTACAGCTGCCGGAGCGCGTGAAAAATTTACGGGTGCCGGAGGATGAAACGCTGCTGGTATCCATGGGCAAAAGCAAACGGTTTGGAGCGCTGCAGTTATTGTATCATGTGCAGCAGCTGGATCGGGAGGCGGAAAAGCAATTTGCTGCCATCACCATCAATCTGGGAGACGGCAGC
Source organism: Peptococcaceae bacterium UBA7185 (assembly GCA_002491065.1). Taxonomy (GTDB): domain Bacteria; phylum Bacillota; class Peptococcia; order Peptococcales; family Peptococcaceae; genus UBA7185. The sequence goes on from DKVF01000083.1 coordinate 54,355, forward strand.
CATTATGTAGCCTATCGGGGAACGGATCTCAGCATCACCGGTTGGAAAGAGGATTTCAACATGACCTTCCGTTCCGGTGTACCGGCCCAGCAGGAAGCAGTGCGGTATTTGCAACGAGTGGCGGAAATTACGACGGGGCCCTTGTATGTGGGAGGTCATTCCAAAGGAGGCAATCTGGCTGCCTTTGCGGCGGCTTTTGTGAAGCCGGAGGTACAGCAGCGCATCCTGGCAGTGTATAACAACGATGGCCCCGGTTTTTTGGAGGATGTGATTGAGAGCGCCGGTTATAAGGCAATCTGTCAAAAAATACAGACCTTCATTCCGCAGACATCGTTGTTTGGGATGATGCTGGAGCACGCCGAGCCCGTTACGATTATTGAGAGCAGCGGTCATTTTATTATGCAGCATGATCCTTATTCGTGGACGGTGTTGGGTCCCGACTTTATCTATCTGGAACAGGTGACAGCCAGCGGCCGTTTTCTGGATCAGACTATTCGCGGTTGGCTGGCCAATCTGTCCTCGGAGCAACGGGAACAGTTTGTGGATGCGCTGTTTGATATCGTGACGGTGGAAGAAACGGATAACTTGCAGGATCTGGCAAAGCTTTGGCTGCGTAACGGCGGGGAACTGCTGAAAACATTGCGAAACGTGGATGAGGAAACGGCGGAGATGATGCGGCGTACCTTGAAGCTGTTGGTACAAAATATGGGGCGCAGCGTGCAGAGCTTGCTGCATGAACCGGTGAAGCAAAAGAGCGGGTGGAAGGAGACCAAGCATAGCTGGTTCAAGCTTCCTGAGTTTTTGGAAAAAAATGAAAAGGGCTCGCAGCAGCATGAAGGGGAAGCAGAGAAAAAATAACGTGTTCTGCTTTCCCTTGGAGGAGCCTATGCATCGTCGGAGCGACGATATGGGAGATCCCACTCTTAAAGGCGTCGTACAGTATAGATGGGAGAGAAAATCAAAAAGGGCTGCGTGATAAAACGCAGCCCAAACCATGGTCGAATTATTCTTCTCTTTGAATGACAGGCATGTCAATCTCTTCTGATTCTTCGTCGGGGCGATAAACCTTGGCGATGGCAATACAGATGATGGTTTTGTAGCCGGCAGCTTTTAAGATATCATGACCGGCTTTCAGAGAAGCGCCGTTGGTCGTTACATCGTCGAACAGAATGGCGATGGATTCGTCTGTGATTTCACAGCAACGGGATTTTTCAATGGTGGCCATGTGACCGGATACTTTTTCTTCGCTTTCCAATGTTCTGGTACGCACTAAGCATTTTGCAGCGTCAAAGAAGGATTCGTTGGCACGGCACAAATCTTCTACCAATGGGTACAGACCGGATTTGAAGTTGTCGATGGTGCAGGATGGGAATGCGTACAGATGTACGTCTTCGCCTTCCAGTTCACTGGTGAGTTTTTGCCAGTACGGGTCGTTGTACAGGTAGCCGCGGATGTAGTCCAGGGAGTCGCTGATATTTTGCCGGAAGTTCAGCAAGCGGCTGCAGTTATTGTTGTAAAATTCCTGTTTGTAACGGTCTACAGGATAGTAATCGCATAGATACAACAATTCAAAGTTCCCGTCTGGGTAAAAATAGCGATGTAGTTTCATAAAAATGCCCTCCAATAAAATATGATGATTGATGCCAATATAAGCTCCACTTATGTATAAAGAACTTTTTTATAAAATTATATAAAAAAATTTGTACAATTGCAAGAGAAAAAAATACATTGGCAGACGATTTCGAATAATAGCTTATTAGTAGTTTAGACGATTTCTACATAAAAGTAAAGGAAAAGTTGGTTTTTTTGCTGCATGGAGGCTGTGAAATGATTTTATATTTGTTATTTTTCCCGTTTCCTGCTATGATTAAGAGGAACAACACGGGAGAACGAGATGGAAGAGGTGGGAGCGTTGACATTACAATTTGCCATTCCCTGGCAGTGTCAGAAAATTTTAGAGCGTTTTGCGGCCCATGGGTTTCAGGCATATTTGGTGGGCGGCTGTGTGCGGGACTGCCTGTTGGGAAAAGAGCCAAAGGACTGGGATATTTGTACGGAAGCGCTGCCGGAGCAGGTGCAGGAATTGTTTCAGAAGGAGAGGGTTATTCTCACAGGGCTGCAGCACGGTACTGTGACGGTACTCTTGGGCGGCTTGCCTGTCGAGATTACCACCTATCGGATCGACGGCGTTTATGAGGATCATCGTCACCCCAAGGAAGTGTTCTTTACCAATAATCTGCGGGAAGACTTGAGCCGTCGAGATTTTACCATCAATGCCTTGGCTTATCATCCCGATAAGGGCGTCATTGATTATTTTCAGGGCATTGAGGATTTGCAGCGGGGCATTGTGCGCTGTGTGGGCAATGCGGCGGACCGCTATCAGGAAGACGGTTTGCGTATCATGCGCGCGGTGCGCTTTGCCTGTGTGCTCAATTTTCAATTTGAAACGGAGACAGAGCGCGCCATCAAGGAATACAGTTATCTGTTGAAAAATATTGCCAGGGAGCGTATCCAGGTGGAGCTGAACAAAATTCTCATCAGCTCCTGGGCGGGCTATGGGTTGGAAACTCTGGCGCGGTTGAATTGCTTTCCTTACTTTATGCCGGAATTTTGTCATACCTGGCACTTTGCCCAGGAGGGCAGCCGACATCAGTTCGATATTTTTACCCATACGCTGAAAGCGGTGGATTTGGCGCCGCCAATGCTGCATCTAAGGCTGACTATGCTGCTCCATGACATTGGGAAGCCCTTTGTGTGGAAGTCCTGCGACGGAAAGGACATCTATGAAGGTCACAGTGCTGCAGGAGCGGAACTGGCAGGTAAGATTTTGGAGCGGCTGCGCTATGACAAAAAGACCATTCATCAGGTGCAGAATCTGATTGCGCGGCATGAGCAGCTGCTGGAGGCGACGGAAGTGTGTATGCGTCGGGCGGTGGCGGAGCTGAGCTTTGCCGGGGTGTATGATTTGATTGCGGTGAAGCGCGCTGACGTGCGGGCGCACAGTGATGCGCTGGCCCAGCTGCCCTTGGAGGTCTTTTCGGAGATGGAGTCGCTTCTGGCGCAGATTGCGCAGCGCGGCGATTGCTGCTCCCTGAAGGAGTTGGCAGTTTCGGGCAGAGAGCTCACGGCTTTGGGCTACAAGGGCAAGGCCGTGGGGGATATACTGGAGCGGTTATTGGATTTGGTGTTAGAAAATCCAGACTTAAATCAGAAAGCTTATTTATTACAGGAGATAGAAACAGGAAACCTCGGTGCAGATCGTCCGGGTACAGAATAAATTGAGGAGTGTGAACTCTTTGGAACTCATCCAATCAGAGCAAAATCAGTGGCTGAAACGTTGTAAAGCGCTGCAGCAAAAAAAATATCGACAGCAATACGGGAAATTTGTGGCGGAGGGCTTGCGCTTTGTGCAGGAGGCCTTGGAGCATGGCGCGGTAGAGGTGGTGCTTGTGGATGAAGCGCGACAGGATCTGTTGCCCCAGCTCTCGTTACAGGAGACGCCCTGCTATTTGGTGAAAGCGGGGCTTTTGGAAAAGGTATTGCCTACCATACACAGTCAGGGCATTGCCGCTATTGCCGTGCAGCCTCAGTGGTCGTGGGAAGATGTCGCTTCTATGGAGCAAATCATCATTATAGACGGCGTGCAGGATCCGGGAAACCTGGGTACGATTGTGCGGACAGCTTTGGCATCGGATACCCAGGCCATGCTCTGTCTGAGCGGGACGGTAGATTTGTACAATGACAAAACGCTGCGGGCTACCATGGGAGCAATTTTTCGTCTGCCGGTATATCAGATTGAGGATGTACAGGAGATGACAGACACGCTGCACAGGTGGGGCTTTCAGCTGGCAGTGTCGGATATTCGTGCGGAACAGGGATATCATCAGATGCAGTTTCCGCCGAAGGTAGCGTTGGTGGTCAGCAATGAAGCCAACGGCCCGCAGCAAATCCATCATGGCGATATGCTGGTGAAGATTCCCCTGTTTCAGCAGGCAGAATCGCTGAATGTGGCGGTGGCGACAGGCATTTTGCTCTATGCCATCCGCATGGGTAAGGAGGCAAGGTGAGATGTTTCGACCGAAGTGGCAGGAAGTCTATTGGTACATTGGTCAAAATGAAGAGGACAAGTGGACCTTTATGACCAAAGCCTGCGAGAATGATTGGATGGATTTGTATCATATCAGTATGGGCGATTGCTATCGCACCAGGGAGGAAGCCATCGACGATGTGTATGAGATGCTGACGAAAATCTGCCAGGAGGACGGCTATGGTGTGTGGCAGCGCGAGGGCGATCACACGGCTTTTTAGTAGGATTTGCCTAGAGAAAAACAGTTGCGAAGGAGTTTTGACAGGTGTGGGCATTCCCCTTGGCAGAGTGTGCCCGAAAAAACGTGTCTGAAAAATGTGAGGAAAGAAGGCGTGATGCTGTGCGGTATGATAAAGATGCGGTGCTTTCTCTGCTGCGGCGAAAAGAGATTGCTTACCGCATTGTGGAGCATAAAAGGGTTTTTACCTCCGAGGAAGGCAAAGCCCTTGGCCTGCCAGATGGGGCGCGGGTGGCCAAAAATCTTTTTCTGCGGGATGATAAAAAGCAACAGTATTATTTGGCGGTGGTGCAGCAAAATCGTAGGCTAAATTTGAAGGCTCTGCGCGCCCGGCTGGGCAGCCGTCCGCTGACCTTCGCTTCGGAGGAAGATTTGATGAGGCTGTTGGGACTGTCCAAGGGCGCAGTCACTCCCTTGGGCGTATTGCACGATGAGGCAGGTCAGGTGCAGGTATTGCTGGACGAGTATTTTTTGGACGGCCAGATTGGCGTGCATCCCAATGAGAATACCGCTACGGTGTGGCTGGACGCGGCGGATTTAGCGGCGCTCTTGGCAGAATATGTGCATCCGGTGAGCTGGCTGAACTTTTCATAAGAAGGCAACGCATAAAACTGAACTATAAAAAAGGCGCTGGCATGGATACGATATCCCCCTAAGTAGGCAGGGGCATATCATCCTGCGCGCCTTTTTCTTTGCCTTGCAAATGTTTTTTGTGCAAAGGCTAGCCTAACCTTGCCACAAACATGGTACTCAGTCGTGTTTTATGGTTTTGTAGTGTGGTGATGCGGGAGGCTAGCCCTAAGGATTCTTCGGTGGTGGTTTTCCGATACTTTGCTTCCGCAATTTCGATTTCCCGATTGAGCGCAACCAATTCTAATATCAGCTGCTTCAGGGCTTCGTCTTCCGGCAGTATAGTGTTCTGCAGCAGATTTGCAGACTTTGTGTCAGCCTTTTGCAGAGCTTCGGCGACTTCTGCTTCGGTCAGTGTGACAGGCTGAGCAAATTTGGGGTCGGGCGATAACAACTCCTGTGTGGAAGCTGCCAGCGGGATTGCTTGAATTTCCTGTAGATTCATAAAATGACCTCCTTAAATTAGGTACGTAATAAATTGATAAGTTAATTATATCATACTAATTAGAAGAATGCATTAACTTTATGAAAAATATAAAAATAACTTTGCAA
>DKVF01000083.1:60053-85686 GCA_002491065.1 Peptococcaceae bacterium UBA7185
GTATAAAAATAACTTTGCAAAATAAGGTGGAAGATTGGCAGGAATTATTGCTTTCAAGAGACGTATGCATTGTGATATATTTATAATAGAAAAGATAAAAAAATAGAACCTCGAATTGCAGACGGCGCTACTTGTTATGTGTGCGAAATATTGATACAATAAAACCATAATTTTAACATAGTTAAGTCAGCTTAAGATGAAAAGGGAAAGGACGAGGAACGTATTATGAAAAGAAACTTAGAATATGAAATCATGGAGGAAATGGCAGAGCGGTATTCTACGATGTATTTTTCTGACGCGCCGGTGGAGGAAGAGGATTTGCAGGCGATGCTTCTGGCTGCTACCCAGGCGCCTTCGGCGTACAATGAACAGCCCTGGCGTTTTTTTGTGGCGAAAACTCCTCAGGACAAGGAAATGCTCATGGAATATATGATGCCCAGCGAGAAGGAATGGATTGCTGCCGCGCCGGTTCTGATTTTATTGGCAGGAAATATGGGAGATACCCACAATGGGTTGTTCAACTACTGGACAGCCTTTGACAGTGGCTGTGCCTGGGGATATTTGAGCCTGGAAGCGCAGCGCAGAGGCTATGTAACTCATTGTATCGGCTCTTTTGACAGAGTGGATTTGCGGAGCATGTTCCAGCAGTCAGAAAATCTGGAGCTATATGGGATTGTGGCGTTGGGCCGTCCTGCTGCCAGCGAGCTCACCAATAAAGAAAAGTTGATGACTCGTAAAACAGTAAATGCAGTACAGTTGCGTCGGAGATAATAAGCATTTCTTATTTTTCTAATTTTTAAGAAAATGTGAAGATTGGTTTGCATTTTTGTTCACAATCAAAATTATCCCCTACAGCAGAAAGGAGATCCTGTTCTATGGATGAGCAGTGGCAATGTGAAGAGTTTTGTGTACATGATCAGGTTTTAGAAAAGTTGCAGGCGCGGAAAATAGATGAGGCGCAAAGCCAACAGACAGCAGAACTGTTCAAGGTGTTGGGCGACAATACCAGAGTGAAGATTTTGTATTATCTGCTGCAGGCTGAGCTGTGCGTATGTGACCTGACTGTATTGGTAGGGAGCAGTCAGTCTGCGGTTTCCCATCAGCTGAGGGTTTTGCGCAATTTGCGGATTGTGCAGGGACGCAAGGAGGGGAAACAGGTTTTTTACAGTATTTGCAATGATCATGTGCAACGGCTTCTGTGGGAAGCACTAGCTTTATAAAAAATGCGGATTGCATAGATAGCCAGACTTGTATAGCTTTTCACAATAAAAAGATATTGCGGAAAACCTACAAAACAGTATAAAATAAGATATAGATAACTAGGTTGTCTACATTGTCATTAAATTGTGAGGATTTTCCCTGTTCAGTATATTGCGTTTCTTTTTGCTGTACAGTTCGGAGTGGTTCGGCAGAAAACCGGCGGCATTCTATATCGTAGTCGGCTGCAAAAAACAGTCAGGGCGGAGTTCTCATTTAAATTTTATGTAATGGTTTCATTAATTTTTATTTCGTTGAGGTGAATAAAATGGAAAAACGCAAAGAGTTAGAAAACAAAGGTATGAGCAGACGTCGTTTTCTAAGTGTGATGGCAGGAGCGGGCGTTGTCGGCGCTGCGGCAACTATGACCGGTTGTTCTCCTGTCAGTGATCCAAGCGGTACGGGCTGGCTGCCAAACCAGTATCGCAACGCAAGCGCAATTCCTTCACAGGTAAAGGGTCGTGTTCCTCTGGATCCCGACAATGTATCACTGGTACGGAACGATGAAAAATGTATCCTATGTGGTCAGTGTATTGAAGCTTGTGAAAAAGTACAGAGTGTATTCGGCTATTATGAATTGCCGGTACATGATGACTTTATTTGTGTACACTGCGGTCAGTGTTCTCTGTGGTGTCCAACTGGCGCTATTAAAGAGCGCAGTGTAGTAGAAGAAGTATGGAATGCCATTCAGGATCCTGAGACAAAGGTAATCGTACAGACTTCTCCGGCAACTCGTGTCGGGATTGGCGAAGAGTTTGATATGGGTGCTGGCGCCTGGGCTGAAGGTCAGATGGTAACAGCTCTGCGTAAATTGGGCTTTGATGTGGTGGTAGATACCAACTTCAGTGCCGACCTGACCATTATGGAAGAAGGCTCCGAATTAGTAGAACGTGTGACAAAAGGCGGCGTACTGCCACAGATGACCTCCTGCTGTCCAGGCTGGGTAAAATTTGTGGAATATTATTATCCAGAATTGATTCCTAATTTGTCCTCTGCCCGTTCGCCTATGATGATGCACGGCTCTACTCTGAAAACCTACAATGCGGATAAGCTGGGGATTCCGTATAAAAAGATTGTCAATGTGGCAATCATGCCATGCTTGGCCAAAAAATTTGAAATCAGCCGTCATCAGTTCCATGGACTGGAAGGTGGTGCCGGTCAATATCACGAAGATCCAGATGTAAAGGATATGGACTATGTGCTGAGCGTGCGGGAACTGGCAGATATGATTCGCAAATACTTGCCAGGTGAAGATTTTGCCAACTTTGAAGAAGGTCAGTATGACCAGATTGGCTCTACTGCAGGCTTAATCTTTGGAAACTCGGGCGGCGTTATGGAAGCTGCGGTGCGTTCCGCTTATTATCTGATTACCGGTAGCAATCCTCCTGAACTGCTGTACAATTTAGAACCGGTACGTGGTTTGGAAGGTATTAAACGGGCCTCTGTCAATATTCCAGGCGTAGGCGACGTGAAAGTAGTCGTGGCTTCCGGTTTGGCCAATGCTCGTCAGATGTGCGAAGAAATCAAATCGGGCAAAGCAGATTTTCATTTCTTGGAAGTTATGGCTTGCCCAGGCGGTTGCATCGCTGGTGGTGGCCAGCCAAGAACTGCAGTGCCGCCTCAGGATTGGGTGCGTCAGGCAAGAACCGATACGATGTACAATCATGATAAGATCGGTAACGTTAACGGTACGTCAGTGGGCGGCGGCAATGCCGGTCAGAACGCTGTAAAAACCGGAAATCTGCGCCTGAGCCATGCAAATCCGCAGATTACTGATATCTACGACAATTTCCTGGAAAAACCATTGAGCCATCTGGCACATGAACTGTGTCATACCACTTATGAAGACCGCTCTGGTTCCTTGACCAGAAAAGAAGTTTAAGAAGGGGAGGTATGAACTATGGCGAACAAAGTAACCGATCAAAAAAGTGTTTTAGTGGATTTGACCAAATGTGTTGGCTGCGGCAGCTGTACTGTTGCCTGCAAGCTATGGAATAACCAGAGCTTCCAGAATCCACAAAGTGAAGAATTTGAAAATGCTCACGGCGAAGACGTGAAATTAGATAGCAACACCTGGACTACCGTACAGCATATGAGAGTGCAGAAGGATGGACAGGAGGTTTGGCGTTTTGTAAAACGTCAGTGTATGCATTGCTTGGAACCAGCTTGTTCTTCTGTATGTTTTGCCCATGCATTTCATCAGACAGAACAGGGGGCAGTACAGTATGACCCTGAATTGTGTGTAGGGTGCCGTTATTGCATGATCGCCTGTCCGTTCGATATTCCAAAATATGAATGGGAAAAGGTAATGCCATCTGTCATGAAATGTCAGTTCTGCAGCTCTAAGTTGGCTGACGGCGAAGCGCCTGCCTGCGCCAGCGTTTGTCCTACTAATGCGCTGATGTTTGGCAATCGCGATGAGATGTTGGCAAAAGCACATGAGATCATTGACAATGACAGCAGATATCTAAACCATGTATATGGTGAAAAAGAAGTCGGCGGTACTAGCTGGCTGTATATTTCCGATGTGGACTTTGGCGAACTGGGTTTCCCAACCGATCTGCCGGAAAAATCTATTCCAAAAAATATTCACGGTTTCACCCGTTTCACACTGCCGATTTTTGCAGTAGGTGCATTGACATGGACCGGCGTAAGCCTTTATGCAAAACGTCGTCATGCTGTTGCGCATGAAGGGCATGCCGCTGAACATAAATCGGAAGAATAGGAAGGGGAGGTTGTAACGATGAAAGAATGGACTTTGAAAACACCGAAGGCCAGATGGAACCTGCGCATCACCCCAGTGCGTATCGGGATGCTTGCATTGCTAGTGTTCTCTCTGCTGCTGATTTTTGCCAGATATTATGCAGGTTTGGGTCAATGGACTAACCTGAGTGACCAGGTGCCTTGGGGCGCTTGGATTGGCGCTGATATGAACGTAATCGCTTTAGCCGGTGCTGGGTTCAGTACGGCCATTATCACCCATATCTTCCATGCTGAAAAATATGAGCCAGTATCCAGAAGATGTCTGTTGTTATCCTTCATTGGATATGTTTTGGTACTTTTGATTCTCATTGTGGAAATCGGACGTTGGGATAACTTCTGGAGACCATTTGTATCTCCTGGTGTACATTCTCCTATGTTTGAAGTTTACATGTGTATCGTGGCTTACATGGTATTGCAGGTTATTGAATTGGTTGAAGTTGGGGCAGAAAAAGTTTCTCCTAAATTCAAAAAGAAAATGCAGCCGATTATGCAGATCGTGTTTATTGCTGCATGTACTGTACCTCTGGGTCATCAGGCTTCTTTGGGCTCCTTGTATTTAGGTATGCCCGCTAAATTGGACCCAATCTGGGCTACCCAGATGATGCCGTGGTTGTTCCTGTTGTCCTCCTTCTTCGTTGGCCCATGTGTTGCCATCGTAGAATATATCTGGACCAACAGCCGTTACAACATGAAAGTTGATACAGAAATGCTTTATGGTTTGAGTAAAATCTCTGTAGTGCTCATGGCAGTTTATTTTGTTATGAAGGGCGCAGACTTATTGATGCGTGGTCAGTTGGGTAATGTGTTCTCCTTCACACTGTGCGGCAATATGTTCCTGTTGGAGATTCTGTTGCTGTGTGTTGTGCCGATCATCATCCATTTCCTGCCCTTTGGTAAAACAAAAGGCGGTTTGCTGGTATTTGGTCTGTCCGGTATGGCCGGTTTGATTTTGACCCGTTTGAACGTAGTGTTCACTGGGATGTCTGCGCATGTGGCATCCATGGGCGGCAGCTATTTCCCATCCTTCATGGAAATCGTATCTACCCTTGGTCTGTTTTGTATTGCATTCTTGGCTTATCTGTGGATCACCGAAAACTTCCCATTCTTCTATGGCTTGCCTAATGATGCGGCAGTCAACAAAGATGTGGTGAACGAATCGGAAAGTGGTTTCAACCAGGCTGTTATGTAAGAGAAAGCGTTTCAATTAAATAAACGAAACAATCAATAATCAGAAATTTTATCGTCGGTCATTCAATGACCGGCGATATTTTTCTATTGTTGAGAAAAAATGTAAGTGAGGGTTTGTGGAATGAAGGATACGATGCTGGAATCGTTGTCAATAGTTTTGCTTTGTGCTATAATGGGAAAAAACCTAGAAAAAGCTTAAAAAATCAGGAGATAAGAGGTGAATTTATGCGCACAGAGCAATGTTATTGCGTGGTGGAGGCGGTGAAAACAGGTAGCTTTACAAAGGCGGCAGAAAATCTATTTTTGAAACAACCAAGCTTGCGGGCAAATATTAATCATCTGGAGGATGAGTTGGGGCATCCGTTGTTTGAACGCTCTAAAAGTGGCGTGAAATTAACAGAGTTCGGAGAATTCTGTTATCCTTATATTCTGAATGTGATCAAGTCCTATGAGTCTATGAAAAATTCCTGTGCAAGGAAGAACGAAAAAAGTTTGTTTATTGGAGCAACAAGAGTGTTCAGTTCATTGCTGGGTAAAAGCTATGAATTATACGAAAATTATAACCAAGGGGCAAAGTGCATATTTTTTAGTTCCACATCGGATCAGGATATTTTACAGCGCGTTGTAGAGCACAAACTGGATATCGGTTTGATTTCTTATTTTCCTGCTTTATGGAAAGAAAATAAGTGGTTTCATATGCAGCAGGGTCGTTCCTTTGAAATTTATAAAATTCGTGAGATTAAGACCATTGCAGTGATGTGCAGAGATCATCCTTTAGCATATTACAAAGAAATTCCGTTAGAAAAATTAAAAGACTATTTGTTAGCTTTTTTCAGTGACGACGTGTCGCAGGTGTTAGACCTCATCAAACAGGAAACTAAAACGAACGGTGTACTGCGGATTACCAAGGTGATGGATGAACAGCTACTTAGAAAATATTTACTGCAGGAAAATGCAATTTCGTTTTCTTTGGATTGGACAGCGGAACGATATAATGGTGATTTGACATCGGTACCACTAGATGAGCGTTTTATTCAGCATGCTGTGGCGTTATATTCTACAGAGCTGTTTCCAGAAGATGTGATGGGATATTTGAATATTATCAAAACGCTATTGACAAACACTCCTATCTATTAAAATGGTACATAGATTTTGAAAAATGAATGTAAAGAGCAGGGAACTCCGGGATGGGAGCTCCCTTTAATTTAATGATACAGAGTTAACAGGGGCAGTTCATAATCCCTATTATATTAATTTCCACAATGAATAGATTACAGATAAATTCACCAATGTACAATCCATATCATATTGTCTAACTGGGTAAAAGATTCCTGAATGACAGATACAACAGTTTCTCTATTGTGATATTGACAGCGGTCTCCCTTTGATGTTACAATATCGATAAATGATATCAATAAACGATATTGAGTTGGGAGGGGTTGATATGCCGAAGAAGGCGCTGGAGAATTTAACTGAGTCAATGTTTTATGTCCTGATGGCGTTTCGCGGCGGTCCAAAATGTGGTATCGACGTGTCCCAGTTTATTGAGCAGAAGACCGCCGGGCGTTGCAAGTTGGGGCCAGCCACGCTTTATACCATTTTAGCCAAATTTGAAAAGGAAAGGTATCTGACAGAAATCGCGGTGGAAGGTCGGAAACGTACCTACCAGATTACAGGGAAGGGCGTACAGGCCTATGAGGAGGAGGTTGCCCGTCTGCGTCATTGCGTGGAGGACGCTGACAGCGAGGGATGGATGAAGAAACAGACCAAGCGAGAGGAATAAACCTACCGGTTAGCTCCTTACTCCAGATACGATATCGCCGTGATGAAGGCTGGTTGATCGATATGGTCGGCAATTGGCCGGGAGAACTGCAGTAGCCTGATCGACGGCTGTGGAAAAAGCCTTTTCAACGGTATGAGCCTTTGAAATTGCCAGAACTGGATATAGGCTATGCAATAGCCTATTGAACGATGTTGCCAACGGTGACTTTGGCCGACGATTGCTGGTTGTTGTATATCGTATTATCAGTCGGCCGGTTCAGAACAGGTATCATTGGAGCAGTTGGTACAGTTTTATGTGGAGGATTTACACAGAGGGAGGAAAATCGTGATGGCAGAGGACAGAAAAAAACGCTACGCAATTCGTATCGCGCCTTGTTCCAGCTATGACGTGGGTCGTATGGAAAGCTGGTTGGAATATATGGCTCAAAAGGGCTATATCTTGGACAAGATGATTGCCGGTATGGCAGTTTTCCGGAGGGAAGAGCCGCAGAAACTACGCTATCGCATGTGCGAATTGCCGCAGGATAGCCTGTATGAGGACAAATCGCCGTCCAGCCAGCAGGAATTGATTTCCATTTGTCAGGCCAGCGGCTGGAATTTTATAGCGGAACGGGGCGCTTTTGGCATTTTTGCCACGGCAGATAATGCCGCGCCGGAGTTGCAAACGGAGCCGTGGATTGATTATGATAAGGCGTTGCTGCAAATGGGGTATGCGTTGTTTTTGGCAGTGTTCTGCGGGATCTCATGTACGTTTGCAGACTGGCGCTGGCGTCTGGGGATTGCGGCTGTACTACTTCTGCCTATCTTTTATTGGGGGCATAAAAAGAAAATTCCCCGCGTATTGCAGACCTTTATGTGTGTCATGCTGATAGCGTTACCCGGTTTTTATGGCCAATGGAGTCTTTATCTGGGGAACGGTTTTTTCATTACCTGGATCAATGAAGGCAGTGGCGTGTTTGTATCTGCACTGCTGCGCACCCTGTTTTTTATATTTTTCTTCTTTTATGTACTTGCAGGTCCTTTTCAATACTGCCTGCGGATGCAGCGCGGCATATCTGTCGATCATAGCCAGAATTGGCGCTGGAAAGCGCCGGTGTACCGGGTAACGTCGGTCGGTGTGCTGGTGATTTTTACCTATATGTTTATGACCATGTTTAACGGCTGCACAGCAGAAACACAACCGACCAATCTGCAGCGGTGGGAGCAGTATAACGGCACTGTGCCCTTTGCCTTGCTGGAGGATTTTGTTCCCCAGTCGGTTGCGCTGGAAGCATGGAATGATACGACAAAGGTGCAATTTGATGAACAGCGGCAGCGCACCAGAGATGTTCCGGCGGTTTTCTATAACTGGAGAGCAAGCGGCAGCCATATAGAAGAAAAGCCGGACTGGCTGGCGCCGCAGGTGTATTATCTGCAGCAGGAGGGCACGTTGCGTCTGATAGACGGGCAGCAATTACAGGGCAGCTTATCAGTAATCTATTATGAAACCCACTGGCCTTGGATTGCCCGCGCCCTGGCTCGAGAATATGAACATTTGGCCCAGAAACGCCTGGGCGAAGACTATCAAATTCTGGCGCTGCCGGAGCTGGATGTGGACTACGCCCTGGCTTATAGCGACGCTCAGCTGGCCGAGCCCTATCCCCGTCTGCTTTTGGTGGACGGCAACCGCATGGCCAAGGTATATTTTTATCAAAATCCAGACGGATACACCGTGTCCGTGGAACAGTGGAGCCAGATCTTTGCCGCCCAGTTAGGGAAATAGAAAAAAATATTACGAAATGCGTTCAAGCATAGAGAGATGATTGATTATCAAGAAGGCATAATATTTGCGACAAAAGGGGACGAACGACAACCAGATTAGATGAATTTTTGCGCCTATGAATCACGCGGATGTGGAAATCAGAGGAAATATGAGTATGGAAAAGCCATATTTCCTCTGACAAAAAGATGTACTTTATTTGAAGTGACCACTTTTTCTATACGTATTTGCGCATGGTTTGTAGTGCGCCTTTTTCCAGGCGGCTCACCTGCGCTTGGGAGATGGCGATTTCATCCGCGACCTCCATTTGCGTTTTACCTTGGAAAAAGCGCATGTCGATAATCATTTGTTCGCGGGGCGTCAATTTGTTCAGCGCCTGTTTGATGGCGATATTTTCCAACCATTGGAAGTCGGTATTTTTGGTATCGCAAATCTGGTCCATAATATAAATGGGGTCGCCGCCGTCATTATAAATCGGGTCATAGAGAGAAACAGGATCTTGAATGGCGTCCAGCGCTGCTGTGACATCTTCCGGCGCTAATTCCAAAACTTTGGCGATCTCCTCAATAGAAGGCTCCTGTCCGCGCTGGGCAGTGAGCTGCTCTCTTACCTGGAGCGCTTTATAAGCAATATCCCGCAGAGAACGACTGACGCGAATGGGATTATTGTCGCGGATATAACGACGGATTTCACCGATAATCATGGGCACGGCGTAAGTAGAAAATCGCACATTTTGGCCCAAATCGAAATTATCAATTGCCTTCATCAGACCAATACAGCCTACCTGAAACAGGTCGTCAGCATTTTCGTTGCGATTGGAAAAACGTTGCAGTACACTCAGTACAAGACGCAGGTTACAGTGAATGAGCTGTTCACGGGCTGCATCATCACCGGCCTGGTATTGCCGAAACAAGGCAACCATCTGATCATTTTTTAAAACTGGTAGTTTGGATGTATCTACACCACAGATTTCAACTTTACACATAAAAGCCATGTCAATTCCCTCCGCTTGCAATTCCTGTGATGAGATTAGTTATTGCCTTTCACGTTTTGATTTATGCAGGCGAGGAAATAGTACAATTTTTCAGAATGTAAAGGGGCCATAGCAAGGCATATTGCGCAATAGACGAACAGACAGGCAGAAAATAGTTGGTGTTGGAAAAAGGTCTTTTCACACAGAGAGACGCTGCTTGGAGAGCATATACATAAAAAGAGGACGGGGAAAGGCACCCCCGCAGAGGGGCATCAACCAAATACCGTTCATGAGCAGAGCACGAGGCCACCGGGTGATTCCCGGTGGCCTCGCTTTGCATTATTGCCCCTTACTTGCCCTGATAGGCGCGATACAGGAATGTGACGATCTGCGCTCTGGTACAGTCTCTGCCGGAGCCGAACAGACCGCCACCGATACCGCCGGTCACGCCGTTCTTCTCCGCCCATGCGACCGCATCTGCGTAATAGGCATTCGCCGCCACATCGCTGAACGCGTTGCCGTCGCTGACCGCAGGACTGCCGGAAACGCGGTGGAGGAAGGTCACGGCCTGCTCGCGGGTGCAGGTGGCGTTGGGGTCGAACCTGCCGTCACCGACGCCGCCGGTGATACCTTCGCTCAACGCCCAGCGGACGGCCTCGGCATAGTAGGCATCCTCGGGAACGTCGCTCATGTTCATGGCGTAATTCACCACGGGAGAACCGGCAGTCCGCCACAGGAAGGTGACGATCTGGGCGCGGGTGCAGGGCTGATTCGGAGAGAAATGCGCCGCGTCCGTGCCGGAGGTGATGCCCTTCTGCGCCGCCCACAGCACTGCGTCATAATAATAGTCACTGGCCTGAACATCCACGAAGTAGTTCAGCATGGTGTTGTCGTCCATGAAGGTGGCCGTGACGGTGACCTTGCCGGAAGGCTGCGTGAAGGTATACTTGCCGCTGCCCTTGTCCTGCAGCGTCAATTTGTTGCCGTTTTTGTCGGTGACGGTGAGGGTTTCCAGGGTGTAGCCCTCATCCGGGGTGACGGTAATGGTCACAGTATCGCCTTTGCCGGCGTTTTTCGGGCTGACGGTGACGGAGCCGTTTTCAATCTTGCCGGTGACGATGACGGGATAAGTGCTGGAAGCGGAACTGCTGCCGCCGCCTCCTCCGCCGGAGGAAGAGCCGTTTTTCGCCCAGTTGACGGTGATGGTCACATTGTTTGCGGGCATGGTAAAGCTGATGCCGCGAGTCTCAACCTCATGGCCTTTGGCCTGCCAAGTCAATTTATTCTCCGTAATTCCCTCCAGCGTCAGGCTTTCAAGGGTGTAGCCATCCCGCTTGCCGATCTGGAGGCCAACCGGTTCCCCTTCGGCATATTTTGCGGTGTAGGCTTCACCCGGTTTTATCCCCATGGTGCCGCCGTACAGGCCATAGGCCGTGACGGTGTACTTCTTTGCGATTTTCAGTGTGAAGGTGACGCTGTAATCCTTGCCGCAGTCATAGAGGTAGGTGACCTCTTCGGCGTCCTTCTTCACCGTCAGGATGCCGTCTTTCACGGTGCCGCCATTCCACTCGCCTGCCTTGCTTTCGTCAAATTTGCCCGGCAGGGTGGAGAGGTCAAAGTTTCCGTCGTCACCCGGCTGGATTTCATAAGTATTTCTCTCTGCATCCAATCTGGTCAACTTGGTATTCTGGCTGACATCCAGAGAGGTCAGCCTACAGTCAGAGCAGTCCAGTTCTTCCAAAGCCGTGAAATACCCGATGCCGGTCAAATCCGTAAGTTTCTTGTCCTCGTCAATAGTGATTTCCCTGACCAGCGCAATTTCACCGGCGCTGAGCACGCTGTCCTGATTCCGGTCAATGTTGGAATCCGGGTCGCTGAGATACGCCCGGAATGCCGCATCCGGAAAATGCGCTGCATCAATGGCAATGCCCGTGTCTGCGTCCTTGATCATCAGGGTAAATGCAACGGTGCTTTTTCCAGCCACCGTTTTGCCGACATCATAGGTGTAGGTGACCAGTGCAGCGTCCTTATCCACCGTCAGGGTGCTATCGCTGACAGAGCCGCCCGTCCAGTCGCTCGCCTTATTTACATCAAATCTGGGCAGCGTAGAAAGATCAAAGGTTCCGTTTGCGTTGGGCTGAATCTCATACGCGTTGTCCTCTGTATCCAAATCCGTCAACTTTGTGTTTGCGCTGAGGTTCAGAGAGGTTAGCTGGTTGCGCGAACAATTCAGCGTGTTCAGTTCAGTGTTTTTGCTGACATCCAGTGCCGTCAGTCGGTTTTTGAAGCAGAACAGCTTTTCCAGTGCCGTGCTGCCGTTGACATTCAGGCTGGTCAGCTGGTTTTTGCCGCAGTACAGCTTTTTCAGCGCCCTGTTCCTGCTGACATCTAACTCTGTCAGCCGGTTGCCGGTGCAGGTCAGTTCCTCCAGTGCCATGAAATACGCAATGCCTGTGAGGTCGGCAATGCCCAGATCGCGGCATTCCATCGTTGTCACCGCTTCTAACTCCGCCGTGCTGAGGCGACCGTTCTTATCGGTATCGTAGTCGGCAACAAACGTGCGGAAGGCATCGTCCGGGAAATTCCGCCTGTTGATGGCAATGCTCCCATCATCCGCCGTCCAGTGGGCATAAAGGATGGTGGACTGTGTGTAAACCCTGTCAACGGTCACTTCTTCACCGCCTTCTGCCGCCGTGTACCAGCCCTCAAAGAGATAGCCGCTCCGCACGGGGTCATGCAGCAGTGCCGCCAGCTTGCCGTCGGTGCCGGTGACGGCCTCCGCAGCATTGGGTGCTCCCTCATAGTTTAGATCAAAGGTGATCTCATAATGCGGTGCGGGAAGTTCCTCGTCCTTCCAGTTGGCAATCAGCTGGATGTCGTGATCCGGAATCGTGATCAGGCGGTCATAGGCTGCGGGGGAATCGACGCCATCCGGCGTTTCCGTCAGGGAAACGTTGGGGTCGTTGCAGATCCAATGGTCAAAGTTATCCCAATAATCACTTGGTAGAAATCCCGTGTACTCATAGTCCAGCACAATGTCTTGATCCATCGTCACAAAGTCACCCTCGCCGCAGAGCGCAGTGAAACGAACCCGGCCGGTCAGCAGATGCTTCTCACCAGTGAGATACCGGACATTGCAGACCTTGATCTTGAAACCGGGCTGCTGCGGGTCAATCTGGAGGGTGCCGTAGATGTTGTCCTTCGTATTGTGCAGCGCCGCCAGCCCTGCCTCCTGCGTGGTGCCGATTAAGGGAATGGTCTTCTCGCCTTCGCTCATATCACCCAAGCTCGCGACAACTTTCCCGGACTGGTTATTGTAGATGATAAGTCCTGCGGCTCCTTTCGCCTTCGCATTTTTATACTTATCCGCAAATGTAATGTTTCCGCCCCGCTGGACAACGGCGACTTTGCCGCTGACACTAACGTTCGCATAATCGTCCGCCGCTCCATAGTTGGGAACCAGCACATATTCATATTCTTTGGAGAAATCGCCAAAGGAAATCGTATCATTTGCGGGATACGCCTTGCCGTCCGGACTGAAGCGGATGGACGGCTCGTCAATACCGGTTACCTTGATAAAGTTACCGCGGGTAACAACATCGCTGTCCGCCATTCCCTCCTTCACCGCAATGGCCTTGACCACGCAGTTCTTGTCAATGGTAAAGGGACCGGAATATTGGGTGCTGTCCTTTGTCGGCTTCGTGCCGTCCAGCGTGTAATGGATTGCGGCGCCATCGGTATTGCAGAAGAGATAAATCTCCTGCGTCCCAATAAATGTGACGCCATCGATCGTGTTATAGGGGGTAATTATCGGAGTTTCCACCTGCTCCGGGCGGTTATCCAGTTCCGCGACAAGAGTCGTGTTTTTAAGGCAGTTGGTTTCCCCGGAAACAAAGTCCGTCTGCTGTTCTCCGTTCTTATAACATTCGGTGGAATTTCGAGTCTCCGCATTTTTGGCGATAATAGCGCCGTTGGCGGCACTGACGCAGGTTCCATCCGTGTAAGCCCCGTTCGCCGCTTTCAGGCAGTTGCCCGTCAGCGTGATATCGCCATCTCTGGCGGTGACAGACCCGGCGTTCGACCTGAGATGAGCGTATTCCAGTGTCACGCTTTTTGCACTGACAGAACCTAACACAAAAAGGTCATAATCTTGGTTGCCCACTGTTTGGATGCTTCCCTGAACCGTCAGGGTATCCTCGCAGTAAATATTGCCGGTGCCGACTTTTTCAGCAGGTGCAGACTCGTTGTAGGTGCTTACCGTCAGTCCCCCATTCAGTCGGATGGTCAGGGGGTATTTTGCGTAAATGGTGGCTGATATTCCGCTCTCTGTGTGATCCCCCGTGAACCAGACGCCCTTTTCAATGTACAGCGTGCCGCCCGCTTGGGGATCGTCCTTATTCGTCAGAGTGTAATGGATAACCGTATCACCCTCATACTCAAAATAAGAACCTGCGTTTTCCGAGGTGATTTCCTTGCCTTCAAGCCACAGGCCGTAGCTTACTGCGGCGCTGCCGGTATCCTCGTCCGCCGCCAGGGCCGCCGTGGGCAGCAGAGTCAGACACAGCACAAGGCTCAGCAGGAGCGCAAGGGTTCTTCTGCCCCAGCGGGTACCCGCTGGGGCATGGGCAACTGCCCATGCCGATTTGCTTCTGTTCATAGTATTTCCTCCGTTTCTTGTTCTCGTTTGGGTTCTTGCTCCGTCATGGAAAGCAGCTCGTCGTGGCTCAGCTCCACATTGCCGAAGCGGACGAAGATGCCGTTGGTGACGGCGCTGTTCCAGACCTGAGGGTCAGCCAGAGGCCGGAACCGGATCTTGTCCAGATAGGGCTTCATGTCCAGCAGCAGACGGGCTCCGGACACAAAGTCCACCTGCAAAATATGATCGGCCAGCGGCGCGATACCTTCGTTTCAAGAATATACCTCCTTTCCATAAATAAAACCTCCGCTGTAACCATAGTGTACATCGGAGGTTTGAAAAAGAACATTAACCAAAGGTTAGGTCTTTGGGGAAAGCAATTCCAGCAGCCGCTTCCGCTTGCTGCGGGCATCTCCCTCAATATGCAGTTTGGAATAGATCTGGTTGATGTACTGTTTGACGCTGCCCTCGGAGAGGAACAGCTTTTCCGCAAGCTCCCGGTTCGTCAGGCGCTGGGACATCAGGCGCACGATCTCGTATTCCCGCTCTGTCAGGGCGGCGAGAGCCGTAGGCCGAACGGCGCGGCTTCCGCGAAGCTCCGCCGCTTCCCCCAATTCTATGATCTTCGGAACGAGGGGGCTTTGCAGTAGGTTCTGCACCAGCAGGGGCTTTAGGTATCGGTAATTCTCTGCGAATGGCATCAGGAGGGTGTCGGGTTCCGCGTCGGTGAGGGCCTGAGAGAGCAGGGCGCGGGCCTGCTCGTGCTTGCCCAGCATTTCATAGGCCGCCGCGGTCTGGATGCGGATGTGGAGCGCTACCAGTGCGTAGTGTATAGCGCTGCACACGGCCAACTGACTCTCACTGCGGCCGATGACCTTAGCATATGCCCCCTGCGCCAGATATACCTGATTTTCGATCATCTCCATCATGGGCTTGCCGGGGGCGAGAAAGTGGATGGTGGAGAGCTGGTGATCTGCGAAAACATGGGGAATTTTGCCGGTTTCGCCCATCAGCGCATGATAATAGGCACTGGAAGCGCTCCAGATATTCAGCCACGCGGCGTTGTGGTGGCGCAGCAGTGCTGCACGCCGCTCCTCGAAGGAATATCGCTGCCCGATATCCATATGCATGGAGAGCCGCCACGCAAGAAAGTCGCAGCACAGGGCCATGTTCTCCTGGCCGTTGCCCTCGATCTGGGCGTAGGCGCTTTCCAGACCAATGTGGGCATCGGTGAAGCGACCCTGCATGAAGTCCGCCTCCGCCCGCATGATCTTCTCCGCACCTTGCCCATGGCCATCGGTGATTTTATAATAATGTGGCATACACTCGTCCATCTCACGCAATTCGCTTTGCAGCTCGCCGGGCGCACGATAGTACATCATCAAAACCGAGGGGGAACCGAAGGTCCAGCCGCCGCTTTTCCGGATGCTGATGGCAAGGCGGGACATTTTCTCACCGGCACTGCGGTGCAGACGGCTCATAGCACTGATGTCGTTATAGCAGAGGAAGCTCATGATCAGGTCGCACTCGCCCAGCAGATTGCCCCGCTCCGCGGGGGATAGCTCCGGGTGCTCCCGGATGGCCGATAGCAAAAGATCCTTCAGCTCCAGCATTTTGGAGATATTCCGCCAGTTGAACATACTGCGCATGAGTACAAGGAGCGCCAGCGGATGCGCTTTCAGGACGGGGACGGGGCAGGCCGCCATGGCGTCCAGCACCGCCTGCGGGTTCAGGGAGGATAGGAGGATGCCGGCGTCCTTTTCCACAACCCGCAGGGCGGCATCGTAATTCCTGCTTTTCCAATAGGCGCTCATGGCTTGGATGTACTGCTGGTGCTCCTCGTACCACGCGCCCAGACGCTCACGGCAGCGAACCTGTGTTTCCGCAGGCAGCGTCAGGAAGGTTCGCTGGGCGCATTCCTTCATCATGTGGTGGAAGCGGTAAGTGACACCGTCCGCCAGGCAGGTGACAAAGGCGTTCTGGGCAGTCAGCGCGAAGAGCAGTGTTTTCGCATCAGTGTCCCCGGTAACGAAGCGGGCCATTTCCACGGTGAATTCATCGGCAAGGCCCATGACCGATAGAAATGCCCGCTGTTTTTCCGGCAGCGGATCGATCATAGCAGCGGTGAAGGTGGCATAAATGTCGGAGTTGCGGTCAGGCAGGACACCGCACTCGGAAAGGGTCCGCAGATTCAGGTATATGGCTGAAAACCAGCCCTCGCTGGAATACAGCAAGGAGTCCACCTGCGCGTCGGAGAGGTCAGTGCCGCAGCGGTGGGCGTAGATGGCCAGCTCTGTGTGGTTCAGCCGCAGCTGCTCCGTGCCTATCTGATAAATTTTATTTCCCAGCCGCAAAACCTCCGCAGCGGGGAGAAAGCGATCCCGACTGGCAACGATCAGATGTACGCTGCCGGGCAGACGTCCTGCCAGGGCGCAGAGAAAATGGGAAACACGATTGTCCGTCAGCAGATGGAAATCGTCGATAAAAATGTAGCAGGGGCGTTCACCGGCCAGCTCGCGGCAGAGATCATCCGCCAGCAGCCCGCCGCCGGCGGCATCCGCAGGGCAGTCGTAGTCCCGGAGAAAGTCAAGGCCGGCCCGGGCGAAGGCGTCCTGCACGCTCTTCCAGAAAATTGCCAGGTTATCGGAGTACACGCTGATGCGGATGATCCGCGGCGCCTCCGCTTTCTCCCGCTGGGCAAGATACCAGTTTACCGCCGTGGTTTTGCCGTAACCCATGGAGGCGATCACGGCGGTCAGGGCACAGCGTGAGATGGGACGCAGACTTTCCTGCAGGCGCTCGGAAATATAGATGGTATTGAAGTTCCACTTCGGCTTCGGCATGGTGTTTCCCTCCGGTATAATCGATCAGATTTTTTGGGGTGTGCTGCTTGATACTGTCAAAATTATACCGTGTTTCTTTGAAAATGTAAACTGACCCGTCCCATTCCTTTTCCCGCCAGCCAAGGCGTTCAGCGATTGTCTGCCCCAACTGTCTCACGCAATGGAATGTCTGCGGCACAATCGTTGGCGGCTCTCACGCAGCAACTTCGTTACCTTAGTTGCACAGCCAGAAAAAAGTTCACAGGATTAAATCTGCAATGCCGTAGAGCCTACCTTAGCTGATTCATTCTGAAGCCAGTGAAATGAAATAACCGCCCAATCAGCGCAAAAAGTCTTCGCTGTCAGGGTGACATGGAGCAAGGCAGGAATCGTCCTATAGAATCATAATTGCTAACATCAGTGAGAGTCCCTGCCGCCTGCGGCGGCGCTGGCGCAAGCATAGCGTTTGTATGACAAACGCGCTTGCTGGGGTAACCCCTAGTCCCCCATGCCGCCCGCGGGCGGAAACTTCTCGGCAGCATTGCCGGAAAGTAGCATATAAAATCGGGTTTGGCAATATGGCCGAACCCGATCACAGTGGACCGCTCTAAAGCGCTTCAGACAATCTTGTCAAAAGCGGTAGACGCTGAAAACCGGGTTCGGTGAAATCTCCGAACCCGGTCAGACTTTTTGACAAAGTTGTCTAAAAGTAAGGGTTGGCAATCTTGCCAACCCTTACTTTACCAGATCATCTCCCGCACTACACGAATCAGCGTCACCACCCAGGAAAGTGCCGCAAGCCCCACCAGCACAAGGAAAATCCCGTCCGCCAGAGCGGTATGGGCCAGATACCACGGGCGGAATACTGTGATGACCAATGCTCCATACAGCATCGGTACGGACAGCCGCAGCGTCTGCGCCAGACAGATGATTCCTCCCAGCAGCGCCAGCCCCAGCGATAAAACAGCAGCCATCATGTTCCATGCCTCCTTCTTCGATTTGCGGTATGTTACCATCGGCAGACAGACTTTACAAGAGCCTGTCTGCCGATTTTTTTCGCTTTGGGTGTCGATAAGACACCCTTGACTGGACGGCGAGGGTGTCTATTGCACACCCTTGACCTTAAATCTTTTGCAGGAGTTTTTGATTCCGGGGTATTCACCACGCTGTTTTTTCGGGAGGGGTAGTGAGGGGGTATCTGAAAAAACAGAAAACCGCTTTCGGCAACATTGTCGAAAGCGGTTTAGAAGTTCAAAGCCGTTGGTAAATACCCGCCCATTCGCCCCGTGCCGCACCGTGCGGCGTTCTTCCGCAATGGGCAGCGTCCCTGCCCATCCCCTCCGGCAGAGACCCCACAGGCGGCGTGTGGGCAAACTCGATAAACCAAATAACACAAGGAGAACCTATGGAGCAAAAAGCCAACATCACCATTGATAAGGATCATATCACCGTGGAGCGGATGCAGACAGCCTGCGGGCGGGAGATTCGAGTCATTTCCGTGTTTCCACGGCATGGCAGTGAAACCGTGGAGGACAAGCTGAAAGCCCTGGCGGAACTGGACTTTCAGCAGGGAAAGCTGTGCGCGTAAAGTGCTGGACATTTCAGACCGTTCGGGGTATTGTGGTGTCGCAATGCTCTGAACGGTTTGACAAAGAAAAGGAGGGCTGTATGAATCAGTCAAACCAAATCAGGAAAACCGCTCTTTACTGCCGTCTCAGCCAGGACGATGGGATAGAGGGCGATTCGAACTCAATCCAGAATCAAAAAGCAATTTTGCAGAAATTCGCGGAAGATCACCACTTCCCCAGTCCCTGCTTTTATGTGGATGACGGTTTTTCGGGAGGAAACTTTCAAAGACCGGCGTTCCAGCAGATGATCTCAGATATGGAAAACGGCGAGATCGGGATCATCGTGACCAAGGATCTCAGCCGCCTCGGTAGGAATCAGCTCCACACGGGACTCTACATCGAGGAACGATTCCCCATGTTCGGCGTCCGCTACATTGCCATCAATGACAATGTGGATACCGACAGCAGCGAGAGCAATGACCTCATGCCGTTCAAGAATTTGTTTAACGAGTGGTTTATTCGGGACACCAGCCGGAAGATCCGTGCGGTGCTGAAGGCCAAAGCGGAACGGGGCGAACGGCTGGGGACCAGAGCGCCTTACGGCTACCGAAAGGACCCAGGCACGAAAAAACTAATCGTGGATGAGGAAGCGGCATCCATCGTCCGTAGGATCTTCGCCATGTGCGCCGCTGGCAGTGGCCCCAGCCAAATTGCCCGCATTCTCAAGAAAGAGCAGATCCTGACGCCCACCATGTATGCCTACACCAAGTACGGCATCACGCACGTGGGGCTGGATACACAACGACCGTATCACTGGTCTGGGGATACCGTGGCGGATATGCTGGAAAACGAGATCTATCTGGGCAATACCGTCAACATGAAGCACAGCAGCAGATCCTACAAGGACAAGCGAAGGGTCGAACATCCAAGAGAGGAGTGCCTGATCTTTGAGAACACCCATCCCGCCCTCATTACGCGGGAGGTCTGGGACATGGTACAGAGGGTGCGGAAGAACAAGCGCCGTTTGACAAAGATGGAAGAACAGAACAAATATTCCGGCCTTGTGTTTTGCGCTGACTGCGGCTCCAATATGGTGCTGCACCGGGCACATACCATGTCCGCCAGCTATAATCACTTTACCTGCCGCACCTACAAGAAGGACGGGGAAGCCTGCACGGGCCACTACATCCGGGAGTGTATTCTGGACGAGATCGTACTGGAGGACCTGCGCCGGGTGACGAGCGCAGCGCGGGAACATCCGGAAAAGTTCGCCGCCTACATTGGCAGTAAGCAGTCCGCTGAGCTTCAGCGGGAGATCCGCAGGCAGGAGAAGGAACTGGCAGCCATGCGGAAGCGGAAAGCGGAACTGGACGCGATCTTCAAAAAGCTGTATGAGGACAGTGTGCTGGGCCGCATCACAACAGAGCAGTTCCAGATGCTTTCCGGCAGCTACACGGAAGAACAGAACCTCATCACCGGCAGTATTCCACAGAAAGAGAGTGAGATCCAGAGCCTGCGGGAAACGGCGATTGGAACGGACAGCTTTCTTGATAAGGCGAAGCGGTACACGGATATCACGGAACTGACGCCGGAGCTGCTGCGGCTGTTCATTGAGAAGATCTTGGTTCACGAGAAAGAGGTAAAGTGGTCTAAGCACGCGCCCCAGACCGTAGAGATTTATTACAACGGCATTGGCTATGTCGGCAGCGGTCAGCAGGATGTGGAAGAAGCACTGGAAGCACCGGAACCCCAGGGCACAGAGAAACCCCGGCAGGCGTCGTAAACACGATGACCTGTCGGGGTATCCTAGGAATCACTTGTTACCCCTGTGAGGGGGGAGCAAAACAGTATTAATGTTTCTCCATCCTCTTTTTTGTGATTAGAAGGGCACAATTTTCACAGTTATTTTTTGAGCAACGGTTTCAGTTCATCCAGCAGTTCCTGGAAATAGTGTAAAGTATCTTCGATGGGCTGTGGACTGGCCATATCAACACCGGCAATCTTCAGTAAATTAATGGGATAGTCGGAACCGCCGCAGGTGAGGAAGTGGCGGTAATGGGCTACGGCGTCCGGCTCACCGGAAAGGATCTTTTTGGAAATGCTCACTGCGGCGGAAATGCCGGTAGCATATTGGTACACATAAAACGCCCGATAAAAATGAGGGATACGAGCCCATTCGCAGCTCAATACATCATCAATGACAAAATCTTCACCGTGATAGATTTCATACAACTGGCGATAATTTTTGCATAGTACTTCCGGCAGCAACGGCTGGCCTTGTTCTACCATCTGGTGCGTCTGATTTTCAAAGTCGGCAAATAAGGTTTGACGGTACAGGGTAGAGCGAATGTTATCCAATTGGTTGCACAAAAGCAGTGCTTTTTCAGCGTCAGATTTGCTGTGCTTATAAAGATAATCAAAAAGCAGCTGTTCATTGACAGTGGAAGCTACCTCTGCCGTGAAAATGCAATAATCCGAATAGACATAAGGCTGGTTGTTGTTGCTGTAATAGCTGTGCATCACGTGTCCCAATTCGTGGGCGATGGTGAATACATCATTTAATGTGCCTGTAAAGTTTAGCAGTGAAAAGGGATGATAGCCGTAAGAATGAATAGCGTAAGCGCCGGTGGCTTTATTTTTGGCAGGATACACGTCAATCCAGCGATTGTGGAAGGCTTCCTTCAGCACAGCGGTGTAGTCCTCACCCAGTACAGCAGTTGCCTCCAGTACGATTTGCTGCGCCTCTTCATAGGTGTAGGTGCGGTCGATTCCCGGCACCAGCGGCACAAAGAGATCACTGAAATGAATTTCCGGCAGACCAAGTACCTCTTTGCGCAGGGTGACATATTCCTGCAGCGGCGTTACATTCTTGCGCACAGTGGCGATGAGATTGTCATATACTTCTTCAGGAATATGATTTCCGGAAAGTGCCATAGCCCGCGCAGACGGGTATCTGCGGCTTTTGGCGATGAACACATCATTTTTTACAGAGCCGTAATAGGCAGAGCAGATGGTATTGATGTGTTGTTTGTAAACGCCTAAGAGCTTTTGAAAATACTCGGCGCGGAATTGGGCATCTTCGTGAATCAGCGCCACCTGATAATTATTGTTATTAACCTCGATGGTGTTGCCTTCCGGCGTGGTCAATTCGGGATAGTGGATATCATTGACGCTGAGGTCATCATAAATTTTTTCAAAAGAATTGCCCAGAGAACTCATTTTGCTCAAGATTTCTTCTATTTGCTGATTGAAAATGTGTTCCTTCTGTTCAAACAAGCCTTCCATGAGAAATTGATACAGCTTCAGCTCCGGCTTTTGTGCTATATAATCAGCAAAGATTTCCGGCGTGAGCTCCAGCAATTCCGGCTCCAAGAATGCAATCTGTTCCGCTAGGGCAGTATATACGCTGTCTGCAGTTTCATACAGATCTTTGGCTTCGCCGTTGGACATATTCTGGTCAAAATACATTTTGGCGTACACAAAAAGCGCAGTCAAGGTTTCTCCCAGCTGGTCGTTGGTCTGCAGCGCATTGTAGAGATTGTCAGCGCTTTTTGTGATCGTGCCCTGCATAGCTGCAAGGGTTTGGGTGAGCGTTTTGGCTTTTTCCAGACCATCACGCCATTTCTCCGTATTTTCGAACATCTGGGTCAAATCCCAGGTATCTTTTTCTGTTGGCATGTAAAATCCTCCTGTAAATAGAATACGCGATGTAACATATAGTATATGCGTTTTTAGCTATTCCATGAGTGTATGGCTCGTTTCTGTAAATTATGAAAATACTGGCATATACTGTTCTCATTATAGCACGATTTCATTGGAAAAGACAGGGACAGGCAGGAAAAAGTTTTCTTAAAAAATTAAAAAAAATTTGTGAAAAAATGTTTAGACAAATAGAATAACAGGGTATAAAATAAAAAGAGACAATGGGGAAGGAAAACTATTCTTCATTGTGGAAAAATAAAAATGAATCTGGTGTTTCACTATTGTGGGACAACCAATTTCAAATTAAAAGAAACTATCTATGGAGGTAACAAATTATGAAAAAGTATGTATGTGCAGTATGCGGCTGGACCACAGAAGCAGAAACAGCTCCAGCAGAATGTCCTATTTGTAAGGCTAAAAAGTTCATCGAACAGGAAGCCGGAGAAAAATTAGTGTTTGCTGATGAACACAAAGTAGGAATTTGCGAAGGGATTGACCCTGAAATCGTAAAAGGCTTGCGCGATAACTTTACCGGTGAATGCACCGAAGTTGGGATGTATCTGGCAATGGCTCGTGTAGCTCACAGAGAAGGTTATCCTGAAATTGGCCTGTATTGGGAAAAAGCTGCTTATGAAGAAGCAGAACATGCTGCAAAATTTGCAGAATTGTTGGGTGAAGTTGTAACCCCATCCACAGAAGAAAACCTGAAACTGCGCGTAGCTGCTGAACACGGCGCTACCCAGGGTAAAAAAGATCTGGCTAAAATGGCAAAAGAACAGAACTTGGATGCAATTCATGACACTGTACATGAAATGGCAAAAGACGAGGCAAGACACGGCAAAGCATTTGAAGGTCTGCTGAACAGATATTTCGGTAAATAAGAATAAACCTTGATGGGTTGTGAAGCCTTATCTATTCGAGTTCATCATGAAACGGAATAGATAAGGCTTATTTTTTGCAAGCTATAGCGTTTTAGGATGATTGATATTTCCATGGGAAGAAAGAATAGAATAGATGTATTTGCAAAGGGCTTTCCCAAAAAACGCATCGAATGATTTACCAGGAAAATGCGTAAGATAGGATTCACTGTTGAAGAAAATACAAATATATGGTATAATTTGGAATATAGTTGATGCACACTGTTTCTCAGACAGTGGATAGCAGTGGACGGTAGCCCTCTTAGGGGGGGATATTATGGTTACTTGGGAAGCTTTGACGTGTATGTTTACGTTTGGCTTGATGCTGGTGGCTGTGATAGCCCTTTTTAATGGCAAAAAGTAGCTAACCGCCGTAAGGGCAAAAAACTACCCCGTCTGCTCCTGGAAAAGTTGACGAGGTAATTCTCAAAACGATAATTTCTGGGTTGCCGTCACGCAGCAACTCTCTCTATATATATCCTAATACAGAGAAAATTATTCGTCAAGCGCTGTCTGAAAAAGGGATAGTGTAAACTTACTGTAGGAAAAAGAAAGACAGAATCCTCTTGTATAAATATCAGATTATAGATTTCATTATGATATAAATTCAAAAAGAATACAAGCCTCTTATAGCATATCAATAGAAAAAGGCGTTTCCGTGATACTCACGGGGACGCCTTTTTCGCGCGGATTTGCTTAGAGACGTCATAATGGGACAGCGCTTGCACATAAGGTGATAATAGGAATGGAACAGGAGGGAGAACATTGTTATTGGAAGTAGTAAAACAGTTGGTGCTGCTGACCGGTTATATGACGCAGAACGCCTTTCCCCAACCCTTGGATGAGGCGGAGGAAGCGCGGTGTCTGGAACGGTTGCAGCAGGGGGATCAGGATGCGCGGGATGAGCTGATTCGGCACAATTTGCGTCTAGTAGCTCATATCGCCAAAAAGTTTGAGGGCACATCGGAGGAACAGGACGATTTGATTTCTATCGGCACCATTGGCCTTATTAAAGGAATCAATACCTTTAAGCCAGATAAAAAGGTGAAGTTGGCTACCTATGCGGCGCGGTGTGTGGAAAATGAAATTTTGATGCATTTGCGGGCGCAGAAGAAGCACAAATGTGAGGTGTCGCTGAACGAGCCTATCGGCACAGACCATGACGGCAATCAAATCAGTCTGCGGGATGTGTTGGGCACAGAAGGGGATATGGTAGCGGAAACGGTGGAGCAAAGCTGTGAGTATCAACATTTGCTGCAAAAGCTTCATTGTTTGACAGAGCGGGAAAAGCTGGTGTTGGAATTGCGTTATGGCTTGAACGGCGACGAACCAATTACCCAAAAGGAGGTAGGCGCGCGGCTGAAGGTGTCCCGCTCTTATGTGAGCCGTATTGAGAAGAAGGCGTTGGAGAAGCTGATGGAGGCGGCGAAGCTGCGTGAATAAAGTACGCTGGCCTTTTTTGGCGTTGTTGTCTTGAAGTTTCCTCGCCTTGCGTACGTAAAGT
This sequence comes from Peptococcaceae bacterium UBA7185, assembly GCA_002491065.1. GTDB lineage: Bacteria > Bacillota > Peptococcia > Peptococcales > Peptococcaceae > UBA7185. The sequence continues at coordinate 84,925 of DKVF01000083.1, forward strand.
ACGTGTCGCTCAGAAACTTAAAAACCGCCTAGCTTGATGCAAAAAATCCTGCGCTTGAGTAATGAAAATCAATACAAAAAAGCTCGCAGATACTAAACAGGGAACTGAAACACGAAAAGGCAGGATGTGCCTAATTTATCATTCGAAAAATAACGGGAGTGTAAAAAACGACCGGAAGCATATACATTCATCTATATTGTTATACCAAACGGAAGGTAGCAAATAAAACATTTGCCATTGTTTTGGAAAATGTTTCAATTTCGCTTCAATCAATATAACAGTGTGGCACTGTAACCAAGGATGACAAATAAAAGAGGTATAGAATAACAGCATAGGGCACACATTGTCGCCTTGTGTTTTCACTTTCCTGAAGTCTTTGTAAACCTCCCTCATAGGTCACTCACTACCGCTCTATGGTTTTCATTCTCCCGCTACCTTCGTAAAAATTCTGCGTCAATATGAGACTGTCCTTGAAGCGGTGGACATAGTCCATAACGCGAAAGACAGTCAAGCAAATGTCCATACCCGACCAGAAAAACGTCGGGCATGGGCAGGACGGGCGAAGGGTAGCAAAAAACAAATAGCTGGTTATCTGAATTGTTTCACGTGAAACATTTGCAAATTTGCAGCAAAAAATAAGGAAAGACAATAGATTTTTACTGGAACTTTGCTGGGGAGTATGCTATAATGCATAAATAGTATTGGGATGAGTAAGTGAAATGGTCGCGGCCGCAAGGCTGAGGAAAGTCCGGGCTCCACAGG
>DKVF01000083.1:85964-93040 GCA_002491065.1 Peptococcaceae bacterium UBA7185
AGTCCGGGCTCCACAGGGCAGGATGCTGGCTAACGGCCAGTGAGGGTGACCTTAAGGAAAGTGCCACAGAAAACAAACCGCCGCTTTTTCGCGGTAAGGATGAAACGGTGCGGTAAGAGCGCACCAGCGGCAAGGTGACTTGTCGGCTTGGTAAACCCCATCTGGTGCAAGACCTAATAGGAGAATAGAAGGAGTGGCCCGCTCCGTTCTCGGGTAGGTCGCTAGAGATTTCAGGCAACTGGGATTCGAGATAGATGACCATTCAATGACAGAACCCGGCTTACGGCTTAGTCAACCAATACGAATATGATGACTGTGTCTTGGAGAGCAGAATTTCTGCTTCTGCGACACGGTTTTTTTATCGGCGAAGAAATTGCACTCCTGGGCAAGGTCTGTGCCGGACAAGCCGAAAAAGAAAGGACGAGGATAGGTGAAAAAATGCAAAAGAAAGATTCAAAATCTCTTATTGTGTATCTTTTAGTCTTGGGTATTTCTGTGATTTATATTTTGGCAGGACATCAGTTGGCCATGACCAATTATCATGCTTTTGATGATGATGACCAGTCTATTGTGGTAAAGGCTACAGTGTTGGAAATAACGGACCGCTACAGTGAGAGTTATCAAATCAGCGAGACAGAAATAGCGGAGAATGAAACCATTCTTTTCGAAGCGAAGATTCGTAGCGGCGCGCAAAAGGGACAAGTGATTGAGGCGGCGCAGACCTTGGATTATTTTACGGCGATTAATTTACATGCTGTGGAGCCGGGAGATAAGGTGCTCTTGTATACGGTTCCCGGAGGAATGGCAGAAAATCAATGGTTATTGAGCGATTATCAGCGCTCCGACCAGATTCTCGTTTTGCTGGTTATTTTTCTTGTATTGCTGTTGCTCTTTGGACGTTGGCAGGGTTTTCACACCATTGTGTCTCTGACGTTGACCTGTCTGGCAGTATTCTATGTATTTATTCCAGCAGTCTTGGCAGGAGAAAATATTTATAGTTGGTCCATTGCTACATGCATTTATATGACCTTGATGACACTCTTTATTGTCAATGGCGTGAACCGGAAAAGTATCGCCGCAGTGCTGGGCTGTCTTGCCGGCGTATTGGTAGCGGGTTTACTGACCGTGCTGATGGATTATACCATGACGCTGACCGGTGTATTGGATGAAAATTCTGTGATTTTGTACAATTTGCGCGGGGAAAATCCTCTGAATCTGCGAGCAATCATTTTTGGCGCTATTATTATCGGTGCGGTGGGTGCCATCATGGATGTGTCCATTTCTATTGCGGCAGCGTTGGCGGAGTTGAAAGAAAAACTTCCCCATATTGGTTTTAAGGAACTGCTGCACTCAGGGATGAACATCAGTCGCGATATCATGGGCACCATGTCTAACACGCTGATTTTGGCGTATATTGGCGGATTTATGAGTAGTGTATTGTTGATGGTTGCCTACAACAGTTCTATGTTGGATTTATTTAACAGAGAGATGATTGTGGTAGAGTGCCTGCAGGCTCTGGTGGGCAGCCTGGGAATTCTGCTGACACTGCCTTTTACCTCGCTGATTTGTGCGGTGCTGTTCCATGGAGATGGAAAAGGGACTGACAGTGAAGAAGCGGAGGAATACAGCAGGGCAGAAGCGCTGCTGGATATTGCCGAGGACGAGATGAAAAGTAAGCTGGGGGAGGAAAATGAGGAGTGAAGCCCATGACGAAGGAAGAATTGGCGCTGCAAATTGTGGCGCGTTTGAAGGAGGCATATCCCGATGTGGATTGTACGCTGGAGTATGATCAGGCGTGGAAACTGTTGGTCAGTGTGCGATTGGCGGCGCAGTGCACAGATGCCCGCGTGAATGTGGTGACAAAGGAGCTCTATGGGAAGTATCCTACACAGGAGACATTGGCTGGAGCAACTGCGGAAGAAATAGAAGCGATTATACGTCCCTGTGGGTTGGGAAACAGCAAGGCAAGAGATATCAGCGCCTGTATGAAGATATTGCAGGAGGAGTATGGCGGTAAGGTACCGAATACCTTGAAAGAACTGTTGAAATTGCCTGGTGTGGGTCGTAAGAGTGCCAATTTGATTCTGGGCGATGTCTTTGGCCAGCCTGCCATTGTGACAGACACCCATTGCATCCGACTGGTCAATCGTATGGGCTTGGTGGATGGCGTGAAGGAGCCGAAAAAGGTTGAGATGGCGCTTTGGAAGCTCATTCCGCCGGAGGAAAGCAATGATTTTTGTCACCGGCTGGTAGAGCATGGCAGAGCGGTCTGCACGGCGAGGACAAAGCCTTATTGTGAGAAGTGTTGTGTGGCGGATCTCTGTGCGAAACGCATCTAGGAGGGACCTACTTTGGCAAGGCCCAAAGTAGGCAAAGGCCAAGCGGGGGGTTTCGATTCCCCCGTACCCCCCAAAACGACCCCTGCGGGGAGCTTAAATGCAAAAAGGGCAGAGGATATACCCGATTTATTATCTAGAGCTATAGGAAAGGCTATATCACAGGGTACTCGCTGCCGCTTTATGAGTTTCAATATCTCTGCTATCTTTGCCAACATTCTGCGTCAATATGGACTAACGGTGCAGGCTGTCTTTAGGCTGTGGACAGAGTCCATAAAGCCAAAGACAGGCAAGGCGGTGTCCATACCCGATCAGAAAAGCGTCGGGCATGGGCAGGATAGGCAAAGGATAGTAAAAAAGATAATAGTGACAGTTTTTTACGTATGAAAGACGAATGTTTTATAAAAAGCTTGTTCTACAAAAATTGTGTGAGGAGGTGTTTTATGGCACAGAAGTTTTATGCAGTGCGGAAAGGCAGACAGACGGGACTGTTTACAAAATGGGATGACTGCAAGGCGCAGGTGCAGGGTTATTCCGGTGCGGTATATAAAAGCTTCGCGACCCTGGCTGAGGCGCAGCAGTATCTCTGGGGAGATGAGGAACTGCAGCGTGTGGATGAAGAAACACAAGTGGCTTCTGGTGAGATGGTGGCTTATGTGGACGGCAGTTACCATGCGCAGAAAAAACGTTTTGCTTTTGGCGCAGTTGTCTTTTATGAAGGTGAAGAATACCACTTCTTCGGCAGCGATGATGACGAGGAATTGGTGGACATGCGCAATGTAGCCGGTGAGATTAAAGGCGCAGAAAAGGCAATGTCTTTTGCTTTGGAGCAGAGCGCGCAGGTCTTGCATATTTATCATGATTATGAGGGCGTGGCTCGTTGGTGTACCGGCGAGTGGCAGGCGAAAAAACTGGGCACGCAGCGGTACCGGCAGTTTTACCAGGATGTAAGGAAAAAGGGGTTGAATGTTTACTTTCACAAGGTAAAAGGGCATTCTGGTGATAAATATAACGAATTAGCGGATCAACTGGCGAAAAGGGCGTTAGAAATAAAGGGTTGACAGGACAAAAGAAAATTTCTATAATTATACATATTAAAGTATAAATATTTATGTATACAAGATTATTTGCGCAACAGACACATTTTTAGTAGACATTTTCTGCAGGGCTTGTTATAATATCTCTAATGTAAATTAAATAAAAGGCCTTTAAATTTAGTCCCGTGAGACTAAAAAGGAAATAGCAAACAGCATTCTGACGACTGATAGTCGACAGGAACTGTGTTTATGTCTATCGTTATGTCTATTTATCTGTATGCGGGATAAATAGACATTTTTTTAGGTCTGCAAATTTTAGAAAAGGAAGGGACAGGTATGAGCGAACAGAAAGCATATTTGCTGCTGGCCAATGGGCAAATATTTGAGGGTAAAAGCTTTGGTATGACAGGCACTACCATCGGTGAAGTTGTATTTGCCACAGGAATGACAGGATATCAGGAGACGTTGACAGATCCCAGCTATTATGGGCAGATCGCGGTACAAACATTTCCGTTAAATGGAAATTACGGTACCAACAGTGATGACTTTGAATCCCCACATTGTTGGCTGAAAGGCTATATTGTACGGGAATGGTGTGAGGTGCCTTCCAATTTCCGCTGCGAAAAAACCATTGATGAATTTTTGAAGGAGCAGCATGTGATAGGGCTGTACGGCGTGGATACCCGTCAGCTGACCCGCATCATCAGAGAGTGCGGCGTGATGAACGGCGCCATCACAACAGAGGATGTCTATGCTAAGAAGGAAGTGCTTCTGGCGCAGATTCAGGCTTATGAAATTAAAGATGCAGTGAAAACTGTAACGACAAAGGAAATCAAGCATTATACTGTGGAAAATCCAGAGCATGAGGTTGTGATGATGGATTTCGGCTATAAAGCGCATATTTTGCGTCATCTGCTCAACCGCAACTGCAATGTGACCGTGGTACCGGCGTATACCACTGCTGAGGAGATTCTGGCCATAAACCCTGACGGCGTAATGCTGACCAATGGTCCGGGAAACCCCGAGGAAAATACAGAAGTGATTGAAACCTTGAAAAAACTGATTGCAGCTAAGATGCCGATGTTTGGGATTTGCCTGGGACATCAGCTAACCGCGCTGGCTAACGGCGGGAAAACCATGAAGCTGAAATATGGTCACCGCGGTGGAAACCAGCCGGTAAAGGATTTGAATACAGGCAGGGTTTATGTGACCAGCCAGAACCACGGCTATGCAGTGGTGGGAGACAGTATTGACCCTGCTGTGGGAAAAATGAGTCATTGGAATGTAAATGACAATACTTGCGAAGGGGTAGAATATTACAATGCACCGGTCTATACCGTGCAGTTCCATCCGGAGGCGTGCGGCGGTCCCCGTGACACCAGCTATCTTTTTGACCGGTTTATGACAATGATGCGCAAGGAGGGCGAATAAGATGCCATTGAGAACAGACATTAAAAAAGTATTGGTAATTGGTTCTGGCCCTATTGTAATCGGTCAGGCGGCAGAATTTGACTATGCAGGGACACAGGCATGCCGCGCATTGAAGGAAGAAGGGCTGGAGGTTGTCCTGGTAAACTCTAACCCCGCCACCATTATGACAGACAAGGCTATGGCTGATAAGATTTATATCGAGCCGTTAAATTTGGATATCGTGAAGCGAATCATTGAAATTGAAAAGCCAGACAGTATTCTCTCTACTTTGGGCGGTCAGACCGGTCTTACCTTGTCCATGCAGCTGGCCAAGGAAGGATTTTTGGAGAGCCACGGCGTAAAGCTTTTGGGCGCCAATCCAGAAACCATTGATAAGGCAGAAGACCGACAGATTTTTAAGGACACGATGCTCAGCATCGGAGAGCCCTGCATTCCCTCCAAAGTAGTAGAGACGGTGGAGGATGCGTTGAGCTATGCCGAGGAAATTCTCTATCCGGTCATTGTACGTCCGGCCTTTACGCTAGGCGGTTCCGGCGGTGGGATTGCGCATAATCCAGAAGAATTGCATGAGATTGCAGAAAACGGTCTGCGTTTGTCGCCTATTACCCAGGTACTGATTGAGAAGAATATCTCTGGCTGGAAAGAAATTGAGTTTGAGGTCATCCGTGATTCCCATGCCAATATCATTACCGTTTGCTCTATGGAAAACTTTGACCCGGTAGGGGTGCATACAGGGGATTCTATCGTAGTAGCGCCGGCAGTAACCCTTTCTGATAAAGAATATCAGATGTTGCGCAGTGCAGCGCTGAATATTGTGCAGGCGCTGGAGGTAGAAGGTGGTTGCAACTGCCAGTTTGCTCTGCATCCGGACAGCTTTGAATATGCGGTAATTGAAGTAAATCCCCGTGTGTCCCGTTCTTCTGCTTTGGCCTCCAAAGCGACAGGCTATCCTATTGCCAAGGTTGCCACGAAAATTGCGGTGGGCTACACGTTGGATGAAATTGTAAACGCGGTGACAGGAAACACCTTCGCCTGCTTTGAACCGGCCATTGACTACATTGTCGTCAAATTCCCCCGTTGGCCCTTTGACAAATTTGTCTATGCCAACCGGACACTGGGTACGCAGATGAAGGCCACCGGCGAAGTGATGGCCATTGGCACCAGCTTTGAACAGGCTATGATGAAAGCAGTCCGTTCTATTGAATTGAAACTTGATACCTTTAACTTGCCCAAGCTGCAGATGCTCAATGACAGCGATGTGGTGCGGCTCCTAAAACGTTGCGATGATGAAAGAGTGTTTGTCGTATACGAAGCATTAAAACGGGGCATCGAGCTGGCGAAAATCCATAATATCACGAAGATTGACAAATGGTTCTTGGCCAAATTGCAGAATCTTGTGAAAATGGAGCGCAAGCTGGTGAAAAAAGAGCTGACACCGGAATTGTATCTGGAAGCCAAAAAGATGGGCTTTTTGGACAGAACTATCGTGCGTCTGTCCGGAGAAGACGCGCCGGAAAAACGCTTTGCCTCCTATAAAATGGTAGATACCTGCGCTGCAGAATTCAAAGCGGAAACACCGTATTTTTATTCTACCTTCGATGAAGAGAATGAAGCGGCAGAGTTCTTGCAGGAACATGACAGCGGAAAAAAGAAAATCATCGTATTCGGTTCCGGTCCCATTCGCATCGGGCAGGGGATTGAGTTCGACTATTGCTCGGTGCATTGCGTGTGGGCATTGAAAGAGGAAGGCTATGAGGCCATTATCGTCAACAACAATCCAGAAACAGTATCCACAGACTTTGATACCTCTGACCGGCTTTACTTTGACCCGCTGACACCGGAAGATGTGGACTCCATTATCGAAACGGAAAAACCGTGGGGTGCCATTGTACAGTTCGGCGGACAGACCGCCATCGGCTTGACCAAGCATCTGGAAGAATCCGGCGTGCATATTTTGGGCACATCGGCAAAAAGTATTGATGAAGCAGAAGACAGAGAAAGCTTTGATGAACTGCTGCAAAGATGTGAAATTCCCCGTCCTGAAGGGAAAACGGTGTTCCAACTGGATGAAGCGCTGAAAGCAGCGAAAAATCTGGGTTATCCGGTATTGTTGAGACCTTCTTACGTGTTGGGTGGCCAGAATATGATCATTGCTTATAGCGATGCGGACGTAGAAGAATATATGAATATCATTTTGGCCAGCGGAATTGAAAATCCGGTGCTCATTGACAAATACATGATGGGCATTGAAGTGGAAGTAGATGCCATCTGC
>DKVF01000083.1:93360-93566 GCA_002491065.1 Peptococcaceae bacterium UBA7185
GGGTATCATGGAGCATATCGAGCGCGCAGGGATTCATTCCGGTGACTCCATCTCGGTATATCCGGCGCAGCGGCTCACAGAAGAAAACAAAAAGACCATCGTGGAATATACCGGCCGTTTGGCGCGGGAACTGCATGTCATCGGTCTGATGAATATTCAATATGTGGTGCACAACGGAGAAGTGTATGTCATCGAGGTCAATCCCC
>DKVF01000083.1:93854-100652 GCA_002491065.1 Peptococcaceae bacterium UBA7185
TGTCATCGAGGTCAATCCCCGTTCTTCCAGAACAGTACCGTATATCAGCAAGGTAACCAATGTGCCCATGGTGGACTTGGCAACCAAAATTATGCTGGGTGCTACCTTAAAAGGTATGGGCTATGAGACCGGCGTACATCCTGTAGGAGATTATGTGGCGGTGAAGGTTCCCGTATTCAGCTTTGAAAAGCTCCATTCTGTAGATACCATGTTGGGGCCGGAAATGAAATCTACCGGGGAAGTATTGGGAATCGCCAAGAGCTTTGACGAAGCTTTATACAAAGGTTTGATTGCCGCCGGGTATCAGATTAAGCATGAAGGCGGTGTGCTCATTTCTGTGCGGGATAAAGACAAAGAAGAAATCTTCTCCATTGCCAAAAAACTGGAGAAAATGGGCTTCAAGCTTTACGGCACAAAAGGGACCGCAGCCCATCTGAACAATTACGGCCTGCATGTAGAGCCGGTAAATAAGATTTCTGAACCGGGCAAAAACAATATCTTGGATTTGTTGGAAAGCGGCAAGGTGGATTATGTGATTTCCACTTCCACCAAAGGACGGCAGCCCATGCGGGAAGGCGTACGGATTCGCCGCAAGGCTGTAGAGCGCTCCATCGCCTGCCTGACAGCTATTGATACGGCCAAGGTATTGGTTGATTGCATCAGCATGAATAAATCTATTCAGGATGTGGAACTTGTAGACATTACACAAATATAAATTTCTGATAGAAACCATGGAATATAATTTGTCCTTGTCTTTTTCACAGAAAAAGTATATGATATATCTGTAAGCTGGTTCGTTTTAAAAGCGAAGGAGGTAGTCGCATGTTCGGATATATTGCAAATATTGGGATTCCAAGTTTAATCTTAATCTTGATTATTGCCTTGATTGTTTTTGGACCGGGAAAGTTACCTGGTGTGGGCAAGGCATTGGGAGAGAGCATCCACGGTTTCAAAAAAGGAATTGCCGGTGATGACGAAGAGGAAAAGCCAAAAGAAATAGAGTAATTTATAAAACTGCTGTCTTGCGATACGAGACAGCAGTTTTTCATCATGGCGCGATCCTATGCGCTGTTTTGGAGGGGAATTTGTGAGTCAACAGTTTTATATCGTGGTCAATCAAGTGATCATGTTTGCCGTTTTGATGTTGATTGGCTTTGTTATGGCAAAAGCAGGCGTGTTGGGCAACGACGTGCTGAACGGACTGTCAAAATTGATTGTAAAATTACTTTTGCCCTGTCTTATTTTTCATCTAATTGTCGGAAACGGAATTACCATACAGCGTATATGGGACAACCGCTATTTTGCGGCGGCATTGTTGCTCATGTATGGTATTTTGTGCCTTCTGGGCTATGCCATGGGCGGAGCCAGTGGACTGCGGCGCAGCGGGCAGGATATATTTGCAGTTGCGACGATGTTTTGCAATATTGGTTTTATGGGGCTGCCGCTCATTGAATCTATGTTTCCCAACAACACGCAAATTGCAGTGTGCCTGCTGATCTATATGACGTTGGACCAGATTTTACTGTGGTCAGTAGGCGTATTCCTCAGCGGCAGAAATGCAAAAAGGAAAGGCGGCAGTTGGTTGCAGAATTTTCTGAATCCTTCACTGGTGGGCATCGCCATTGCCTTGGCACTGTTGTATTTCAATATCTCGTTGTCAGCACCGGTGACAGATGCGGTGTTGGGCTTGGGCGAATGCAGCCGTTATCTGGCATTAGTATATTTGGGCGCACTCTTGGCCACGATGCCGGTGCTTTCCATGCTGATGAAACCGTATGTGTACTTTTTAATTGTGCTGAAAATGACGCTCCTGCCCTTGCTGGGCTATTTTCTGACATCATTATTTTTCGATGCCACGACCAGCAGATTGCTGGCTACGATTTTAAGTCTGCCGCCCATGGTGGCCATTACCATGATTGCACGGACCTATGGGGGAGACGAACGTGTCGCGGCGGAGACTGTGTTTGTCAGCACCATTGCCTGTCTGGGCACAATTCCTCTGGTGCAGTTTTTGCTGGGGATTCTATTTTAGTGAGATTGTTGAAAAAACGGCACAGTCGCAGGTGACTATGCCGTTTTTTGCTGTAGAGAGTATGTTGTGTTGATGTCGGTTTTTCTTTCTAACAACCAGAAAGCTTATCAATGGCAAGTGCAACATCAGGTTGGAAATAAATATTTTTTCCGTGGTTGCTCTCATAGATAAAATCCTTTAACGCCTTGCTTGTGTATATTGAAAAATCTCCATAGATTGCCAATCTTACGTCATAATTGATAAATTTTTGTAAAATTTCTCCTGCCAGACGGGTGCGTAGGTTGAAAAAATCTTCTGTGATGGCTTCTTTGCTGATGACGATATTGGTGCAGCCCGTCTCATACTTCACTGCCATCATTAAATCCAGTGCGGACTGCACGTCGGTGATCAATGGCGTATCGCTTTTTATGACAGCAATCTCTGTGCCATTTTTCTGTGTTGTTTCTATATGCATAGGATTCCTCCGTTCTGATTATTTTTTGCAGCGAAAAATTCCTTGCAATCTATTATTCATATTTGCGACAAAATGTCAAGAGTAGGCATAAATTTTGCAAAAATATATATTAAAGAAATGGCTACGAAGGTAGATTTTGGCGAAGTGGGAGAGATGGGGAATTGCTTTTTAGCAGGGACTATATTATAATAAGATGACTATAAACTTGGAGGGTTATGAAACATGGAAACCAATAAAAATCGTGTTGTTGTAACAGTTGTGGGAAAAGATAGAAAGGGTATTATTGCAGCCGTATCTGGTGCGCTGTCTGATTGGGAAATAAATATTTTAGATATCAGCCAAACGATTTTGCAGGAATTCTTTACTATGATTATGATTGTGGATTTGACAGAAGCTACAGTCAGCTTCAGTGAGCTGCGGGAGCAGATTGGGCTTCTGGGTCAAAAGTATGGTGTGGTTATTTCCTGCCAGCATGAAGAGATTTTTCAGTATATGCATCGCATCTAAGGAGGAAGAAGCATGCCGATTTCTATTTCCAATGAAGAAATTTTAGAAACTATTAATATGATTGAATCAGAAAATCTGGATATTCGCACAATTACCATGGGCATTTCCCTGCGGGACTGTGCCCATAGCGATATCGACGTGGTGTGTGAAAAGATTTATAAAAAAATTACCACCTACGCTAAGGATTTGGTGAAGGTGGGGGAAGAAGTAGCGGAGGATTACGGCATCCCTATTATTAATAAACGGATTTCCGTGACGCCTATTTCCATCGTAGCAGACGCTTGTGAGGCTCCGGACTATGTGAAAATCGCCAAAACGATGGATGCGGCGGCCAAGGAAGTGGGCGTAAACTTTATCGGCGGATTTTCCGCTTTGGTACAAAAAGGGATGACCAAGGGCGATGAAAAGCTGATTCGCTCCATTCCTCAGGCTTTGGCAGAAACAGAATTTGTCTGCGCTTCTGTCAACGTGGGCTCCAGCAGAGCGGGCATCAACATGGATGCAGTGCGTTTGATGGGGCAAGTGGTCAAAGAGAGCGCCGATTTGACGGCGACGGAAGACGGCCTGGGCAGTGCCAAGCTGGTGGTTTTCTGCAATGCGGTGGAGGATAATCCCTTTATGGCAGGTGCTTTTCATGGCGTAGGAGAGCCGGAGGTTGTACTCAACGTGGGCGTCAGCGGTCCTGGTGTAGTGCTCAACGCAGTGCGTAAAATCCCTAACGCGCCGTTTGATGAATTGGCCACCACCATTAAGCATACCGCCTTTAAAGTAACCCGCAGCGGGGAACTGGTAGGCCGGGAAGCGGCTCGCCGTTTGGGCATTCCCTTTGGGATTGTCGATTTGTCTCTGGCTCCTACGCCGGCAGTTGGCGACAGTGTGGCAGATATTCTGGAGGCAATGGGCCTGGAGCGCTGCGGCACCCATGGCACCACGGCAGCTCTGGCAATGCTCAATGATGCGGTGAAGAAAGGCGGCGCAATGGCCTCCTCCCATGTAGGCGGCTTAAGTGGTGCGTTTATTCCGGTCAGTGAAGACGCCGGTATGATTCGTGCGGTAGAAGACGGCGCTTTGAGCTTCAACAAACTGGAAGCGATGACCTGCGTTTGCTCGGTAGGATTGGATATGATTGCCATTCCAGGTGATACCAGCGCTGAAACCATCGCGGCAATCATTGCTGACGAAGCGGCCATCGGTATGATCAACAAAAAAACTACCGCTGTGCGTGTCATTCCCGTGCATGGCAAAAATGTGGGCGACAAAGTAGTCTTTGGCGGATTATTGGGCTATGCGCCGATTATGGAAGTAGGCAAATTCAGCGCAGATGAATTTATTCACAGAGGCGGACGGATTCCGGCGCCTATTCATTCTTTGAATAACTAAAGCTGCGATGATGTGGTAGAATAATAAGAAAGCATCTGCTCAAATGTATGGGCAGATGCTTTTTCTATGAAAAAATATGATATGAAGAAAGATCTACATCGGAAAGGATACATAAAGTGAAGCTGAAAATAACAATACGGAATGTATGCCTTGAAATACACCCTGTAAGTGGGCTGGGTAATGTTTCTGTCAGGAAATTTCTCTATCTAACAAAATGTTACATAGAGGGGGCATTGCTTTTTCTGTCTAGCATTATATTGCTCAGAACACCAGCTGCACCAGAAGCATGTAACAGATTGTGCCGCCGGCAATGGAGAGAAGCATTTGCCGCTTCCAGTAGTGCAGAATGATGACCAGTGCGATGGAGATAGCTTCAGGAATGCCGTGGCTGCCGGTAAGTAATTGGACATCCTTGAGACTGTAAATGACAAGCAGGCCGAACACAGCAGCGGGCAATGCCTTGCCCAAATATTGCACAAAGGCCGGTGTGGTTTTACCTGCGGGAAACAGCAGGAATGGTAAAAATCGTGTTGTCATGGTCCCTAATACCACTGCCGCTATGGTAAGGATTTGTTGGGTGAGAGTCATGGTCATTGTGGGTCACTGCCTTTCTCTAATGGTTTGTGTAAAAGGGTAAGCGCGACAAAAATGGCGATCATGGAAGGAAGAATGAAGCCATCTGCGCCAAAATATAAAAGACAGAGCAGGGACAGCGCCAGACCTAAAATACCGCTGGTGTGGTTTGTATCCTTAAGCCACTGCTCCAGAAAGATGACAATAAACATGGCTGGCAGCACAAAATCCAGTCCTTCTGTATTGAAGGGAATCATAGCGCCGAAGATACCTCCTAGGGTCGCGCCTAGCACCCAGTAACAGTGGTTCAACAGCGTGACAAAAAACATAAACCAGCCTTGGTCGACACTGGCGGGAATGGCAGCGGTGTAGTTTATGGAAAAGTTTTCGTCACACATACCGAAGATGAGATAAAACTTTTTCCAACCGGTATGTTTATACTTGTCCAGCATAGAGATGCCGTAAAAAAGATGTCGGGCGTTGATCATGAAAGTCAGAGCAAGGGCCTGCAGCGGATGGAACGCTCCCAACAGCAGATTGGCGGCGACAAACTCCACAGAGCCAGCAAAAATGGTGAGACTCATGAGCATGGGATACCAAAAGCTGAATCCTGCTGCACGCATATAGATGCCATAGGTGAGACCTAAAAAGATAAAGCTGGTCAGAATGGGAATGGTGTATGGAAATGCGGCATGAAAAGCGCGTCCGATAGTTCCTTGCTGAGATGGGTGTGTTGTCATGGCAGTCAGCTCCTTTTCTATAGATGGTGTATAAGTAGTTGTGATTCTATCATTTCCGACAAATAAATTCAATATTTGCAGGAGAAATATGCAAAATATAAATATAAATTAAAGGAATCGTCATTCCATCCACATTTTTTTGTCCAGTGTGCGGTACTGAATGGCTTCTGCCAAATGAGCCAGATGAATGTTTTCGCTGCCGGCCAAATCAGCGATGGTGCGGGAAACTTTTAAGATGCGGCTGTGGGCTCTGGCGCTGAGACCCAGCTTTTGAAAGGCCTGCTCCAAAAACTGATTGCTCTTTTTGTCCAGTTGACAGAACTGCTGGATCTGCTCAGGCGTCATGGCGCCGTTGTGAATGGTGCCTGAGCCGGCAAAACGCAGCGCTTGTATTTGGCGGGCGGCCAGGACTCTGCGGCGGATAGTGGCAGAATCTTCCTCTGGCTGTTCGCGGTGGAGCTCCTGAAAGGTGACGGGTACCACCTCTAGCTGTAAATCAAAGCGGTCCAGTAAGGGGCCGGAAATCTTGCTGCGGTATTTTTGCAGCTGACTGGGCGTGCAGGTACATTGACGGTGGGGATCATTATAGTACCCGCAGGGACAGGGATTCATGGAGGATGCTAAAAGAAAACGGCAGGGAAAGGTAATCTGCGCCTGTACCCGCGACACGGTTACCTGACCGTCCTCTAGGGGCTGCCGCAGCGCCTCCAATACCTCCCGGCGATATTCGGGAAACTCGTCCAAAAAGAGCACGCCGTGATGGGACAAGGATACCTCGCCGGGATGGGGAATCCGCCCGCCGCCGATGATGCTGGCAGTGGAGGCGCTGTGATGGGGCGCCCGAAAGGGCCGCTCTAAGATCAGGGGCTGATTGGGCGGCAGAAGACCGGCGATGCTGTAGATTTTGCTGAGGGACAGACATTCCGCAAAGCTTAAAGGCGGGAGAATGCCCGGCAAGGCTTGGGACAGCATGGTTTTGCCAGAGCCGGGAGAGCCTACCATGAGAATATTGTGATTGCCTGCCGCTGCAATTTCCAAGGCGCGTTTGGCTTCGGACTGACCTTTAATCTGAGCGAAATCGTGGAGATTCTGGGCAGGCGTCAGCTGGGAAA
>DKVF01000081.1:0-448 GCA_002491065.1 Peptococcaceae bacterium UBA7185
CACAGGGAGAAAAAGGCTATGGCTTTTGGGATACGACGGGCCAGGCTGTGATTCTGCCTCAATATGAAGATGCACAAGATTTTTCCGAAGGATTGGCAGCAGTACAGCAGGATGGCAAATGGGGATTTATCGACAAGACGGGAAATATGATCATCGCGCCGACCTATGAGGAAGTACAATCTTTCCATGAAGGTCTGGCTGCCGTGAAACTTAACGGCTTATGGGGATTCCTCAATACTTCCGGTGAATTAGTAATTCCAGCTCAATATGATACAGTGCAAAATTTCAGCGAAGGGGTTGCCCCTGTGGAACAAAATGATACATGGGGGTGTATTGATAAAAAGGGAGAGCTGATTTTAGCTTGCAAGTATGAAGAAGTGCGTCCCTGCAGCGACGATCGCATCGCCGTAAAATGGCAAAATCGTTATGGCTATTTTGATAAAAACGG
>DKVF01000081.1:724-2026 GCA_002491065.1 Peptococcaceae bacterium UBA7185
TTATGGCTATTTTGATAAAAACGGAGAAAAAGTGATTGATTTTCTTTATGGCGGAGCAAAAAACTTTCATGAGGGGCTTGCTGTAGTATCCAGCGGCAATTTTGCCGGTGTTGAGGATGACAAATATTGGTTTGTTGGGGCCGGTCTTACGACAAGCTACAAAAATAACCAATTTGGCGTGATTGATCGGTGGGGCAATGAGGTTTTGCCGGAAGAATATCTCTGTATTTCCGACTTTGAGGATGGAACGGCTATCTGTCAGAGAAACCGAGACAAAAAAGTTGGGATTATCCAGGCGCCAGCCGTGCAGGAGACAGATCCAGGAAGACGAAGTTTTATTCGTTTATATGTGAATGATATTAGCTTAAACTCAGAACAAAGTCCTTTCATTCAACGAGGGCGCACACTGGTGCCGCTGCGCACGATAGCAGAAGCATTAGATGCGCAAGTAAGTTGGGATAGTGTGAATAAAGTTGCGATTATAAAAACAGAGAAACGGATTCTGCAGCTACCTATAAACGAAGATATCGCGATTGTAGATGAGAAAAAAGTGAAGTTAGAGGTTCCAGCTCAGATTTCGAATGGTCGTACCATGGTGCCGTTGCGTTTTATTGCAGAAGAGTTGCAGGCTCAGGTACAATGGAATAATATGGATAGAACTGTGACAATCTATTCTGAAAATTAGAAATCAAATTGTAAACCTACGACAATTCCCATCAATAGAAAGAAAATTTATCACATTTTGTAAACCTAAAGGAGCGTTTTTTATGCCGAAAAAACAACTTGGACTGTTTCTTATTATGATAGTCTTTCTTTTGACAATCAATCCGGCATTGGCAGCCCAGCCGGAAATCATCTGGCTGAAAGCTCCTGCTGAAAACCAACAGATTACGAATTATAGCGAAGCGCCTTATTATGCACCGGCCTGTTATGGTGAAGGGCGTTATGCTGTTAATGTAGAAGAAGGAGAACGCATCTATACAGCACTTTCTCCAGATGGCGCGGGTACCTTTTTAACCGGCTATGTAAATCAGCAAGGAGAATGGGTCATTTTACCTGCTTATATGTGGGCTGCTCCATTTTCCCAGGGTATTGCGATGATAGGAAACTTAGAGAATGGCAGCACCCATGCAATTGACATGACTGGGAAAACGATTACTGCCTTGGATGAATTGAAGCTGCAAGGTTACAGCATAGACCGAATACAAGACAGTTATGTATTGCTTTCTCATCGGGTTGGTCCTATGCCGCCCAGTTATTACGGGATAGCGGATACGACAGGCAAGATAATATTACCCACCG
>DKVF01000081.1:2398-5855 GCA_002491065.1 Peptococcaceae bacterium UBA7185
CAGGCCGTGATTCTGCCTCAATATGAAAATGCGCAGGATTTTTCTGAGGGATTGGCAGCAGTACAGCAGGATAGCAAATGGGGATTTATCGACAAGACGGGACAAATGATCATCGCGCCGACCTATGAGGAAGCACAATCTTTCCATGAAGGCATGGCTGCCGTGAAACTTAACGGCTTATGGGGATTCCTCAACACTTCCGGTGAACTAGTAATTCCGGCTCAATATGATACCGTGCAAAATTTCAGCGAAGGTGTTGCCCCTGTGGAACAAAATGAGACGTGGGGGTGTATTGACCAAAAAGGGGAGCTTATTTTAGCTTGCAAGTATGAAGAAGTGCGTCCCTGCAGTGACAATCGCATTGCCGTAAAATGGCAAAATCGTTATGGCTATTTTGATAAAAACGGGGAAAAGGTGATTGATTTTCTCTATGGCGGAGCAAGAGAGTTTCACGAGGGGCTTGCTGTGGTATCCAGCGGTAATTTTGCCGGCGTTGAGGATGACAAATATTGGTTTGTTGGGGCCGGTCTTACGACAAGCTATAAGAATAACCAATTTGGCGTGATTGACCAGTGGGGCAATGAAGTTTTACCGGAAGAATATCTCTGTATTTCCGACTTTGAGGATGGAACGGCTATCTGTCAGAGAAACCGAGACAAAAAAGTTGGGATTATCCAGGCGTCAGCCGTGCAGAAAACAGATCCGGGAAAACGTAGCTTTATTCGCTTATATTTGAATGATGAACTGCTTGGCACAGACCAAAGTCCAGTCCTCAAAAATGGGCGTACCATGGTGCCGCTGCGTACGATAGCAGAAGCTTTGAATGCGGATGTGCGGTGGGACAAAACTGCCAAAGCAGCGCTCATTACTACAGATGAAATAACTATGCAGTTACCGACTGACAGCACAGCTGCCACGGTAAACGGAGAGGAAGTGCTGTTAGACACATCAGCACAAGTCATCAACGGACGCACTATGGTGCCGTTACGATTCGTGGCAGAACAATTTGCTCTGCAAGTACAATGGAAAGCGGATTCCTATAGCGTGCAGTTAAGGAGTAGGGGACAGGGAGCTGCAATGTGATGAAAAGGGTGGGAGTCCTATGGGCAAAAAAATAATCGCTGCGGGTCTATTGTTGGTATTTTTGCTGACCATCTTTGTAAAGTACTTTTGGAAGAGTGATATGATTAATAAAAAGAATAAAATTATCTATCTTACATGCTTAATTATTTCAATTATATTGATGGTAGGCTCCATTTTTATTAAACTTACGACAAAACTGCCCTTTGATGTGCCTATCCGCGAATCCATAGAGATATATCATTTATTACTATTTTCTGATTTTATTTTTAATGCCGCTATCGTTATTCTCGGTGTTGTAGCAGCTTATATTGTCTGGGTCAAAGAAAAAAACATACGATAAATTGTCTGTAAATCTATAAAAACGAGGGAGAGTTATTGTACAGGGATTCAGTGCTGATGTTCGGTGGGAGGCGCAAACACCAACTGTCAACGGACGCACTATGGTGCCGCTGCGGTTTGTGGCAGAACAATTTGCCCTGCAAGTGCAATGGAAAGTGGATTCCTACAGCGTGCACTTAAGGAGTAAAGGACAGGGGGCTGCAATGTGATGAAAAAGGGGGAAGTTCAATGTCTGACCAATTCACTGCTTTATTTCGTGTCTTTTGCTCCGTTTTTGGATTTGTCCAAATTACCAAAGTATGGACTCTCTATCCTTTTGCTGTGCGTTTCTTTATCGGAGTTTCCGTTTCTTTACAAATTATATTTATTTGTTTGCCCTTTCCCAAAAGTCTGAAAAATTATTTTCTTTTCAGGCAAGAGAAGTTATTTTTAATGGTGATGCGTACCTGTCTATATATCTAGTCCTGTTAGTATTTTTTTTGATTTGTGTGCATCTCGTTTATTATCAGGAAACTGTTGCGATGTTATGAACTGTTTTACATATACGAACAAATGCCGCTGCGCATATGAATCCAACAATGCTTCTGGAAATGCGGTATTCCTATCATAAATTAACGTGAATTCTGCCTCTAAGAGGTTATTTCTGTACAACGGAAAAATACGTTGGTCAAATATTTTAAAATAGATAATTAGTTATATTGTCTTAAGTCGAGTTTAGAATTGAATCGTAAAATATCAGCTTGTATTTATCAAAAAGGAAAGTTAAGGAAGCTTATGTTGAAAAAAATAGCATGCTTTTTCATGATCAGTATTTTTATTTTTGGCACAGCCTGTGACAGTTGCCGCACGCGGGACCGATTTGACCAGCCAGGTATGGATTTGTCGCTTGATTTTGCCTTGGTGGATGGCAATCTTGTTTTCTGTAGAAAAGATGGTATCTATTGTATTGATGTTTCTCATCCGGATAATCCTCGATGTCTTGTCCCTTTTCCAGAGAGCGGCGTTGAAAATTACTCGGCAGTCGGTGAACCTTTTGTCTATATGGAAAATAACCATGGCAATGTCACGGTAAGTTATTTTATTTTTCATGCGCTATTACCGACTACCATGCTTTTAAATCGCGCTATTATATCGGAGGAGCCGCTTTTACAGGCTGTTGTCGGTGATGGAGCAGGCTGTTATCGTGAATTTGAAGATACCACTGTATTTGCAAGCTGGCCGTACGCCATCTTTGTCGCAAGCGCTGTTTTGGTTACAGATAAACACAGTGGGCAACAACGGTTGTTTCATCAATCGCCTTATCTTTTTGCTTATCAGCCTTCAGGGAAGAGTTCCCGCCTTTTTCAATATGGCGATTACTTATATTGTTTTGTCAGTAAGGAGAAGGGCAGCATACAGGCCAATTTATATCAACTGGATTGCCTGACAGGAGATTTTCAACCGTTAATAGACACGATTGTAGGGGATTTTGTCGTAGAAGATAAGAATTTGTATTATATTGCCCACGGTAAATTATACCACTACAATCTGGATACACAACAGTGTTCGGAGCTGGCTGCCTGTCAAATTCTGCACTGTCCAGAAGCTGTAGATGCATATCTCAATCATGCTTCCTGCAATCATTCTGTTTCTATCATCGTTTTGGAGGATAATATTTTTTACGTTAATCTCAAACAACAGCTTTGTCTGCTGGCACAATCTGCGCCGCTTTATACAGATACGCTCTGTTTTCTGCAGCAGCAGGACCAATTCATAGTCGCTGTTTTGCAAAATAAACGTGGAGCATATCGTACCGTTGTGCTTGAGCAAAACGGTAAGGAAATTTTGGCGCTGCCCATGCTGGCGAAGGCAGCTGTTGACCGGAATTGTATTATCTATACGGATGGCAAGCATTTGTATCGGCGATATCACTGATCGCGTGATTTATAAAAAGAAAAAAGTAATTGAATCAATGCCACAAATTTTCCATTTATATACAAATAGAATTAGAACATATTATAAATCTTATACATTCTAACTCTATTTCTTAAATTTT
>DKVF01000081.1:5927-15812 GCA_002491065.1 Peptococcaceae bacterium UBA7185
TCTTAAATTTTGTATAGTAATTTTTTACAAGGTTAAGTTTATCTTGTTTCAATATAACTAACTCTAATTTTTCTTTCCAATATCGTGCAGATCATCTTTAATTTCTGCTAATGTTTCCTTGATAGATTCCAAAGTATCCAATTTTCTGTTAATGCTAAAATGATATCATGGAAACTTTGCTTCCGTTTGCTGTTTTCTTTCAACACATAAAACAGCAAACAAGTAGCATTGCCCATAAACCCTGACTGGCAGCCAATTGTAATACTTCATTTTCCATAATAATTTCCTCCTTTCTGCATAGAAATGCAGCCTCACAAATTAGGAAAAATAAAGGAAAATGTCCCTTACACAAAAAGATTAATCAGTACCTAACACAGGAAAAATCTCCTGTCATCCCTGCATCTGCCAGTTTTGCTTCAAAAGACGCAGTTGCGCATTCGCACCCAAAGCCTCCTCTGTCACCCGGCCAGGTTTCCGTAATGCAGTAGGTACAAATCCGGGTTTGATCAATAGTGCCAGAATCCGCTTTAGGAGAAATTAAATTTCCTCGAAAAGCTTCATAGGTATTGCTCATTGTTGTCAATGTTCCGCGATACCATTTTGCAAATTTAAATCTCGCACCGTTCGAATGCATATTATTCGATTGATTGCTTGCAATTAACGTTTCACGGACAAATCTTGCACCTTGCTTTAAATCATTATGTGCTGTTGATGTAATCTGCACGTTGAAAGTTGCAAATGGACTAGATTGCGATGGCCTTGTCAATGTCAATTTTATATATGGGCTAGTTTTATCAATAACAGCTGCAATCAAAATAGTTTCTCCTGGTGTCAGATTAAACCGAGTAGCGGATTCATCCCAATTAGATGCTGCTGCAACTGCACCATAAGCAAACATAGACCATTTCGTTGGAGCTGCTGTAAAACCATATCCAATACCGATATCAACGCCTTGTCCATTTTTGCCCCAGATTGAATAAATAAATTCTGGATGAGATCCGCTGGACAAATCTGCTTGTACTAAATCAGGAACCCGAAAATAGCTATTAATTGCCCAGTACTTATATTTTGCATGTTCTGTCGGTCCAGAAGATTCTCTCCCTGTAACATGGTAACCGTAATTCGCCATAAATATCACTCCTAAATAGTTAATTGTAATTTGTAGCATTGGACAATGTACCTTTTACAATTAATATAAAGAAATAGAAACGAATTTTGTAAACCTAAATTTTTTAGCGAATTCAGAATCATTTTTAAACGCATTTAAAAACTTAAAGAAAGGAGGAATTGTTGTGAAAAAAATATTATTTTCTTTGTTGTTTGGCATTTTCTGTATGGTTGGCGTACAGCCGGTATATGCTGCCGGACAGTTGCTGGCTTTTTTGCCGGAAGGACAGGGCTGTTACTATTTGAACGGAACGCTGGTTACCACAGGAGAGCAGCAATGGCATACTTTCAATTATGCCGGTCATACGTACTTTCCCATCCGCACCATCAGTGAATTGTTCGGTTTTCAAGTACAATGGCAGCCAGATACTCAAACTATACGATTGTCCGATGAAGAGCAGGTTATTGTCTTGACAGTAGACAGCCATATTGCCATGGTAAATCAACAGGAGCAAGCGATTGATATAGCTCCTATCATACAGGAAGGTCGCTCTTTGATTCCTCTGCGTACCTTGGCACAGTTGACAGACTCTTATGTATTATACAAGGATGGTGTAATCTATTATGCAGAGACGCCCATCTCCAAGGCAGAACAGCAACAGGACTGGTTCCGGCAAATTTATACCGACTTACAGGCCAATCATTCCGCTCTCAGCACAGAGCCCTATAACATAATTTATGAGGATGGTGAGGCGATGCCGCTGGTGTCGCTTTACAAAGACAATCAAGTCGAATATCTTTCCCAACAATTTCCCTATGGCATAGACAAGTTATTTTGGCGTACCAATCATCAAGAGTTGCATACTGTTTCCATTCCCAATCTAACGCAGGTTATTGGTATTTGGCAAGCGCAGGTCTATTATAGCTCAAAGAATGAGAGCACAAACCAATATGATTTGTACTGTGCCAATTTGGATGGCACAGCGGCCCAACTGCTGCAGGCCTCCTTCTGTGAGGAAGGTCTAATCGTGCGCGATAAACGAAACCGTTTCTATATTGAGGATGGAAAAACGTATTTACGGATACAAAAGATATCTACTGATTGGGGAAGCAGCTCCACCGTTTATCTATATCAACTTACCGAAAAAGCTTTATTACCAGTGGCCAGGTTAGCTTCTGAAGATAGAAATACCTATGCCATTGTAGGGGAGTGGTGTTTTTCTGTTGAACATGATGCTGGTATAGATTATCTGCTTGCACAGCAGTACAACACAGAATCTGATAAAAGAATCTACCTGCCTTTTGTAGAAATTATCTCTCTGCAAAAAGAGCAACGGACAATTCAAGTTATAGGGATTGTCCATGATACAGAGCAA
Organism: Peptococcaceae bacterium UBA7185; assembly: GCA_002491065.1. Taxonomy (GTDB): domain Bacteria; phylum Bacillota; class Peptococcia; order Peptococcales; family Peptococcaceae; genus UBA7185. The sequence continues at coordinate 8,411 of DKVF01000081.1, forward strand.
ATTACAACCCGGACATATTCCTGCGAGGAACTTTTGGCGCTGGCGCAGGAATAGAGACCATAAGCAAAAGGAAGGTCATTATGAAAAATAGTATTTATTGGTAAGGCGCGCTTGGGTTTTGAGAGTTGTTTTTTTATGCAATCTTGATGCAACACGGGGTTGCTTCTTGAATATGCTGATAGAAAGCAGAATATTCTGAGGAGGAACCGAATCATGTCGCTGAATAGAATTGTGTTAAACCAACAACAAATTGAAGCAATTAATTGGAGAAACCTGCAGTCTCTGAGGACGGGGCTGAGCGATTTAATTTGTGAGCCGTCGGAAATTACGTCAGAGCAGCTGAAAAAAATGATGTACAGCGAGGTTTTTCCCGAGGAGGTACGTTTTGACGAGCAGGGCAATATGTATGAGGAGAATTTCTATGTTTCTCTGCAGCGGCGCATGGAAACTGCTGTTGTCTCTGAGAACATTGCTGTGCGGTATGGTGTGGTGATAGACAATAGTTTTTTGCGTTCTTTTCCCACAATGGCCGGAAGTTATCGAAGGGAACAAATTGGGGAAATTGATAGGTTTGCGGTAACGATGCTGAAGTTAGGCGAGCCGGTGTTGGTATATGGGCAGGATGAAAGCGGACTTTGGTCTTTTGTGCGCAGCAGGCAGGCTATCGGGTGGATGCTGTCTGAGCGGATTGCCTGGGAAACAGATTTTTTCCGGTGGAGGCAATATTGCACCAACAGAATGCAGGCTGTTGTAACAGACAGCTGTTTCACATTGGACTATACTGACTTTGACGGCATTTCGCAATCCAAAAATCTATTCATGGGTACTTGTCTGGCTCTTTATGATACCACGCGGGATACGTTTTTGGTGGGTTTGCCTGTAAAAGACCGGCGGGGAAATTTGGCAAATATACAGTTGGTTTTGCGGCGAAATGGCAGTTTGGTTCCGGGGAATTTACCGTTGTCTGCACAAAACATTATCAGCCAGGCAAAAAAAATGCTGGGTGAGCCTTATGGATGGGGCGGAACTGGTTATCACAGAGATTGTACCTCACTGGTAGGTGATGTGTTTTCAACTTTTGGATTGCAGTTTCCGCGCAACAGTACACAGCAGCTGCAAATGTTTGGTGTGGAGCGATTGCCAGTGAAACGTGAACAGCGCCATCAGTTTATTTCGGCGTTGATGCCGGGGGCAGTACTTTATTTCCCGGGGCATGCAATGCTTTATTTGGGCCGCAGAGGTCAGGAGCTGGAAATTTTACATAGTGTGTATGCGTTGGGGCTGCCAGCGGCAGACAGGATCATTCCGCACAAATTGCGGCGGGTGGTAACGGGAAATCTGCGGCAGCAGAGAGTCAATGGAGAATGTTTATTGGATGCGCTTACAGCTTGCTGGGCTCCGGAACACCAGAAGCAACAGTTATAGAGCAGAAAAAATGTGTTTCTGGAAAAGCAACTGGGCGTGCAATTTTTACGTGTATGCTCTGCGGAAAGTTTACGGTTGACAATTGCATGGTATTTGTCTATAATAAAGGATAATTTCATATCAAAATGACTGTGATAAGGAAGAGTAGTGAGCTGAAAGCATACAGAGAGCCGTTGGATGGTGTGAAACGGTTGCGGTAGGTTGATGAACTGGCCTTGGAGTTGTCAGGCTGAAGGGTGTATTGGGTAGTAGGTCTGACCGGAATCTCGCCGTTATGAGGATCAAGTGGGTGTCGGCTGTGTAGGCAGCTGCGCCAAATAGAGTGGTACCGCGGAATCATGTCCTTTTTCGTCTCTGGCAACAGGGTCGGGAAGGGCTTTTTTATTGCTGCAAGATGTGGATATAGAGGAAAGCTACGCTGCAGATTTATCGACTCTGCAAAAACAAACGCAGGATCTTTTATACAGAAACTTTGCATGAAATTGAATTAGGAGGAAGAGAAACGATGGAAGGGTATCAGAAGTACAAAAAATCATATTTTATGCCGCCGGAGTCTTGTTATGACTGGGTAAAAAAAGATGCAATTGACAAAGCGCCGGCTTGGTGCAGCGTGGATTTGCGTGATGGCAATCAGGCTTTGATTGAGCCGATGAGCTTAGATGAGAAGCTGGAATTTTTCCAACTGCTGTTGGAAGTAGGATTTAAAGAAATCGAAGTAGGATTTCCTGCCGCTTCGGAGACAGAGTATCAGTTTTTGCGTACTTTAATAGAGCGGAATATGATTCCCGATGATGTAACCATTCAGGTGCTGACGCAGGCCAGAGAGCATATTATTCGCAAAACATTTGAGGCGATTGACGGTGCGCCTCATGCAGTAGTACACATGTACAATTCTACGTCGGTAAACCAGCGGGAGCAGGTGTTTCGTAAGAGTAAGGAGCAAATTAAGCAGATTGCCATAGAGGGTGCGACGCTGTTAAATGAGTTGGCAAAAGAGGTACATGGCGACATTACATTTGAATACAGTCCGGAAAGCTTCACCGGTACGGAGATGGAGTATGCTCTGGAAGTGTGCAACGCAGTGCTGGATATATGGCAGCCGCGTCCGGAACGCAAAATTATTATTAATTTGCCAGCGACTATTGAAACTTCGCTGCCTCATGTATATGCCAGCCAAATTGAATACATGCACAAAAATTTGAAATACAGAGAAAATGTGATTATTTCGCTGCACCCACATAATGACCGTGGCTGTGGTGTAGCCGATGGAGAACTGGGTTTATTAGCCGGAGCAGACCGTATTGAAGGAACTTTGTTCGGAAATGGGGAACGCACAGGAAATGTGGACATTATCACATTGGCTATGAATATGTTTGCCTATGGTGTTGATCCTGAATTAAATTTCCATGATATGGCGCATATCAGTGAAACCTATGAACGATTGACTCGTATGCAGGTACATCCGAGACAACCGTACGGCGGTGCTTTGGTATTTACTGCATTCTCCGGATCTCATCAGGATGCGATTGCCAAGGGGATGAATTGGCGGCAGGAGAAAAATCTCGACACATGGTCTGTACCATATCTGCCTATTGATCCGCAAGATGTGGGCCGCACATATGATTCTGATGTAATCCGTATCAACAGCCAGTCCGGTAAGGGCGGCGTAAGCTATATTTTGAAACAGAGCTATGGAATTACCCTGCCGGATAAGATGAAAGAGGAATTCGGTTATGCGGTCAAGGATGTGTCTGACAAAGAACATAAGGAATTGACACCGGAATGGATTTATTCGATTTTGGAAGAGAAGTATATTCGTGTTGCAGAGCATTTCAAGGTAAATGAATTCCATTTCCGTCAAAAATCCGACGGCGGAATTGCGGCAACTGTTACAATGACGTTAAAAGGGGATACCCAGACGATTGAGGCAGAGGGGAATGGCCGCTTAGATGCGGTGAGCAAAGCTCTGAAAATAGGATTAGGTTTTTCTTATGAATTGACGGATTATAAGGAACATTCTTTATCCAAAGGTTCTTCTTCAAAAGCAATGTCATATGTGGCCATTACGCAGAAGGATAAAATGGTTTGGGGGATTGGGATTGACGAGGATATCATTGAGTCTTCGGTAGAAGCATTGTGCGCGGCAATCAACCGGTTAGATTTTTGGAAAGAATAAACTGCAGACGAAAAATTATATAAAATTTAAAAAAATGGGATGCACAAAAGATGTGTATCCCATTTTTATTATAGAAGCTGAATTTTTTATGATGAATACTATTTCTGACGAATATTTTTGTTACATGTAAAAGGACGGTTTACACATAAAAATAGAAGCACTCTTTAGCGTGTGAAAAACAAGAAATTTTTATAAATGATTTGCAACTTTTTTGATGCAGTATGCATCTACAAGGATAGCGGTATTTTTAAAATTTCTTTTGCTGTTTCCAGAAAGGGAAGAACGGGTTTCCCATCTGAGGGGAGACATGAGATGGCTGAGACAGTGTAGGAAAAGGCGGAAAAGAGATTGGCCGAGTTTGTTGCAGGTGCGTGAAGGATTGTTTCATATGTTTCATCAGTTTCATTTCAGGGGCAAAAGGATTAGCCGGCGGCTGATAGATCCATCCCCGTTGCGGTTGCGGTCGTTTCTGTGGCTGCGGCAAACTTTGAAGCTGCTGCCACCATAAAGGCATGGCTGTGCCTGCAGAAAAACAGGTAAACTGGTAGTTTTCTTTGACCATAGGAAATAAACGGGCCTGTTGTAAGAGCTCGCACCAGGTGAGAGGTTCTGCGTCGCATTGGCAGGCGGCCCCGCTTTTGGCATACCGTAGAAATTGCTGCATAGACATACGTGCGTCTTGTAATGTCCAACGGGAACAGTTGACGGTTTGAAGTTGGTTGCTGAATGGAAGCTGGGGTAAAGGCCGTACTTCTATCTCGCAGTTTTCTTTCTGAATCACGGCCAACAGTTTTTCACTTCCGGTGGGATCAGGATTCAGCAACACAGCTTGTAGACCATCCATTTCCTGATAAATACTATGCTCTAAGCAGTTAAGCCACAAGCCGTACTGATAGGCAAATCCCTGTTTGCTGCTGTGATAGTACAAACAGGCAGCAGGACTTTGTGCCAGATTCAACAAAAAATTCAGTTCGCTTTGGTCATAGGCAGTGGTAGCATAACGGCAGATCGCCTGACGAACTGCAAAATGGTGTGTTTGCTCTAAAACATATTCGTGACTCAGCAATTCTAACAGGTATTGGTGTTGGCCTGTAGTGAGAGACATAACAAGCACCTCTTTCTAAAAGAATAATAAGTTTATACTGATACTGTATGCAGGAAAAGGCGGCGAGGTGAAGTTTTACAAAAAGAAAATTTTCCAGCAAATGAGGGTTGGTAAATTAAGCCGTGCGTGTTATAATAAGAAACGGTTTTAAATGGACAGAAGAAAGGAGCAGAAGAAAATTATGAAAAAATTGATTAGTTTGTTGTTGGCAGGTGCTATGGTATTTTTATCTTGCGTACCGGCAACAGCGGCGACGAATACATTGACTATGACAAATTCCACGCCAATTACGTCAGGTGCAACTCTTAAAAACTATACGTGGGATATTGCAGACGGAAACGTAAAGGCTTCCGTGCTGGAAATTGATTTGAATGATCCATATGTACAGTTGGAAGTGGTGCCGGGAAAAGGAAAGTTTACCCAGCGCGCTACTGTATCTAACATGGCTAACCGTACAGATGCGATTGCTATGGTAAATGGAGATTATTATAATATGAAAGCGGAAGGTGCACCTATCGGTACAACTGTGATAGACGGGGAGCTGGTATCATCGCAATCCTATTTGACCGGCGTATATTGCTTGGGGATTACAAGTGACCGTACAGCATTTGTAGATGAGTTTTCTTTTAGTGGCAGCGTGATAGCTGCCAACGGAGAAAAGCGTAATCTTTCCGGTTTGAATAAAACCTTTTATTGGGAAGAAACCACAGGCTTGCACAGTCATATTGGTCGGCTGCATCTATACAGCGATTTGTGGGGCGGCAGCAAACGAGGCATGGATTCTTATGTTGGGACACCGGCAGAAGTTATGGTAAAGGATAACCAGGTAACAGCAGTAGCTTTTGACGGTGGTTTTGATTCGGCAGTTCCGGAAGGCTGTTATATTTTGCACGGAGATGGCGGCGCTGCTGACTATCTGCGCGAAAATATGAAAGTAGGGGATATCATTCAAATCGATTATTCCTACAAGCCGGAAAAAGATTGGCAAATGGTAATTGGTGGTCATGCATTGCTGGTAGATAATGGACAAACGGTACCTTATACCAAGGATTTGTCAGCGTTAGGCGGTGTACGGGCGCGTACTGCGGCGGGAATTTCGAAAGACGGCAAGACGGTTTATATTATCGCTGTGGAAGGGCGCACATCGGAAAGTAAAGGTATTACACTGGGAAATTTGTCACTTCTGATGACAAAGCTGGGTGTCTGGAAAGCAGTAAACTTGGATGGCGGCGGCTCTACGACTATGGTGTATCGGCCGTTGGCAGAAACAGAGCGCAAACGGATTATCAATCCAGAGGGAAATGGCGCAGAACGTAGTGTAGTAGAAGGCTTGGGTGTATTCTCCAATGCACCAGAAGGATTGGTGAAGGGAATCTTCATCAATGGGCCAAAGACATTGCTGATTGGCGAGACAGGTGAATATACTTTTAAGGCATATGACCAGTACTACAATCCGGTAAAAGATACCAGCGTCATTGAGTTGACTGAAGAAGCTGGCTTCGGCAAGATAAACGGCAACAAATTTACAGCCGAGCAGGCTGGCACCACGACATTGACGGCTGTAAATGGAAGCAGCAAAAATACCTTAGATGTCAATATTATTGGAAAAGAAGGGCTTAGCGCGTTAAAATTGAACATTGATCAGAAAAATTATGCAGATGGCAGCACGCACCAGCTGAGCGCGAAAGCAACGCTGACGGATGGGACGACCAAAGATGTACATGCCAGCGCATTGCAATGGAGCCTGGAAGGGTTTGATGGTATCATTGACAGCAATGGTAAACTCACCATTGGTTCTTTAGGCGATACCAAAGAGGGAATTGTAAAAGCATCTTATGATGGATTTGAAGCTACACTGAAATTGAAATTTGTAGAAGACAAGAAGATACAGCTTACAATAGACAGTAAGACGTTATTGAAGAACGGTCAGACACAAGCAATGGACGTGGCACCTACCATTGTCAACGACAGAACTATGGTGCCAGTACGTTTTATCGCGGAAGCTTTTGACGGGACAGTAGATTGGGATGCAGAGAATCAGACGGCATATATTGTTTATAATGACAATATGGTAGAGATCGCTATTGATGCGGATATCATACATGTAAACGGAGAAGCAGTAACCATTGATACGCCGTCGCAGCTATTGGATGGCAGAACCATGATTCCACTGCGTGCAGTAGCAGAAGGCCTGGGACTGTCTGTAAGCTTTGATAATGCAACGCGTACCATTACCATTACGGAAAACTAAACAAATACGGGAGGGTCAAAATGTCAGGTTCTATAGACTATATCATTGCCGCATTTTTTGCCGCTTTTTTGGGATTAAAATATGTACGTACCAAAGCAACCGGTCATTTGTGGTTTTTGTTGCCAATTTTATTGGTTGTCGGGTTAAACCAGGGCTGGGGATCAATTCTGCAGGGTACGCCCTATGGGGAAGCGTTTTTCGTGTGTTATCGTTTGTTGACTCTGGCATCCTGCCTGTTGGCGGTATATATGTATTATCGTGATTATCATAAACGGGAAGCAGAAGCGATTGCAGCCAATAAGAAAAAACGCGGACAGGAAATGCCATCCCAGACAAAAATGAAAAAAAGAAAGTAATAAAAGTAAAAAAGGGCTTGACCTATGCCCTGAATCGTGATATTATAACAAAGTCGTCAAGACAAGCGGGCGTGGCGGAATTGGCAGAC
>DKVF01000081.1:16136-47545 GCA_002491065.1 Peptococcaceae bacterium UBA7185
CCTCTCGCCCGCATTTTTTTATTGTCCAATATAGATGCCATAGGCGCAAAGCCAGTTATATCACGGATTTAAGAGCATTTTGATAAATTCAGAATGCTCTTTTTTATTTTCAGAGAAGGAGAAATATGGCGGAATTTGATTGGATAGGGTTTTATTGATATAATGTGTAGAGGGGTAGCCAGGGAACTTCGGTGGCTCTCCAAAAAGTGGATGAAATGGGCAGGTAATGAATATGAAAATTAAAAAATATTTAGCACCTATTGTGATGTGGCTCATATTTGAAATGATTGCTGTGGTTTTATGGCTTGCGCTAGATAATTTATTCTATTTTTTTAATTTTTCTTATATTGGCACAGCGATCGCGATAGGGTTAACTTTATATACACAAGAGAAAAAATATGCCCGGAACATCGTGCAGTTTGCAGTTGGCCTGTATATGCTTGTGTATTTGGGTTTCCTTTGCAGGGAAAATATGCAGATAGAAGGATTTTGGTATTATTTGTTTCTCGGGGTATTTGAAGCGGCCACAATTCACTATGTCGTTGCCAAGATATTTGGTCCGTTGCTGTTTGGGCGTGGATGGTGTGGCTATGCCTGCTGGACTGCGATGGTTTTAGATTTGTTGCCATTTCAAAAGCCTGCCGCTGCCCGCAAACAGTGGGGATTTATTCGATATATTGTTTTTGTTGGTTCACTTGTATTTGTCGGATTGCTTTTTCTCTTCCAGGTCCCGAATAAAGAGAACATTATGTGGTGGAGTTTTATCATTGGTAATATTCTTTACTATGCCATCGGTATTATGCTGGCCTTCAAATGCAAGGACAATAGGGCTTTTTGTAAATATGTCTGTCCTGTTACGATATTTTTGAAGCCCATGAGCTATTTTTCGCTTTTTCGAATTAAGGTTGATAAAGATAAGTGTGTTTCCTGCGGAAAGTGCGAAAAGGTATGCCCTATGGATGTAGAAGTGCCAAATAATTCTCGGCAGAAACGAAATGCAACAGAATGTATTTTGTGTATGAAATGTGTAGAGGAATGCCCAAAAGGTGCATTGAAACTATAGAACTAGAACAAGGACGGGTAGGAATGAAAATGGCCTCCCGTCTTTGCCGATTATAGCAAAAAAGAAAGAAACGGTTTGTTCACAATGATATGCCCCTAGTCAAGTAGACAGATTAAATATCAAAAATCGAATGCAGATGATGCCTACATTTCATTTTGAAGTGTAGGCATTTTTCTATACACACCATTTCTTTTTATACTTTAGAACCTATTTCCATTGTCTACTTAAGAGGTATCATATCACTAGGCAACAAACCCTTTCTTTGCATTATAGGATTAGTTCTAACAGTAAACCGGATACAGCCGCTGCAAAAAAGGTGCAAATGATGGCCAAAAATGTACGAGAATTACGTTTTTGTAATAAAATCAGGTAACTGAAGCCCGCAGAGGAACATAATCCTGCGGTAACAGAGCCAAAGGAGAGACTACCCTGCAAAAAAAGCGATACCAGCAAGATAGAAGTGCCGCATCCCGGAATCAATCCCACGATAGCAGCCAGCACAGGTTGCCAGATGCTGTGCGACAAAAGTAATGCGCCGATACGTTCTGCTCCCAGCCACGCAGTGATACTGTTGATGATCAGCATTGTGACGAAAAGATAGGCAGTGATATAGGCTGTATGCTGTAGAACATGAAAAAAAGAGAAGTGCTCTGTTTTTTCATGATGACATTCTTCTGTGAGCAATACAGGCTGCAAAACAGGAGAACGGCGATAACGCAGCCAGGTGATAAACCACAGGCAGTATCCCCAAAACAGGGCGATTCCTATTTTACAGAGAAGAAGTTGCAAAACAGTAGTGAAATGTTCGGGATGGGCTAATAAGATAGGTAAGGCTTCATCGGATGTAGCCAGAAAAACGGCAACCAAAGCGCCGCCGCTGATACGTTTGTAATTAAACAGCGTCGCAGCCGCAGCAGAAAAACCACATTGGGGCACGCAGCCGGCGATGGCGCCCAGCAGTGGTCCCACAGGACCGGTAAGTAGATGGGCGCTTTGGGATAAATCCCATCGATGCTCTAACACTTCCAATAATATATAAACCAAAAGCAGCAGGGGAAAGATTGCCAGAGTATCCAGAAAGGTATCGAGAAAAATCGGCAAAAAACGATTCACAAAAAATCATCCTCTCGTTAAGACTATGTTCTATTATACACTTTTCACAAGCGATGTCCAACTGTTTTTGGAAAAAACAACCAGAATTATTCTTTAGCAAGGCAATGAATGGATTGGATAAAAAGAAATCGTAAAAATATTTTGTCTAAGAGCAAATTTCAGACTAAACAAGCAAGCCGATTGATGGTATAATAAAAAAATATCTAGTATGTATTTACATAAGCTGGTGTGACAAGCCAGCAGATTTTATATTAGGAGGATATGTCAGTGAATGAGCAAATGCTGAAAGAACGGGCAAAGGAAATCAGAAAAGACATTGTAACAATGATCGGACAGGCAAAATCAGGACATCCCGGCGGTTCTCTGTCGGCTACTGAAATTGTAACCTATCTCTACTTTGAAGAGTTGAGAATTGATCCGGCGAATCCCAGATGGGACGACAGAGATCGGTTTATCTTATCGAAGGGGCATGCGGCTCCTGTGCTATATGCGGCGTTAGCTCGCAGAGGATTTTTCCCGACGGAAGAATTATCCACTCTGCGCAAAATCGGTTCTCATTTACAGGGACATCCCGACATGAAAAAGGTGCCTGGTGTCGATATGTCTACAGGTTCTTTGGGAACGGGGTTCTCTGCTGCAACAGGGATTGCAATGGCCTGTAAGCTGGATAAAAAAGATAACTATGTGTATGCGCTTTTGGGCGATGGAGAATTGCAGGAAGGCCAGGTATGGGAAGCTGCCATGTCTGCTGCTCACTATAAGCTGGACAATCTGATTGCATTTTTGGATAACAATGGATTACAGATAGATGGTAATATTGACGATGTATTATCGCCAAACCCGATTGACGCCAAATTTGCTGCATTTGGATGGCAGGTGCTGGTGATTGACGGTCATGATTTTAAGCAGATTGCCGATGCGGTGGCTGCGGCAAAAGCGGAAAAAGGCCGGCCAACAATGATTGTGGCAAAAACAGTAAAGGGCAAAGGGGTATCTTATATGGAAAATCAGGCTGGATGGCATGGCAGTGCGCCGAATGAAGAACAGGTTGCTCAGGCCATGGCGGAACTGAACTAGAGGAGGAACGGAAAAATGGCGAATATTGCAACAAGAGACGCTTATGGTCAAGCTTTGGCTGAATTGGGCGCAACAAATGATAAGGTTGTCGTACTGGATGCCGATCTGTCCAAATCTACGAAAACCAATGACTTCAAAAAATTATTTCCAGAACGATTTTTTAATATTGGGATTGCTGAGCAGAACTTGATGGGAACAGCGGCAGGGTTTGCTGCGACAGGTAAAATTCCTTTTGCCAGCAGCTTTGCGGTGTTTGCAGTGGGCCGGGCTTACGACCAGATACGCAATTCCATTGCATATCCTCGATTAAATGTAAAAATTGCTGCTACCCATGCTGGTTTGACAGTAGGGGAGGACGGCGGCTCTCATCAGATGCTGGAGGATATTGCTCTGATGCGGGCTGTGCCGAACATGACTGTCATTGTGCCTGCCGATGGTGTGGAAACGAGGCAGGCTGTGCTTGCCGCCGCTGCTTATGATGGACCGGTTTATATTCGTTTGGGTCGACCAAAGGTACCAGTACTTTTTGGGGAAGATTACGAATTTGAGATTGGGAAAGGCGTTGTGCTACGTGATGGCAGTGACGTGACGTTGGTAGCCACTGGTATTATGGTCAGCAAAGCAGTGGAAGCTGCAGAAGCGTTGGCTACTGAGGGAGTAACCGCCGCTGTGGTGAACATTAGCACAATTAAGCCTTTAGATGATGCATTGCTTGTTGCAATGGCACAGAAAACCGGCGCAGTGGTTACTTGTGAAGAGCATAACATTTATGGTGGTTTGGGCAGTGCAGTTGCTGAAGTATTGGTGGAAAATTGTCCGGTGCCTATGGCGCGTGTGGGTGTGGAGGATAGCTTTGGCGAATCAGGTTTGCCAGATCAGCTGCTGGAAAAATACGGACTCACTGTGGACAATATTGTAAAGAAAGCAAAAGCTGTGATAGCAAGAAAATAATATCTTAAATAAACAGAAGGGACTTCTAAAGAAATGGAGGTCCCTTTTCTGCTGTTCGGGGCGGGGAGATTCTCCGAAAAGGATACAAAAATATTTTGATGCTGATAAAAAGTTGAAAAAAATATTTTACAGGTGTATGAAAGTATGTGCGGTAGATTTTCTTACTAAAATAATGTATACTATAGAATATATTAATAAATTCTAAATATTTAATAGGAGTGAGTGTTATGGAAGGATTTCAGCAAGCAGCGGCGGAACAACAAGACGGAAACATTCGTTTATCTTGGCATGGTGAAAACTTAGGAGAAGTAAAAATTTATCGAGCGGAGGATCCGGATTTTCAAGAAACTGCAGATACGTTGCTGGGAAGCACGAATGAGGAAAACTATATAGTACCGGTGGTAGCAGGGACAAGGCCGTATTTTTTACTGGTAGGAGAGAATGGAGCCCGCATTCGCATAGCAGAGAGGGTAATACAAATGGAAGGGCTGGTTAATTTCCGCGACTTAGGCGGATATTTGACAATTGACGGACGGCGTACCAAATGGGGAAAATTATTGCGGTCTGCCGCCCATGATAATATCAGTGACCATGATGTGGCCTTTTTGCAGAAGATTGGATTGAAAACGGTGGTAGATTATCGCTCCAGTTATGAAGTAAATGGGCATTCTGATAGACAAATTGCTGGCGTTACTTATCAGGCACTGCGTCCCTTTGAGGATAGCAATGCCACGAATATTTTGGACTTGGCGCAGTTTGAGCATACATCTGTAGAGGAAGCTATTCGTATGCTGACTACGATTAATCGCACGTTAGCCGGCCACCCTCATTGCAATGAAGTGTATCGACAGTTGGTGCTGATTGCTCTGGAACCAGAGCAGGTGCCAGTAGTGCAGCATTGTACTGCTGGGAAAGACCGTGTAGGTGTGGGAGCAGCTACTTTATTGATGGCATTGGGTGTACCCAGAGATGTGATTATGCAGGATTATTTACTGAGCAATTATAATAGATTGTCGGTGGATAAGCTGACAGAGGGCGCAACAGGAGAGAAGATGGAAATTCCGCCAGAACAATTGAAACTGTTTGAGGCATTGACAAAAGTGCATGAAGAGTATTTAGGTGCATTTTTTGATGAAGTGGATACCCATTGGGGCGGCACAGAAGGATATCTGAAAAATGCATTAGGCTTAACAGATGAACAATTGGCAAAAATGCGGGAATTATATTTGGAGCAGATGTAGTTTTTTGTACATCTTTAACAGTTTTTTTATAGCAGAAACAGACAGGGTGAGAAAAGATCTTACCCTGTTTTTTGTTGCAGAATGAAGGGACGTGACTTAAAAGTATTATGCGTTTTGGTGTGGCAAGCGATGGCAAGACTGTCTGTCATGATAAGTTATTTTTTATTGTAATTCCTACTAAAATATGTTATATTGCTTTATGTTAATTCTGCCAATGTTCCGGTTCACAAAGGTTGGGAAATTTCATCTTGAAAGCAAAGGAGTGCTGTAAATGAAGAAAGTAGTTGCAGTATTATTGACAGTCATGCTGTTGTTGACTGGATGCGGTGGGAATTCTTCCGCGGATGCCATAGAGAAATATGGCAGCGATATATTGAAGGTGTATAATGTAGGGGAATATATCGGTGAAGATGTTATTTCCAATTTTGAGAAAGAATTTGGTGTAAAAGTAATATACGAAGTATTTGATTCTAATGAAATGATGTATACCAAACTGCAGGCCGGTGACAGTTATGATATTTTAGTGCCCTCTGATTATATGATTGAGCGGTTGATCAAAGAAAGTGCATTGCAGGAGTTGGATTTGGAGTTGATTCCTAATATCACCAATTTGGCTGAACAGGTGCGCAATTTGCCTTATGACCCGGAAAATACATACTCTGTGCCGTATTTCTGGGGCAGCGTAGGGATTGTATATAACAAAAACACTGTAGATCAGGCAGATTTGGAAGCGGAAGGCTGGAATATTCTAAAGGATACCAAATATGCCGGAAAAATCTATATGTATGATTCGGAGCGGGATGCGTTTATGGTAGCCTTTAAAGCGTTAGGCTATTCTATGAATACGCAGAATGAGGAGGAAATTCAGGCAGCGTATCAGTGGTTGATGGAACAACGCCAGACGATGGAGCCGATTTATGTGATTGATGAAGTAATTGACGGCATGATGAACGGCAATAAAGATATGGCGGTAGTGTATAGCGGCGACGCAGCTACGATTTTAAGTGAAAATGAAGATATGGGATTCTTTATGCCAAAAGAAGGCACCAATATGTGGAGCGATTGTATGGTGATTCCGGCCAATGCGGAGAATCCAAAACTAGCCCATGAGTTTATCAACTATATTCTTTCTTATGATGCGTCGCTGGATAATAGTGAAACCGTAGGATATGCGTCTTCTAATCAGGAGGTACTGGATGAACTCAGTGGAGAAGGCGGATTGTTTGAAGGAAATGAAGCCTATCTGCCTCGCGACGGTTATGATAAAGACGAGGTATTCAACGACAATCAGGTGCTGAAAGAACGGCTCACAGAGTTGTGGATTAAAGTGAAGGCTGGTGAACAGTCGTAAAAGTTTGTATATAGTGCGAAAAAGGCATATAAAAATGAAAAAGATTTTTCTTGTGCGGGGCGGAATTCAGTAGAAAGAACCGGGATGTATGATTGAAGCCAGAGCGAGAGATACTACAAAATAGGCCTGTCATGAATGATTTGTGTGATAGATACAGCATCCAGACATGGTTTTGGAAATGGGTTGTTGTAAAAGGAATTTTTGCGACAACCCATTTTATATAAGCTTGAGAAGCATTGAGACATGATGCCTGTTGGGGGTGAAAAAATGGAGAAAAAATTTTTCCGAAGTTGTTTATGGCTGATCACTTATGCGGTAGCGTTAGTACTGCTTGTAAATAAAATTGATTTGCTTGCGAGTGGTGCGGCTGTACTGTTACGTTTGTTGAAACCTTTTTTTATTGGATTTGCGATTGCTTTTGTGCTAAATATTCCTTATGAAGCAATTCATCGCGCGCTATGCAAATATCAGAGCCGTTTTTTGCAGAAATTTTGCAAGCCTATTGCAATTATAGGTGCTTATGTTTTAAGTTTAGGAATTTTAGGTGGCGTGATAGCCATTGTGATACCGGAATTGGTGCGCAGTGTTAACTTGCTCGTTAGCAACAGCGACGTGTATGTGAAAAATATACAATCTTTTTTGCAATGGCTGGAACGTTTTCCTCTGCCTAAGTTCACAGAATTGGATTTCAATCAAATTCTGATTGGTTTGGAAAAGGAGTTAAAAACATTGATGGAGCAGACAATCAATGCGATGTCTGTATTATTTCCGCAGATTTTTAATGTGACTACCAACATTATTCAGGGTTTAGCCAATGTATTTATTGGATTGATTGTATCTGTGTATTTGTTATCCAGCAAAGAAATATTATGCCGTCAAACGCGTCGTATCGTTTACGCTTGTTTGCCAAAGCGCTGGGCCGATGACTGTGTGGACATCGCGCGGCTTATTAGCCAATGCTTCAGCAATTTTATCAGCGGTCAATTGCTGGAGGCGTGTATATTGGGATTTTTATGTTTTATCGGCATGAGCATTTTCCGCTTTGAGTATGCTTTTCTGATTAGTTTGTTGGTAGGCGTATCTGCAATTGTACCAGTGGTAGGTGCCTTTATTGGGACAGTGCCCTCTGCGTTTTTACTTTTTTTAGTGAATCCAATGCAGGCTGTATGGTTTGTGGTATTTATCATTGTGCTGCAGCAGATAGAAGGCAATCTCATTTATCCGAAAGTGGTAGGCGAGTCGGTGGGACTGCCGCCGCTATGGGTGCTTATGGGAATCGTAGTAGGTGGCGGCTTAGGCGGTGTGCTGGGAATGCTTTTAGGTGTGCCAATATTTACGGTGATGTATAAGTTATTGAGCGGTTGGGCAGGGAAACGATTGGAGAAGAAAAACCTTTCCCCTTGAGCTTTCGTATTATTTAATTGGGCAAGAAATATAAAAGAAAAAAATTTTTTCAAATCGGAACAAGTTTTCCTCTTTGAAAGCCAGCAGCGGTACAGCAGTATTTTCTTTTGTCTCATACAGTATTGACGGCTTTCAAAGAGTTTTCAGTTCTGAAAGGCTATTTTTTTCCGCGAAATGCAATTTGTAGAAATGCAAGAAAACTACACATTGCAGCGCTGGTCAAAAAAAGATATAATATAAACTATGACATTTTGGTGGCAATACAGATCAGCGGGTACACAATAGATGCAGGCGGTGATGTGTGTTGCAGCAAACTAGAGGAGGAAAAAATTATGCAGGAGCGAATTCGTAATTTTTGTATTATAGCGCATATCGATCATGGAAAATCTACCTTGGCTGACCGGATTTTGGAATACACGGGTGCCCTTACCAAACGGGAGATGGTAGATCAGGTGCTTGATAATATGGAGTTGGAACGGGAACGGGGTATTACGATTAAGCTGCAGACAGTTCGGCTCAATTATAAGGCGGATGATGGCAAGGACTATATTATTAATTTGATAGATACGCCGGGTCATGTGGACTTCACCTACGAAGTATCCCGCAGCTTAGCTGCTTGCGAAGGTGCAATATTAGTGGTAGATGCTGCGCAAGGTATTGAAGCGCAGACCTTGGCCAATGTGTATCTGGCCTTAGAGAATGATTTGGAAATTATTCCTGTCATCAACAAAATAGATTTACCCAGTGCAGAGCCAGAACGGGTGCGGCAGGAAATTGAAGATGTGATTGGCCTAGATGCCAGCGAGGCGATTTTGTGTTCAGCCAAAGAAGGGATTGGTATTAAAGAAATTCTGGAAGCCATTGTGCAAAAGGTACCCGCACCGCAAGGGGATGAGAAAAAATCTTTGCAGGCTTTAATCTTTGATTCTCTTTACGACTCCTATCGCGGTGCGTTGTCCCATGTACGCGTGGTGGAAGGTACTTTGCGCAGTGATATGAAAATTCGTATGATGGCCAACGGCAAAGAATTTGATGTGACAGAAGTGGGTGTATTTACGCCTTCTATGAAACAGGTGTCCCAGTTACTGCCCGGCGAAGTTGGGTATGTGGCGGCCAGCATTAAAAACGTAACAGATACAGAGGTGGGCGATACCATTACGGATGCTGATGCGCCGGCAGCGGAGCCGCTGTCAGGTTATCGGAAGGCTGTGCCTATGGTTTATTGTGGATTGTATCCGGTGGAAAACAATCAATATACAGAATTGCGGGATGCGTTGGAAAAACTGCGCTTGAATGATGCCTCGCTTATCTTTGAACCAGAAACATCTTCTGCATTGGGGTTTGGATTCCGCTGCGGTTTCTTGGGACTTTTGCATATGGAAATTATTCAGGAGCGGTTGGAGAGAGAGTACGATTTAGATTTGATTACGACAGCGCCTAGTGTTATTTATCAGATTACAAAAACCGACGGTACTGTTATTCAGATAGATAATCCGGCGCAAATGCCAGACCCATCCAGTATTCAAATGATAGAAGAGCCATATGTAGCAGCTTCTATTATGGTACCTACTGATTTTGTAGGTGCAGTGATGAAAATTGCCCAGGACAAGCGGGGAACCTTTGTGAATATGGAGTATATGACGGAGACTCGTGTCAATATTAAATATGAGCTGCCCCTCAGTGAAATTGTATATGACTTTTTTGACCAATTAAAAACTCAGACGAAAGGCTATGCTTCTCTGGATTATGAAATGATTGGTTATCGGGAATCCAAATTAGTAAAGCTGGATGTATTGGTAAACGGGGAATTGGTAGATGCTCTTTCCTGTATTGTGCATAAAGATAAAGCATATAATCAAGGGCGCACCTTAGTGGGCAAGCTGCGGGGGATTATTCCGCGGCAGATGTTTGAAGTGCCAATTCAGGCCGCCATCGGCAATAAAATTATTGCCCGTGAAACAGTAAAAGCCTTGCGCAAAAGCGTGTTGGATAAATGCTACGGCGGTGATATTTCACGTAAACGCAAGCTTTTGGAAAAGCAAAAGGAAGGGAAAAAGCGGATGAAGCAGGTAGGACGCGTAGAGATCCCGCAGGAGGCATTCATGGCTGTGCTGAAATTAGATGATTGATCCCATGAAAATTGGTTGTTGAAAATCTCAAGTAAGCAAGCGCAAAAACAAATCTATTGTAATAGAAGTACAAATTTCTAAAAACAGTTGCAGGATGGAGGATTTTTACTCCATTTTGTAGCTGTTTTTTATTATACAAGAGCGAATATAAATGGGAGGATAATACATTATACTTGCTTAAAAACGGGCAAAGTAAGGCAAAAAGATATTGTCAATTTAATTAGATTTGTTATAATAAAGAAATCAGAAAAGCACAATGCGGCGTGTATTTGCAGGAAAAGCGGATAGATGTTGATTTGAATTTTTGCAAGGACAGTTATCATGTTGAGAGCGCACATTGAATCTGTAAACTTGAATTAAGGTGGAGGAATGAATGAGCATGGAAAAAATAAGAGTTGGCATTACAGGTTATGGAAATTTGGGAAAAGGCGTAGAATATGCATTGGAAAATGTGGATGATATGGAATTGGTAGGGGTGTTTTCACGACGCAGTCCGGATCAGGTACATGTAAGGACAGGAGTTTCTGTTTATTCAATGCAGCAGGCAGAACAGATGAAAGAGCAAATTGATGTCATGATTGTCTGCGGCGGCAGTGCCAATGATTTGCCTGTGCAGACAGCGCAGTTGGCAGCACATTTCAATCTTGTTGACAGCTTTGACACGCACGCAAAAATACCTGAACATTTTGCCAATGTCGATGAAATCAGTACAAAAAGTGGAAAAGTCAGCATTATTTCTGCTGGATGGGATCCGGGGATGTTTTCCCTAAACCGTTTGTATTCCCAGGCAATCTTACCGAACGGCTCAGATTATACCTTTTGGGGGCCGGGTGTCAGCCAGGGACATTCTGATGCAGTGAGAAGAATTGCAGGAGTCTTGAATGCAAAACAATATACCATTCCATCTGAGGAAGCGCTGAATCGTGTAAGAAATGGTGAGCAGCCCCAACTTACTGTGCGGGAGAAGCATACAAGGGACTGTTATGTGGTTGCTGAGGAAGGTGCGGATTTGGAGCGTATTGCACATGAAATCAAATCAATGCCCAATTATTTTGCAGAGTATGACACGACGGTTCATTTTATCAGCAAAGAGGAATTTGAAGCGAACCATATGGGAATTTCTCACGGCGGGTTTGTTTTCCGAAGCGGTACCACAGGAGAAAATCAAAAGCATAAGCATATCATAGAATACAGTCTGACCTTGGATTCTAATCCTGAATTTACCGCAGGGGTTCTGGTCGCTTGCGCAAGAGCTGCGTACAGAATGAATAAAGAAGGAATGCGCGGTTGTAAGACGTTGTTTGATATTGCGCCTGCATATCTGCATCCGCAGACTGCAGAAGAGCTCAGAAAAATGCTTTTATAATCGAGCAGAAAGATATTGAGAACAGAAGGCTTTCTTTGAGAAACAAATTTATACGATAATGCCCTTGGCTGTGAGTTCGCATATAGCCAAGGGCGTTTTTACTGTTGTAAAATTGTAAGCTATAAATGAGTGTTTCAAATTTCAAAGGCGGGGTCGTATTCTACGATTCCGACGAGCGGTTGAGCTGTTGGATTCAGCTTAATGGCCATAAAACTATCGTCTGGAACTTCAAATGGCGCCTGGATGCCATATAAACTTGCAGGTTGATATCCTGCTTTGGGATAATAGTGGGGATGGCCGAGAACGATTGCATATTGGTAGCCCAGTTTTCGCGCGATACGGTGTCCCTCCGCAATCAATGCCTGCCCGATGCCCTGACGTTGATAGGAGGGCAGAATGGATAATGGCGCAAGCGCAAGGGCAATTTCTTTGCCTACGGTTACTTTGGTAAAAAGAATATGTCCGACAATTTTTTCGTCGCAGATGGCAACTAGAGATAATTGTGGGATAAAGGCATTACTGTTTCGCAAAGCGGCAACAAGGTCCTGTTCGGTTCCGTCGCTTTGTTCTGCCGTGGCAAAGGCTGTTTTCACAACCTGGTACACGGAATCGTAGTCATGAGGTTGTTCTTGTCTGATAATCAAGGTAATGCTCCTTTCAAGAATTCCATATTTCTATGGCTGTGTAGGTATGACTGTAATGGTAGCCCAGTTTCTCAGCCAACGCCAGAGAAGCTTGGGTATGGGCATCCCAACTAGGATATAAATCTCGGTTTAAACATTCCAGGATTAGCTTAGCGCCGCAAATTGTGGCCAGTCCTTTTTGTCTGTACGGTTCTTTGGTATCAATCTCAATTTCTATTCCGTCCAGGTATCTGGCGTAGGAAGAAGCTCCAGATACAAGAAGGTTGTCTTTGCAGATGACTGCGCCTATTCCGAGGGTCTGGTAGGTTGTATAGTCAGGAAATTGCGCGACAAGATCAGCACTCCATGGCTCAGCTTTGCATTTGTGATAAAGGGATTCTTCCATCATGGAGAGTGTGTAGCCTTGAGGCAAGGTTTTGATGATGCGTTCTAAGGCTTCTTTGTTGAAAGCATCTTTTTCCTTCTTTGTTGCATAACGGGAAATGATGTTGGCTTTCTTTCCATAGACTTGCATGAGCATCTCTTGCCATGATTTTGTTTGCGGCACCAGAATTCTATAATTTGGCGCGAAACCATTTGGCGTATAAGCAGCCAGTTCCGCATTTGTTTCTCCTGCAAAGAAGGAAAAGTCTCCTAGAACGGCCATTGCTGCGGTTGGTTGTATCAGATCATCTGTGTAGATTTTTCCCATAACACCCTGCAGACAAGCCCAGATAAGAGTTTCCTCCCAATTGACAAATAAGGGGGCAACAATGTTGGTATTAATGACTTGGTATGGTATAGGAAATCGCCTCCTTGCACTGCTTACATAAAATTTCATTGGCTTTGTAATGATTGGTTATTAAAAGTTAAACATATTTAGGACTTAAAAGCAAGTAAAATATGGGGGTTTCGTTTGTTTGCGGCAAAATTGTGACGGGTTAAGGTTAAGTTTTTTCCATACTTTAAAGGCATGTTTATGGATGAAGAATAGGTATTAGACATTGAAAATAGGTTGGGATACAATAATACTGAATGAAGAAAATATTGATCGACAATCCAAAATTTGAAAGGAAAGATGGAAATGAATTTATACAAAACAGATTCAGAGTTTATGGAACGCTTTGAGCAGTTTGCATTTGATGAGGTAGTACATGAGGAAGGACAGCAGCTTCCAGAACATACCCGTTATTTGGCGATTTTGGCGACATTGATTGGTTGCGGCGGTTTGGACGCTTACAAAGAAATGCTTCCAAACGCATTAACGTACGGCGTTACACCAATAGAGGTGAAAGAGATTGTGTACCAGGCGACGGATTATTTGGGCTACGGCAGGATTCTGTCTTTCTTGTATGCGACAAACGATGTTTTGTCAGAGCAGGGTGTGGAGCTGCCTTTAGAAGGACAGGCAACCACTAACCTTGACAATCGCTTGGAGAAGGGAATAGAAGTGCAGGCGGAAATTTTTGGAGCGCATATGAGAGAGGCGTGGAAAGCAGGACATATCAATCGCTGGCTTGCGGCCAATTGCTTTGGTGATTATTATACACGCAAAGGGTTGGACCTTGCGCAGCGCGAATTGATTACATTTTGCTTTTTGATGGCGCAGGGCGGTTGTGAACCGCAGTTGATTGCGCATGCCAAAGGCAATATGAATATGGGAAATGATAGAGCGTTTCTGGAAAAGGTCGTTTCACAGTGTCTGCCATACATCGGGTACCCTCGCAGTCTGAATGCGCTTACCTGTATCCAGAAAGCAGCAGAGGAATAAGAGCGAAAAATTATCACAAAAGATACACGATTCTATGTAAGGCTGGCGATTCTTCTTCAGATATGCATAATTTGATTAGAAAAGGTGAGATGACTCCGCGATTCACAGGGTCATCTTTTTCTATAGTCGATTTATAGTTTCTTTAGATGATTTTTTTCTTGCGTCTGTGGCAGGAATCTGCTATGATGGGAAAAATAAAAACGGGAGCAAGAAAATGAACAAAATCAGAGAAATTTTGCAGGAAAATCCGGTTGTAGCGGCGCCTATGGCTGGAGTCAGCGATCGCCCTTCGCGGCTGATTGCCAGAGAATATGGTTGTGGTTTGGTATATACGGAAATGATTAGCGCAAAGGCGCTGACCTATCGCAATCAAAAAACGTATCTTCTTATGAATATGAAAGGTGAACAACAGCCTGTGAGTATGCAGATCTTTGGCTCGGAGCCAGATGTGATGGCAGAGGGAGCCAGGATTATGCAGGCATATGGGGCGCAGATCATTGACATTAATATGGGCTGTCCGGTGCCTAAAGTGGTGAATAACGGCGAGGGCTCTGCTTTAATGCGCAACCCAGAATTGGCAGCGGAGATTGTGTCCGCTATGGTAAAGGCGGTTGATGTACCAGTGACGGTGAAATTCCGCAAGGGTTGGGACGACGCTTCTGTGAATGCTGTAGAATTTGCCCGTCGGATGGAAGCGGCGGGCGCCAGCGCGATTGCGGTGCACGGTCGCACGCGTATGCAGTATTATAGTGGAAAAGCAGATTGGAATATCATTGGTCAGGTAAAAGAGGCTGTTACGGTACCAGTGATTGGCAACGGTGACATTTTTGCACCGGAGGATGGCAAGGCAATGCTGGAACAGACAAACTGTGATGGTATTATGTTGGGGCGCGGCGCGCTGGGACGCCCGTGGTTGTATCGGCAAATGATAGAGTATTTGCGCACTGGCGGCTATGAGGAGGAGCCGACATTGGAGCAGCGTCGACAGGTGATAACCCATCATGCCCAGTTGATTTGCGAGGAAAAGGGTGAGCGGGTTGCAATGAAGGAAATGCGTAAGCACATTGCTTGGTACTATAAAGGTTTGCCCGGAGCCGCCCGTATGCGGGATGCTATTAATACGGTTGCTACAATGGAGGATTTAGAGCACTTATTAGAAATTAGTTTAGATGGGCGGATATAATTTCCTGAATAAAATTTTGCCTTCTATGAATATTATGTAAATCAATGGTAATAATACTATTATCTTGGAAATGTGATTGATTAGGAGGAAGAAAAAATGGAAATGGAAAAAGTATTGGAAAAAAACAGAACGATGCATCATCTAATGCAGAAAGCTACGGTTGATGCGCTGGACTTCCAGCATGCGACAGAAGAATTGCGCAGTGTATTACAATGCAGTGTGTATATTATGAATCAAAGTGGTGAATTACTGGGTTTTAGTGATACAGAAACCATGCAGATTTTTAGCCGGAAGGAATTGGAGGATAAGCAGTGCTGCAAGGATAATCAGGAATGGATTTTTTCGATCCGCCAACCGATGTACAACCAGTGGCACAATGGAAATTGTTTGGCGCTTTTACCTATTGTGAATCAGTCGGAGCAGCTAGGTATGTTGATTTGCGGCAGGGAGCAGGAAGAATTTTCTGTGGAAGGACAATTGCTTGCAGAATATGCCGCAACTTTGGCGGCGGTGATGATGATTCGTGCAGCCAGCCGTAAAGCAGAAACGGAAGCGCGCAAGAAAAATGTTGTGCAATTGGCCTTGGAAGTGCTATCCTATTCCGAATTAGAGGCAGTAAAATATATTTTTAATGAAATTGACGGCAGCGAGGGCTTTTTGGTGGCCAGTAAATTGGCTGAGGAATACAAATTGACTCGTTCGGTGATTGTGAATGCCTTGCGCAAACTAGAAAGCGCAGGTGTTATCGACGCACGTTCATTGGGTATGAAAGGTACGTACATTAAAATACTGAACGATTATCTGTATGAAGAGTTGGCTGCAATATAATAGGGAAAGAGGATGGGCTATGCATCAAATATCTGGTGCATAGCTTATTTTGCGTTCAAAATGTAATGCAAAAGAGCAGGTAACAGCAATATGAAGCCAGAAAATTATAAAATTATCAGGTACCTTAATTTTATTGTTGACAAGATAAGTAGGTACCTTTATAATATAAAAAAGAAAGGTACCTACTTATCTTGAAGGGAGAAATGAGCATCTTGAATACAAATGATACAATAATAGCCGAAGAACTTCGGAAGCTATTGCCTGAAATACTGATAGAATATCTCTGGAATTTAGCTGAACAAGAAACAAAGGATGTAGATGGCGCTCTGGTCGAATGCAGTCTAACAGCCATCGAGCAAGACGGAAAAATGGTACAGCAAATTGATTTTTTTAATCGGCAGCATATTTTAACTGGGTTCTTACCGGTTTGCAGTAATCTCTATATCATTATCTACCCCGATGGAAATCGCGAAATGATTTCGGCGGCTTGAAAGGAGTTTGTAGAATGAGTGAAAAAGAATTGGTTTTAGTTGAACAGTTTATGCGGCTGCATTGGTTGATTCCAAGATACGTGCATCAATACCATAAAACAAGTGATCCCTTTGCCAACTCTTACAGTGGTCAGGGACGCGTTCTAAGGCTGATGCAGCGTAAGCAGAAGGCAACACAAAAAGAATTGGCAGAAATTTTAGGTATGCGCTCCCAATCGCTAGGTGAGTTGTTAGGAAAATTAGAAAAAAAAGGATATATTCTTCGGAGCCAGTCCAAGACAGACAAGCGGGTGGTAGAGATAACGCTGACTGAATTAGGAAAAACAGCCAGACCGGAAGTAAATAATGGGGAGTTTAATTATGAGATTTTCAGTTGCTTTTCTGATGAAGAACAGGAGCAACTATATGACTATTTTAGCCGCATGATTGCACATTTAGAGCAACTCTGTGCTGCGGGACAGGTCGATAACAACAGGCAACTCAGAGCGCGGAGGGCAGATCGCCGTGCAGAGTGGGGAGAGCATATACATGGTCATATGCATGAGCATATGCATGACATGCTCCATACCTTTAACACGGATGAACTGAGTAGGAAGTATCAAGCTTCATCGGAAATAACCAATGGGACACAATATTTTTCGGATATGGAATCAGAAGTATCTAGTGAGGAACAGACGTTGGAAAATGAATATTGTAGCGGCTGCGGCAATCATTGCCCGTTAAGTCAACCCCGCTGCAAGCGAGGTGTTATGATGCAGCAAAAATTCTTAAGAAAGTGATACGTCCTGTAAATCATAGGGCGAAGGAATAGATTTTATGAAATTACGAGAATCAGCAGAAAATTATTTGGAAACCATTTTGCTGCTGCAGCGCAAACAGGGCTATGCGGGCTACTGATATTGCGGAAAGTCTGCAGTATACCAAAGCGAGCATCAGCAGAGCGGTTAAACTGCTCAAAGAAAAAGGCTACCTCTATCAGGATGCGCATAAGATGATTTTCCTTACCCCAAAGGGGGAAGAAAAAGCTGTACAGATTTACGAGCGGCATCAGTTTTTTGTAGTTTTCTTAACGGAAGTTTTGCAACTTGATCCACAAATTGCAGAACAGGACGCCTGCCGTATGGAACATGTAGTCAGTGACAGCACTTTTCGAGGTTTTCAACAGTTGTATGAAAAAATGAAATAGTGGTTTAAAAAGTACGTCATTCGATTGATGTGTTAGGGCGCAAAAAGGCCCCATTTGCTTATAATATCAGCAAATGGGGCTTTAAAGATTTTTTATTTCACTTTATTGCGCCATTCCAGTATTACTTCTCCGTCAGGAGTTTTGCGGATCGTTTGGAACTTATTATTTAACAATGGATTGGTGAAAGTGTAGTCAATCCGTTTGTGCATGCCGCGACTTTCTTTACGATTGCGGGAAGTGATGGCGACAGCTTCGGCCAAATCAATCAGATCAAATAATTCCATAGTGCGCATGAGTTGATGGGCGTCTTCACAGCCAATTTCTTTTTTTGCATAGGATTTTAAATCAGCTAGATATTTGATTCCAGCCCGCATCATATCTTCAGAGCGTACTTTCAAGCCAATATAATCATTCATGATAACCTGAAGAGATGAGTTAGCCTCCAACCACTGTGCACCGTTTTGACGATTCATCAATTCATTGTAAAAATCAGCTCTTTGCTGAATCAGTGGATGCTTGCTTACATCATATTCTGGTATTGTTTTTACATATTCGGCTACAGATTCGGCTGCGATATCACCCCAAACAGAAGCGCTGGTGATATTGCCGCGCACGTTGCCGCAGCAGATGCCTGCTGCATAAATTCCCGGTACATTGGTGCCGGCATTTAAGTCGATATCAATGCCCCGTTGGGCTAAAGAGTAATCGTAAGTACCAAATTCAATCATACTTTTGTGTAAGTCGATACCTCTTTGGTCTAAATAATCGGTGATAGAGTCAATGCCTTCACATTGGAACTGCTGATGCTGATAAGCATGATCCTCTTCGGTATAGCTGGTGCAATTCATATAAGTAGGACCCTGGGCGCTTTCCAGGCGGTCACCGAAAATTCCGGGATAAATATCCATCATGGCATCGCCCCGTTTGCGATCCGGTTTGTCAGTGAAAGGACTGATGGAATCCCCGTTGATATCGGACAGTACGCCGAACCAGGTAGCTTTTCCAGAACGTGCAAAGCCTTTCACCCCAGCATGACGGTAAGGAACATCAATATTGACCAGCTTGGCACCTGCCCGGTATGCAATGGCGGCGCCACCGGCAGCAGCCGGACAGCTGTGGGTGTTAAAAATGAAAGCAGGGTTTACGTTGGGATACATGCGCATGGCCTGGGCTGTAGCTACCAGCACTGCTTTGGCCTGGAATACGATAATTTCCGGTTCATCCTCGGCCAGACTAAAACCAATTGCGCCTACAGCGCGGCCTTCATCGTTGGTCAAAATATCATTGATAAATACTTTATTCATAATTTTCGCGCCGTTTTTGCGAGCTTCCTTAGTCAGACACATTTTTTGATTGTGACCGTCATATTTTAAATGATAGCATTGCCGATCCGGCATGGTGTGTCCTTCAAACCGGTATTCGCCCGTTGGCTTCATATTGATACCGTAGGATTCCCAACGTTCTACGATGCTTTTTGTGCGCAGCATCATTTTTTTTAGCATGGCCGGATCCTGCCATGGACCGCCTTCCATACCTTCCCCGATTTCACTGAGAACTTTTTGAAAATCGTCGCCGTGGCATTCGGGGATATAGCACATATAATGGTCATTGCCGCCGCAGCCGGAGCCGGAACGCCGTGTATCTGCCTTTTCTGCTATCAGGACATCAACGCCCAGGGCTGCTGCTGTGATGGCTGACTGCAAACCGGCTACGCCGCCGCCGATAATTAAATAATCTGTTTTTACAATATCTTTACGAATTTTGATTTCCATGATTCTACACCTCTCTCATTAATTCTTTTTTTCTTCCGGAATTTCCATCGCGAACATCATATGAGACAATGGATAACGCATGGTAATGGCATCTTTTGGACAATCCTTCACACAAGCCCGGCAGTGCCAGCACTCATAAGGATATTTTACAACGACATGTTTTTTACCGTTCTCATCTTTTGCATAGCGGATTACATCTAATGGACAAATTTGTGCGCAGGTTCCGCAGTCCACACATTTTTCTTTATCAATTACTGGTGGCATAAGCCAACACCTCTTTCTTTTATATTTTGTAGTGTTTAAATTTTCTGTATTTTTTCAGGTTTTAAAACAAGAAGCTTCCCAATGCGACTGTAACAAGTGTAATTGCCAGCCAGGATACTAGAATGATTACTGGCGCTGTTTTCCAGATTGCAGCTGTATCACACCATTCGTTGCCGTGTAAGAGCGCTGCGCTGGAACTGGCGGCCGGTGTTAAGAAAGCAAGATGAACACCCATAACGACCATAATGACCGACAACTGGGGATCAACCCCTGCACCTGTGCAATAGCTGTATACCACTGGCATCAGGGCAACTCCAATGGCGCCGTTGTTCATAAAGTTGGTTACGACAGTGGCAATCAGTCCGATTACAATCATGAAAAAGATTGGAGAACGACCGCCGAAGATTGGATCTAACACTGCCATTAACATGGCGGTGATGCCGCTTTCCTCTGCACTCATTGCAGCGGATAGAGGCTGCACCAGTGCAAGCAGTAGGATGATGCCCCATGTGACACCGGAGTCAACCATCTTTTTGAATGGCAGGAGCGGTTTACCGTCCACTTTGATACAACACATAACTGTAACTAAGAAAATACAAATCCCTGTGTTGCCGATGGCTGATAAAAATTTGGTCAGGAAGAAAGATTTTGGCAAGAAGCTGGGAATCAACAGCATGATCACCAACGCAAAAAGGAAGCATAATACGATTTTCTGTATTTTATTCAAAACCAAGGTACCATCCTGATCCAGTTTGCTGGTATCTAGCGTCATCAGCTTACTCATATCCGGCTTAAATACATATTTGCCGATGAAGATAAACAATAATGAGCAAACGATGCAGCAAATGATGGAAATTAACATATATTTTCCGTATTCAATATTGATGCCCGACATGGTTTCAAAAGCTCCCATAACAGTCAGCGGCACCTGTTTGAACGGAATCATGGACATTCCCACTTGAGCGGCAAATACAATGCCGAATACCATCATGGTTGGATAACCATCGCCCTTTTTGTAACCGCACAAATCGCAGATTCCATATAGAATGCTCCAGCCGATAATAGCTGCAGGTGAAGCGCTAGTTAAACCGCCCAACACAAAAATGGAAGCTAAAAATACAAAGGTGAAAACCCACGGCTTTCCGTTCACAAACTTACGGGTGATAAACCAGAGTGAAATAAATTTTGATAGTCCATAATAATTAATGGTAGCACAGAAGACGAAGATAAAGAACATCATCACAACGATAGGATCCCCAAAGCTGCCGTTCAGCAGTGCTTTAGGCTTCATGCCGCCAATCAGCATTAATGCCAGAAGGCCAGCCATACTGGGCCATACGATATCAATAAATACCCATCCATATAAAACGCCTAAGAAAATACCGATTAAATTCATACCCAGTGGTGTAAGAGGTTCTACTGCGGGCAGTTGACCGAACCCAAACATAATAATCAATGAAATGATAGAATGTACATAATACATTGTATTTTTTTGTTTTTTTGCCTGTGCGTTGGCAGTCATCACAATCTCCTCCTCTTCATAGAAAACGCTTTCAATTTAACGTTTGCCATGATAACTTTTTGTTTCATATAATTTGATTTCGTTTTTTCACATAGTATTTGCGGTCCCGTATATTGGAAACGTGCAAATTATTGAAAAAGTCTGCAAAATATTTAACTGTTTTATAAATCCATTTTCTTTTTTCAGAATTGCAGTGTACTGTTTGCAAGACTTTTTCTGTTTTTCTGACAGATTTCACTGGCCAATGTTCTGTTCCTTTTGATAGCTTTATCATACTGTAAGCTTATAGAAATGAAAAGAATACGTTATCAATGTTTATTATTGATATTTTAAATACAAAATAAGTAGCATAATGAATCTTGTGAATAATTGCATTAATAAAACGCATCTCTTACAAGCCTGATCTGCCAGGCTTGCAGGGGATGCGTTGCAGAGTTTTTGTCAAGTATCAAAGAAACGATTAATCTTTTTTTATAAACGTAAAGTTATCCGAATAGTATCGGGTAATGGGATATTTATATTGTGCTGTCGGGACTGGTTCCCAGGCAAATTGCATCTGCTGTGCGGCATCCTGCTCGATGGTCAGCCAGCCCAAATAGGCATCGTCGCGCTGCGGATAATCCTCCCGATAATGACCGGCGCGGGATTCTTTGCGTTCTAGGGAGGCACGCAGATATAATTCGCTGACAAAAGCAACAGCGCGTACTTCCCGCAGTTTCAGCAGATAATGGGCATCTTTGGCGGCCATTTGCGGAATTTTGGTCAACTGTAATGTTTTCAGACGGTGCAGCGCATCCTGCAGAGCTGTCTCTGTTTTTATGATAGATACATTATAGGGGAACATAATTTGCTGAATTTCTGTCAGCACGGCTTTTGGTGATAAGCCATCCTTGCCCAACGGTGCATAAATTTCTTTCTGCAGGGAAGAAATTTCATCTTCATCCAATGTAATTTCCACCTGAGGCTGTTCCTCGAGAAAACGGGCAACCCCTTCACCAGCTAAATAGCCTGTTACGGAAGTGGTCATCAGTGCAAAACCTCCTGCATATACCCCTGGCTCTGTACTTCTGGCCGTACCTGCGGCAAATAGGCCAGGTACATTGGTTTCGCCATGAATACCGGCGTCCATTCCACCATAGGAAATAGTCATTTGCGGTACCCATTGGGTATTGTCCCGGAATAAATCCATACCCAGATCCCGCAGCTTTTCATAGTTCATCAGCTGCCAGCCATTCTGCGGTTTTAACAGTACCAGATCATCAGGATTAATCTGACTGATATCAAAATAAATAGGTCCCCGTCCTGCACGAATTTCCATAGCCATGGCAATGGTGGTAAAATGGGGGTCGGTATTTGCTTTCAATATTGGTGAGTATTTTTCCATAAAAGGCTCGCCCAGAGCATTGACAAAACGGCCGCCCAGCGGCATTAGAGTGGTTTGTCCTTCCCAACCAAAATATTTGGGCATGTTCCAAACTCTGCTGAATTCAAAATCTTTCAGGCGTGCTCCCGCTTTATATACCAGTTCGACGCCTTCACCGGTAGGCGTATTTTTTCCATAAGATGTTTTCCAGCCGCCCACACCGGTTGCTGCGACGACAGCTTGGGCTTTTATGACATAGAAATCACCGTTTAAGGTATCGAAGCCTACAGCGCCAACTACACGTTCTTTTTGCTTGAGCAAATCTGTGATTAAGATGCGGCCCAGACGTTTTACATTTTTTTGCTGCAGCTGTTCCACCAGTGCGCGCACCATCATTTCGCCGCCCCGGCCTTTTAACTGTGCAGGATACAATTTCACATGGGGTAATCCTCGCTGAGGTACGCTCTTTAAGGAGCCGTCGTCTTTCTTAAAGAATGTGCAGCCATTGCGCTGATAATCCTGCATACGGTCAAAAGAACATTTCAAAATTTCTTCCATCAAGGGTTGGTCGCATAGACCGTCAAAATAATAAACAAAATCTTCCATCCAGTCGGCAATGTTCTCGTCAGGCATCACTGCGTCAAAATCACCGCCAGCCATGGTCATCAGACCGCCCCAATCTTTAGGTCCTTTATCGACAATTACAACCTCTTTGTCTGGCTGTAAATCCTTAAAACGGTTGGCTGCCCACATACCGGCAGAACCGCCGCCGATAATTAATACATCGGTTTCTAATAGTTTTTTTTCCATTGTTGTCACCTCTCATTGTTCTCTTAATATTCCTGTGTAAAAATTTTTGGCAGTGCTTCCCGGAAAGGATGCACATAAATAGCACCTGCCGGACAGTACCGCTCACAGATATAACAGGTCATACAATCCTCCGGATAAGCTATATAAGCCTTTTTCTGTTCATTCAAGCGAATGACATCCAGCGGACAGCGATTCACACAGTTGCCGCAGCCCACACATTTTTTCACATCGATGCTAGCGATCATTAAATCTCCTCCATTCTTTTAAGACGCGATTCTCTATCGCGCAAGACTATTTGGATTATTACGATATTGTTATTGTACATTTTGTTTATGAGAATCAAAAGAATATTTTATTAATATATATCATTGAGATTTTGAATGGAAGCGAAAAAGAAGGGGAAGTTTCAAAAAGAATAGCCATGATGACACCGACTGGTGACATTCATAGCTGTTCTTTTGGATTTTTTTACAGCTCCTTGCAAAAAAAAGCTGCCACCATAGCAATGATGCAGGACAGCAGCTTTGTAGTGGGTTATCAAACTTTTTACACAGCAGTTTTGCTGATAATCTCACCTTTTACAAAGTCAATTTTCAGAATCAAATTTTCTTTCTCCGCTGTCTGACGCACACAGGGTAGTGTTAAGATATTTCCTTCAATGGATGGTTTCAGTTTCATATCTATCTCAGCCTGATGCAGACAATCATTTTCATCCTTTTGCGCATAAAAGTAATAATCCCCGTCTTGCAGTTGTGACTCTAAAGTGAATTCTTTTTCCGGTTCATTCCCCTGTTTATAGGTAAAGATATATTGGTCTCCATATGTATTAAATGGATACCCAATTGCAATATTGTCTTTTATGGCATAGAGTTGTAATTTTCCATTTATTTCAATCTCCGACTTGCTGTTGATCTTTAGTCCGCTTTTTGCGTCAAAGGTATACTCCCAACCAAATTCTTCCACTGCAAAACGCCAGGTCAGCGGAAAATAAGTCACATCCCGAAACCGCAGCAATGGATATTGCTCCTTGCTGTTTTGAATCTTCTTTCCGTTCACCACAATATTGTAGGTTGCAACACTGGCTGTATATTTGTTTTTATTGGCCTCTTTCTTCTCATACCAACGCAAGTTTTTGCTGGTAGCCAACTCCTTTTTCACGGTCAATGTATTATCAGCCCAGCGTGTATCCAATCCTAAGAATCCTCCATAATAGCCGGTCATAGGAAAATAGGTGATATTCTGATAGACAAGCACCGGATATTCGTCATAGGTGGGCTGCATCTCATAGCCATTCAATGTGACCGGAAATGTCGGCAGCGTCACTGTGACATTCTGCGCCATGGCCGCTGTCGGCGCACCCGTCAATAAAAATGCCGACAATACTGTGGCAGCAATCCATTTCTTTTCCATGTAAATTCCTCCTTGCGTGCTATTCTTTTATAGACGTATTATGTAAACAGAACGTTTCTTTTCATACAATGCCACATTGCGTAATTCTATACGCAATGTGGCAGCTTTTTATTCTGCACTAAAAATTAATACTAATATTTTCAGCATACCATGGATCATGACTGTTCACCGTAACCTGTTTTGCATTGGTACTATTCGTGCCAAATCTTCCCCGATGATTAGAAACGGTATTGCTTGCTATCGTCTTGCTATAACCACTTGAAGAATAGATATAGGCATCACTGAACTGTCCATTTCTTAAATATGCACCTGTGTTAAAGTTTTTATCTGGATTGCATAAAGTAATTTGACGATTAAACGCTGCATTGGTACGATAAATACCTTTGTCCCCCACATAATAAGAAATATCATAATGTACAATACTAAAGTTATTTCCATCCAATACTCTAAAACGCAAATAATTGTTTGTCTCAACAACTGCACTTAAATATACTTTTGAGCCTGCTTTTAATGTACTGATTGCACTTCCTGAAAGTGTTTCTTCACCTGGAATAGTATAGCAACCTCTCCAAGCCTCTCCACCCCAACCAGAATCATAGCCTAATCCTACATCAATACACCAATCCGTGTTCCCATAGACTGTATAAAATAAATATCCCGCATTTTTCAAACCACTAGATGCAGCTCTGTTTACTGTAGGTAACGTTGCATACGCTGTTTCCTGATAGTATCCAGAATTAGATTTCACCTCATAACCAATCCCATCATCTTTTGGTCGATTGTCTGCAGAAGGCTGATTATCAGCATAAGGCTCGATTCCGCTTTCACTCCCAGAGACAACAGTTGTCGGAGTTGAAATCAAACCATCAACATACTCCTGAATTTGTTCATCTGTAAAATTATTTGCTTCTGCCGCATCTTTTAATGCCAGCACACTTTCATTGTAAGAATTTGCAATGGCCGTTTCCTCATCCATCAGTGCATATGCGGATACTTCAAAGATGGAGGGATCTACACCATGCTCCTGTAAAAAGGCTACCGCCTCGTTACTCAGCGGCTCTGAGACTGCATTGTTTTCTGCTGCAAAAGTCGGTGTCGTCATGGTAACCAACATGGTAACAGTCGCGACGATTGCAGTTGCTTTTCTAAAAAATTTTTTCATAATGAATCACATACCTTTCTGCATATTTTATTATTTTCAGCCAATTTCATGCAAATAATTGCTCGCTATCCAAGCCGGAGTTCCGTTTAATATTGGATTGGAGCAATTTACACATTGTATAGTTCGTGTTTCTGATGCTGTTTCTTCCCAAACAATCACTGTAACTTTTACCCGATAGATACGACCGCCTAAAACGACCCCGACTGTTCCGTTTGATATACAAACAGAATAGTCGGGATACGTCACAACTATCCATATCGAAAAGATTTTGTTACATTGTCAAGAAGTGATTGTCTTTTTCACGTATAAGCGAAAAAATTTCACGTGTTCTTTTTCTAGGAAATTACGCGTTTTCTGTCAGCACTAAATTTCCGCTGCTGTTTGCCATCAAATACATCACAACAGTCTTATCTGTGCTCCAACCAGTTGAATTTTGTATTGTTGCTGTCGCTTTGATATAAGCATGCCTGCCACCATCAATCATTGTGTAAGTCGGCATAGTGATAGTCGCAGTTGCACCATTTCTGATAGAAACACTTGGTCTTGAAAGAGCAATATTAGATATCACATATCTTCCTAAATCACTGCTATAAGCCACATCTGCTGACGCAGTAAAAGTAAACTTGGCATCATATTTGTCCCAATACTGCGTATTCGTTCCTGTTGCTGTTTTTATAGTAAATGGAATGGCCTCTTCCTGTGCAACCGTCGGTTCTAAATCACCCTGTTGTAATGTTTCTGATGTAGCTACCATATCATCGTTTGCAGGATTTTCAAACTCTGCTTCTGCAAACGCTGGCATTCCTATACTCATAGCCATTGCCGCTGTCAAAACAGTTGCAACTATTTTTTTTAATCCTTTTTTCATTAAAATTTACCTCCTAAAATTCTGATAAATTTTTGTTAAGTTATGTGTCAAAAACATAAAAATCATATATCAATTATCATTTTTTCAGTTTTGTTTTTACCTAATGCAATTGTACTCTGCTGTCACTCAACGCGGTACTTCTTTACATTCATAGCTTAACAATACTCAATTCAGTTATACTCGATTTTCTTTGTTGGCCAATAAAATTAAGAAAAGCTTTCCTTATTTGCACTATAACAGCTTTCTTTTTGCTTTTCAACAGAACTGTCATACTTAACCAAGTAAATGACACAATTAGTTATATTTCAACAATTCTATACGAACGCCTCATATCTCGGCTGTTATCAGAAAAACAATTGATGCCAGTTCATCCATGACAATTAGAGGGTTAATTATGACACTTTGATTGCATTCACGAAAACTTTATATTATAATAAACGAAATTTTACCAGAATATTGATAAAGATTTACAAAAATATACTATGATATATAGTACCTATACGATCAAGTGGAGATGTATGAAAATGTTGGAACTAGAACAGATACCCAAAATTGTAGTATGTGATGATAATCCAGAAATTCATAAGGAAATAGAAGCATTATTAACGGAATATACAGTCTCTCATCAATGTGGAGAATTTATTTTTGAAGCCTTTTCAAATGGAGAATCGTTACTGGCATGCCATAGGAAGATAGATTTATTATTTTTGGATATTGAATTGGGTGAACTGTCGGGAATTGATATTGTTCCAATTATGCAGGAGCGTTTTCCAGATATCATCATTATTTTTGTTTCAAGCTATATGCAGTATTTTATTCATTCGTGCCGGTTGGGTGTATTTCAATTTTTAACAAAACCTTTCGACAAGCGTATCTTTTTTGAGGAATTGGACAGGTTTTATATAAAACATGGTCAAAAAGCTGCATTGTATAATATAAGCTATAAGGGTACTGCTGTTAATTTTCCGATTACAGAAATTTTGTATATAGAAGCCGCTTTGAGATATCTACATATTTATCATGAACAATTGGGAAAATATGAAAAAATGGGGCAGATAGGGCAGGAGGAAAAACTTCTAAAACCCTATGGCTTTATACGTTGTCATAACGGTTATTTAGTAAATGCCCGATATATTGATAATATAAAGAATCAAATCGTTTACCTGAAAAATCCAAGAAATAAAAAATTTATTGAAATTCCGGTTAGTAAAAATAAATTGGCTAAAACAAAAAAAGAATACCAGCATTGGTTGTTAAAAGAGGAGATTTAAGGCATGGCCGAGGTATTGTTAAATAGTTTATCCGTTCTTTTTGAATTATTAATATATTATTTCTTTTTTCGTTATTTTTTTCAAAAAGCTCGTTTTTCAAAGCGAACGATGATTTTTGTATATTTGCTGGCAGGTATAGCATCCTTGTACTTATCCATGTATGCTTCCAGCAAATTTGTACATCGTATGGGCTACTTTGTGATAGTGGTTTTACTGGCCTTATGCTATAAAGGACAGTTATTTATACAGTTGTTTATTCCATTTGTGTTTCAAGCCATTTCTATAATGGTGGAAAATTGCTATGCATTAGTATTAATGCCACTGAAAAATTCGCTGAAAATATATGGAGATGAGAGCTTTTACTTTTATTATTTTATTGGGATAATTCTTTCAAATTTAACGATACTTCTGCTGATTCGATTATTTTGCACATGGAAAAATTATGTTTTTGTTAAGGAGAAAGATATTGTATTTCCGTTATATTTCCCCTTACTGTTTTTATTTCCGGTATGTGTGATGTTTGTGATTGATCAATATTCATTGGCGGTCGCACGTTCTGGAAATATTGAATTCTTAACGGTGATTCCGGTTTTATTTTTGGTGATCATAGCAATAGCTTTTTTCTTTTTGTTTGATGGGCTACTGCATAGTGTTCAGACAAAACAGAAGATGGACGTACTTCAAAAACAGTTGGAACAGGAGCAAGAGTACTATAGAATTTTATTAAGAAAGCATCAGCAGTTTCAGCAGCTTCGGCATGATATGAGAGATGATTTCAATTATATAGCTGGTCTGATAAAAAGTGACGCTTATGTGACGGCTTTAGAATATGCACAACGAAAAAGTGGACAATTAGCACTTACTTCGGTCATTCAAACAGGAAATCCAATGCTGGATGCGATCCTTACAATTAAAGAAGAACAAGCGCGGCGCATACATGCAAATTTTCAAAGTTATATTTCTGTGGAGTTAAATCAGTCTAAAATGGCTATAGAAGATTTGTCTTCATTGTGTTCCAACGTCTTAAACAATGCGTTGGAGGCCGTGGAGCAAATTGAGGATAAAGCGTTTCGCCGCATCTTTTTTCGACTGGTGCAAAAAGGTCATTTTCTTTATATTGTTGTACAAAATGCTACTTCTAATGAAATTATAATAGAAGGAGATGTGCTGGAAACCACAAAGCAAGATAAAAAAATGCATGGTTTTGGGTTGTCTATTGTGAAAAACATTGTGGAGAAATATGACGGTGGTTGCCACTTAGAGTGGGAACAGTACATTTTTACTGTAAAAATTGTTTTGCCTGTCATGGAGGATGAGGAACAGTGACTTATCAACTGGCACAAAAGATGACACGATGGTTTATTCAAAATTGTTTTTTGAAAGAGGAAGACTATGACGTTTATGTTTATTACATCGACAGTTTACTGGCAAAGATTTTCTTTTATACAGAGATAGCTGTAGCTGCAATTTTTCTGCGGATGGTTCCTGAAACGCTCAGCTATTATTGGGGTTTTTCAACCATTCGTTATACTGCAGGGGGATTCCATGCAAAAACAGGTAAAGCTTGTGCTGTTATTAGTTGGATAACCTATTTTTTATCTATGATAGTTATTATGAGTGTTGCACATTTGTTGTCTGCGACTTTGCTGGTGTCCAGTTCTCTTGTGTTGTTAATATTTTCGTTGGCGATTGTATTGAGATATGCGCCGATGGCGCATATCAATAAGCCAGTGCCACCATCTAAAAAAGCTCGTATGAAAAAAATTTGCGTTGGCTTTCAAGTTGTTCACATGTTGATAACAGTGCTGCTTTTTACGCAGCATGGTTATATTTATGCGTTTAGCTTGGCGTTAGGAGACGTTCTAGCTGCGCTGGCGTTATTGATAGCTTATTATCAGAAAGGGGATGAGTGAAAGGTGAAAAAGCTGTTTTATTCTTGCTGCAATGCTTTTTTGACGCTTGCTGTTTTGGTTGGCAGTTTAGATTTGTCTGTGATGAGCAGAGATGATTTTTATCAGCCTCCAGTTCCAGAACAGCTGCTGAACAAACAACAATAATTATTTTAATGAATCAAGGAGCCTCTTCGCGGTGGGAAGGGGCTCCTTATGTTATTGGTTTAAGTGCCAGACTAAGTTTTTCTGACAATTTTTTAAGTGCCAGTAATCCTGTTGCCAGTACAAATGATAAGTATGTGGACCGTTCACAAAGAAATAAGAATTTCTTACTTTCGGGTGATGACAGATTTGATGGATAACATCTATAATCTCTGCTTTTGTAGGATGTAAGGGATTTCTTCTGCAACTACGCCAATATATTATTTGACGTAATACATCTTTGGTTGATTTTTGTTGCATGGCGTTAAAGTCTATCTGGTCATAAAAAGCTTTTTTCTGAGAGATATCTAAACCATTTAGTGCGAGAAAAAAATCTCTATGCCACTCTAAACCAAATTCACTATATGCCTGAATAATAGTTAATAGCTTGTGTTCTATTAAGCTGTTAGGATTTTGGGTTTGTAAATCAGAGAGATACGAGTGAAACAGGTTTAGCAGTATTCGTTCCGCAGGGTCTGCCGATTGAGAAATTAGCACCATTTGTTTGATATTGTTTACTTCACTTCTTTTGGGCAGCATTAATATTCCCCTTTTGTGGTTTTTACCTTAAATAAATTATATCTTTAAAATACGAATAATGCAATAAAAACTTCTTTAAAATACGCACAGGGATTTTTGTTATGTTGTATTCTTTTTACACATGATTAAAAAGGAGGGCGTCTTATGGAGGAGAATTTTATTGGAAACCGGCTGGCAGCGATACTAGCGACGAAAAATATGTCAGAGCGGCAGCTAGGCGAAAAACTGGAGTACTCAAACAGTTATATCAATAAAGTCATAAATGGCAGGATAGTTCCTCCGATACGAAAATTACAATGTATTTGTGATGCCCTCGATATTACTTTGGCACACTTTTTTGGGAGTATTGAGCTGACTTTCATGCAGCAACGAATCTTAGAAGAAATGGTAGAGTTGACAGAAGAAGATGTACAACTTATTTTGAATATAATTCTTTACATGAAAAAGAAAAATAAAATCATTAAAGAGAGGGAATAAATAAATTCGCTTTGATTCATCTCATTCCTCATGAAGTGGGTTTGTACAGGACGATAAAACAGCCCCTAAAAAAATTGCTG
>DKVF01000081.1:47879-59844 GCA_002491065.1 Peptococcaceae bacterium UBA7185
CAGCAATTTTTTTAGGGGCTGTTTACAATCCATTTTTACATTTTTCAACCGTTCATATCCTGAAAACGCTGGCTTTCTCGTTCTAGCAATTCTATTACCTTTTGTTCCGGAGATGTCATGGGATGATCACCATGATGAAGCCAGCCGATGGACATTGTAACATCAAATTCTGGAACATCTAACTTATATAATTGTACGCTGTAGGTTCGATTGCTGTTTTCAATCTCTTTTTCTGGCATAATTAACATCGCTTCAGTACTGGCCACATACTTACGCAGATTGGCCAAATCGTTGATAGAAACCACTTCTCGCTGATAGCCTCGTTGTTTAAAAAAATTGTAGGTCAGTTCATCCATTTTGAAAGCTAAGGAAACTAAATCATATTGTAAAAGTTCCGAAAAAGCAATTTGCTTTTTATCACACAGAGGATGATTTTTTCCCACACAAATACATTGCCGATCTTGGAAGATTTGTTTGTACTCCAAATGATAACGATGCAGTTCTGTAATGATATCGCTTTCATTGAGTGAATTAAAATTGATGAACCCCAAATCCAGTTCCTTTTGTGCGACAGCTTTAATAATGTCTTTAATGTATTGGCGTTGCGTCAGGACGTAAAGTCCTGGATACTGCCGCTTTACCTGAATCATTACATCAGTAATAATATTCATGCAAAAATGACTGCTGCCGCCGATACGCACCTCGCCGGTAAGTTCATCACTGTTAAAACCGGCTGCCAGTAGAGCGTCTACTTCTTCTATGATAGCCTTTGCCCGAGCTAATACCGCTTTGCCTTCTGTTGTAAAGGAAACGCCGCGCTTACTGCGATTGAGGATAGTGGTGCCCAGCTCTTCCTCCAAATTGATTAGTGCTAAGCTGACTGTAGATTGGGAAATGTACAGTTCTTGAGCTGCACGAGAAATAGAGCCGTACTGCTCTACTGCTACTAAAAATCTGAATTGATTTAATTGCATATTGTCACCTCTGCCTGTTAAAAAGTTCTTTATATAATAATTATACAAAATACAAGGAAACTTTACAACGCTTTGAAGCAAAATAAGAAATGAGAGAGAAATCACAGTAAAAGGATTTTTTCATTTTTTGAAAGGTGGTGATGCAAAAAGGGATGCATTAAATGTGCCTATTATTAGCTGATCATAACTATGTTATATGCTACGCGATTAAAAATCTGATGCTATCCGTGCATATTTCCGATGAACGATGAGAAACTACAGAGAGTTAATGTAGAAATACGCTGTATACAAAGAGCAGGACGCCGGGAATCAAGAAGAGATAACAGGCGATATTCATCTGCGTGTATTTCTTTTTGCTGATGGTAAAGTC
Source organism: Peptococcaceae bacterium UBA7185 (assembly GCA_002491065.1). Taxonomy (GTDB): domain Bacteria; phylum Bacillota; class Peptococcia; order Peptococcales; family Peptococcaceae; genus UBA7185. The sequence goes on from DKVF01000081.1 coordinate 49,224, forward strand.
TCGTGATTTATTGCTCAGCTGTACTAAAGCAATTATCTTAAATACTGCAGAAATGAGAATAAGCGTATAGGAAAGAATTTCTAGAGCAGCAAACATGATAAACCTCCTAAAAATATTGTTTGTTGCTTATTATAACGTATTTTTGTTTGCTTGTCTATTGGAGGGATTTCATGCTGGAGATCAGTTTGCGGGTGCTGCTGGTATATCTATTGTTATTGCTTGCCATGCGAATTATGGGAAAGCGGGAGATCGGGCAGTTATCTAATTTGGATTTTGTGGTGGCAATTGTAGTAGCGGAATTGGCAACATTGCCTATTACGGACCACAATTTGAGCTTAATGCAGAGCGTACTGCCGATGTTGATTATTACGGCATTACAGGTGACAGTATCCATGCTGTGTCTGAAAAGTAATCGGTTTCGCCGGCTTTTATATGGAAGGCCCAATGTATTGATTGCCCAAGGTAAGCTGCAGATGGCAGAGATGCGCAAGGCCCGATATAATATTGATGATTTGCTCAGTCAATTGCGGCAAAAGGATATTTTTGACGTCGCCGATGTGAATTATGCAATATTGGAAACCTCCGGCGATTTGACGGTAACGGTGAAGCCGGAGCTTTGCCCGGTGAATCGGCAGGATTTGCATTTAGAGTGTCCAGCGCAGTTTTACGGTATGCCGTTAACTCTCATTGATGATGGTGAGATCAACTGGAAAGGCATGGACGATAATGGATTGACAGAGAAATGGCTGATGGAAAAGTTGGCCCAGTATGAGATTGAAAATGCTGCGCAAATATTTTTTGCCAGTTTAAGCTGTGATGGAACCTTTTATATTATTACTCGCGAAGAAGCTCTGTGTACGAGGGAAAAAATTCATTAAAGGCCGTTTCTGCTCATATAGTAGAGCAGGAGGCGGTGCAAAATGATAATACAATTATTGGCAGGCTTGTTGACGATTTTGATTGGAGCGGAATTATTCACAAATGGCGTAGAATGGCTGGGCAGCCGACTGGGCTTGTCGGAAGGCACAGTGGGAAATTTATTGGCGGCAGTAGGCACCGCATTGCCGGAATCTATCATTCCTTTAGTGGCTTTTTTGAGCGGGGATAAGGAAGAGATGCATATTGGAATCGGCGCCATTCTGGGCGCACCCTTTATGTTGGGCACGTTGGCCATGTTTGTAACTGGTTTTAGCGCATGGCTGTTTTGGGGAAGACGTACAGGACGAAAGATCCTTCATGTAGATGCAACTTTGATCCGACGGGATTTACAGTTTTTTTTGATAATGTATCTCACAGCTGTGAGTGCAGCTTTTATGCCCCAGTGGTGTAAACCTTTTTTTGCTGTTGGATTAATTACAGGGTATTTGATGTATGCCTGGCAAGCGATACATGGCGGCCAATCGTTGTCTGATGATGGATTGCGGAAGCTGTATTTGAGTCGAAGTAAAAAACCAGCTTATTTTCTGATTGTACTGCAATTGCTTTTAGGGCTGGGGGCTATTGTAGGCGGTGCAGAGTATTTTATTAACGGAATTCAGTACGCGGCGCAAATATATGGAATTCATCCGTTAGTTTTATCCATGATTATCGCTCCTGTTGCCACGGAATTGCCGGAAAAATTCAACAGCGTTATTTGGGTAGCCCATGGGAAGGATCGGTTAGCTTTGGGAAATGTGACTGGTGCTATGGTGTTTCAAAGTACGATGATTCCAGCAATGGGTATTTTGCTCAGTGATTGGAGATTGAATATGGCTGCGGGGTTTAGCAGTGTTTTTTTATTGCTGACGATAAGTAGTTTATATATTACCATATGCCGTAAGAATTGCGTACCAATTTCTGCGCTGAGTTTCTGTGGGTTAGGATATTTAGGGTTCATTTTGGCAATACTGTGGAGTATATTTTAGTAAAAGCATCAAACCTACAGAAAAATTTTTGTATACAAATATTTTCTCATAAGATAAAATAGAAAATACAAATATCAAAAATAGAAAGTTCAGGTAGGTTGTTATGTATCAAGCAAAGCATGCAGCAAAATCACCAAAAGGGATTTCAAAGAAGAAACGCAAAAGTAACAGTGTATTACAGGCTGCCGGTATGCTCACTGTGATGATGGCACTGTCTCGCATATTAGGATTTGTACGAGATATTTCTGTCAGTAGTACCTTCGGTATTAGCTGGCAGGCAGATGCTTATTCAGCAGCATTCACCATCCCTGATCTAATTTATTTTGCACTAGTGGGTGGAGGACTTAGTTCTGCATTTATTCCAGTGTTCAGCAGCTATTTGGCTATGGATAAAGAGGAAGATAGCGCGATTATGGCCAGTACCATTTTGAATATTGTGGGTTTGGCTGCATTGGCTTTGGTGGCGATAGGGTTATTGTTTACACCTCAGTTGGTAAACTTGATGCTGGACTTTAATGAAGAGCGAACAATCAATTTAACAGTAGTATTGACACGCATTATGTTTGCACAATGTTTTTTTATGTGTTTGGCAGGGATTGCACAGGGAATTTTACAGTGCTATAAAGAGTTTACCGTGCCGGCACTGGGCGCTGTAGTCTATAATGTTGCGATTATCGTTATAGGTCTGTTACTATATCGGCAGATCGGGATTATGGGATTTACCATCGGCGTAGTAGTCGGTGCAGCGTTGAATCTTTTAATGCAGATTAGAGCCTTGCGGCAATATGATTTTAGGTATCGCTTTGTGTTGCAGCTAGGGCATCCTGGTGTGAAAAAATTTTTTCTATTGCTCTTGCCGGTGGTGCTTGGTCTTTCTATGAATGAAATTAACTTGGTTGTGATTCAGAATCTGGCTTCTAGTTTGGGTGAGGGTGTAGTATATGCACTGAAACAGGCGCAGCGAATTATGATGTTGCCGGTGGGTATTTTTGCATCAGCGATTGGGTTATCATTTTTTCCGACTATGACCGATCATGTGGCCAAGGGAGAGATCACAGCTTATAAGAAAAATTTGACGATGGGCTTACGTACTATTATTTTTATCACGTTACCTGCAGCGGTAGGGCTGATGGCATTGAGTCATCCTATAGCGCGGGCTATGTATCAACAGTTTCAGACAACGCCGGATGAGGTGCAGCTGGTGGCTACAATTTTAGTGTTTTATTGTATTGGGATTGTAGGTTATTCGGCCCAGCAAATTTTGAACAGAGGCTTTTATGCAATACAGGATACAAAATCACCGGTACAGATTAATGTATTTGTGTTGTTCTTTAATATTATATTGAGTATTTTATTGGTAAAAGCGATGGAATATCGTGGCCTAGCACTTGCCTATTCTATTTCTGGTTTGCTGAGTATGTTGGTGCTGGGTTTTGCATTGCGACGAAAGATTGGACCTTTTGGCGGACGTTCTCTGGTAAAGTCTGCTCTGCAGTCTATCATTGCGTCAGCAGTGATGGGTGTGACTGTATATCTCACAGCAGGTGGTTTAGAGCAAGTGCTGGATGTTACAGGAAAGGTTATGCAAGTGGGGCAAGTGTTGATTAGTGTGATGGTAGGCGTGTTGGTATATGCGGTGATGGCAATTATTATGCGTATGGAGGAAGTGCGTATGATGTTAAGCGTCGTGCGAAGAAAATTGCATCGATAAAGTTGCCTTTACTTGACAGAACGGCAGCAATTTCGTATTCTAAAGAATAAGGTACGATAGGATTATTGGACTTATGAATATTTGGCGGACAAGCTATGGCAAAGGAGTGGAAAGTAAATGGGGAATTTGCAAGTAAATGAGGGGAAAGAATGTGTGCGTATAGTGGAAGGGGTAGGTTATGAGCGGTATGCAATTGGTACCCATGTCATTACCAATGAGGATAACATTGTAGATGTTGTGAAAAAATATGCCGTGCCGCATATGCAAAAAAATGATATCCTTTTTATGTCGGAAAAGGCGGTGGCTTGTACGCAAAACAGAGCGATTCCTATGGATACGATCAAACCGAGACTTTTGGCGCGTATATTGGTGAAGTTCGTTTATAGGTCGCCTCATGGATTGGGTCGTACTTTGCCTGAAACAATGGAAATTACTTTGCAGCAGGCCGGTACACCTCGTATCCTTTTTGCTGCTTTCTGCTCTGCTATTGGGAAACTGTTTAAAAAACGGGGGATTTTTTATGCGATTGCAGGCGAGGCTGTACGTGCCATTGACGGACCTTGTCCCGGTGCGTTGCCTCCAATGGACCGTTGTGTGACATTAGGACCTGAAAATCCAGAGAAAGTAAGCAAGGAAATTTCTCAGGCAATCGGCCACGATGTGGCGATTATTGATGCCAATGATTTAAATATCGAAATTCTCGGCTTTTCTGGAAAGAAGAAGCAAGTGAAATTGTTGGAAGAAGCGCTTCGTGACAACCCGTTAGGTCAGGGACGGGAATGTACACCCATGGGAATTTTGCGCAAAGTAGAATAACAGGAGTGTGCCATGCATCATATCTTTGTAGATTTTGAGATGAATCATATTGCCGGTCAATATGAGGAAGAGCGCAGCTTCAGTAAAATGGAAATTGTGGAGATTGGTGCAGTCATGTTGGACGAGCACTATCAGGAAATTAGCAGCTTTCAATCCTATGTGAAACCGGAATATAATGATAAAATAGAGAAACAATGTACCAAGGTGACAGGTATTACCACAGAGACGGTAGCTGATGCGCCGGGACTGTGGCCTGTGCTGCAGCAGTTTTTGGAGTGGTGTGGCAACGAGGAATTAACCGTATACGCGTGGAGTGACAGTGATTTACAACAGTTAAAGCGAGAAATGAATTTGAAGGAGATCGAGTGTAAGGGTTTACACCGACTGTGTAATAATTGGGTAGATTTTCAACGAATTTTCTGTGATCTGCTGGGAATCGGCAAGCGTGTAGCGTTAAAGCATGCGGTGAATGCGATTCATTCTGAGTTTGACGGCGCTGAGCATGATGCGTTGTGGGATGCGCGTAATACTGCAAAAATTTTTACTCTATCGAAAAATGAGACAGAATTTCATCGCATTATGGGACCGGTCATTGAAGCCTTTAAACCTGCGGCGCCAATGACATCCACATTGGGGGATTTATTTCCTGACATGGCGAAACTGTTGGAGCGCAATTGACAGCGATTGGGCTGCAGTTGCAGGAGTGAAATTGTGTGATTTGATATCCTGGGTGATATTACCTGGGATATTTTTTGTGGATAAAATGTTGGGAAAAAAGGATTTTTACATGGGCACGGTGAAATATAATTACGAAAAAAATATATTGTTTTGACGATTTCATTGGAAAAATGTTAAAAATAGTATAAAAAATATGCATATTTGCGGCGTTTTTGCCGAGAATCGTAAAACTGGAGAATGCAAGATAAATTGAACAGCAAAGAGGGTTTGTAAATGATGGATGTGTTGCAGGACGAAATGCAATTGGAGCGGAATATAGAGGAACCTATAGAGAGCCAAGCAGAACTGCCGGTGGTGCCGTTGCGGGGAATGGTCATTTTTCCAAATACAGAGATGCATTTGGATTTGGGCCGAAAATTTTCTATTCAGGCTGTACAGGAAAGCGCACAAAATAATACGGAAGTTTTGCTGGCTTTTCAAAAAAATGCAGAGCAAGGCTTACCGAGTGCCGAGGATTTATATGAGATTGGCGTAGCGGCCAGGGTGAAACGTACCATTTCTTTGCCGACAGAAGGAATGCGGGTGTTGGTCGCAGCATTGTATCCGGTAAGAGTATTAGAGTATCATATTGGGGAAGAACGGATTACTGCGGTGTATGAAGAACTGCCTATGCCAGAATATGACTCGGAGAAACTGGAAGTAAAAATAAGAGCGCTGCGCCATCAGTTTGAAACCTATTTAAAACGCAGCAGCCGTGTAGGCGCAGAACAGCTAAAACAAATTATGGATACCGACCCGCTGGTATTTCAGTTAAATATGATGTGCAGTTACTTGAATGTAAAGCCCGAGGAACGCTATGCCTTATTGGCGGAGCAAGATGTAGAGCGGCGTATCGACGCTATGCTGGAGATCATTGTACGGGAAGCCAATTTTGCTGAATTGGAGCGGGAATTAAATGAAAAAGTCAAAATTCAAGTAGATAAGAGTCAAAAGGAATATTATCTGCGGGAAAAGATGAAAGTCATCAGTGACGAATTAGGTGAAGGTGAAAGTCGTTCTGAAGAAGTACACGCTTTTAAGGAAAAGTTGAACGCACTACAGTTGGACAAAACGATACGGGAAAAAATAGAAAAGAGTATCAACCAACTGTTAAAAATCAGTACGATGTCACCGGAATATTCGGTATTACGCAATTATGTGGAGACGGTGTTGGAGTTACCATGGAATCAGTACAGTGAGGATTGTTTGGATATCAAACAGGCGGAACTTGTTCTGAATCGGGATCATTATGGCTTGGAAAAGGTAAAGGAACGAATTTTAGAGTCTTTGGCGGTACGTCAGCTGCGCAACGACAATAAAGGCTCTATCTTATGTCTGGTTGGGCCGCCGGGCGTGGGGAAAACATCTTTGGCGCATTCTATTGCTGAGGCGTTAAATCGGAAATATGTACGTATTTCACTGGGCGGCGTGCGGGATGAAGCGGAAATTCGCGGGCATCGTCGCACCTATGTGGGTGCTATGCCGGGACGTATTATTCGCGGTATGATTGAAGCAGGTACCGCCAATCCGGTATTTTTGATGGATGAGATTGACAAAATGACCACAGATTTTCGTGGCGATCCATCCTCAGCGCTATTGGAAGTGTTGGATCCAGCGCAGAACAATACCTTCAGCGACCATTTTATTGAGTTGCCCTTTGATTTATCCAAAGTATTGTTTATCACTACAGCGAATTCACTGCAGACAATTTCACAGCCGCTGTTGGACCGTATGGAAGTTATAGAGCTATCCAGTTATATTGAAGATGAAAAAGTGCAGATTGCGCAGCGGTATTTACTGCCAAAACAATTAAAAGAGCATGGCTTGGAAGAAAAACAGGTGTATATTTCTGCCAATACTATTTTGCAGATTATCCGCGATTATACCAGAGAATCTGGCGTGCGCAGTTTGGAGCGACAGCTAGCCTCTATTTGCCGGAAAGCTGCTCGGGAAGTATTGGATAAAAATAAAAAAAGGGTGCGTGTAGATTTACACAATCTGGAACGCTACTTAGGTCGTCCTAAATACATGCGCAATTTAGAAACCTTACAGGATGAGGTGGGCAAGGTAACAGGGATGGCATGGACCTCTGTAGGCGGTGAAACGCTGAATATTGAAGTGAATACGTTCCCTGGCAAAGGTGAATTATTATTGACCGGCCAACTGGGCGATGTTATGCAGGAATCTGCGCGGTTGGGTTTCAGTTATGTGCGCAGCATTGCTGACAGTTTTGGAATTGGTGCAGAATTTTTCGAAAAGAATATTACGCATATTCATATTCCAGAAGGTGCTACTCCCAAGGATGGTCCATCGGCAGGTATCTCTATGGCTACGGCAGTCATTTCAGCGCTGACGAAGCGAGCTGTGCGTAAAGAATTTGCTATGACAGGAGAGCTGACGTTACGAGGCAAGGTCCTACCAGTAGGCGGTATTCGAGAAAAAGTATTGGCTGCACATCGGGCAGGATGTACCAAGATTATTTTGCCGCAGGAAAATCTCAAGGATACTGAAGAAATTCCGGCAGAAATTCAGAAATGTTTAGAATTTTATCCTGTACAGAACTTGCAGCAGGTATTAGATTTAGCTCTGGTGGAGGCATCGTTATGATTGTGAAAAATGCTGAATTTGTAATCAGTGCAGTGGGACCGAAGCAGTATCCGGATGATCACTTGCCGGAAATTGCTCTGGCAGGTCGCAGTAATGTGGGAAAATCTTCGTTGATCAATAAATTCATCAATCGCAAAAATTTAGCCCGCACCAGCAGCAAGCCGGGAAAAACGCAAACACTGAATTACTATCGCATCAACGGCAATCAATTTTATTTTGTTGATCTGCCTGGCTATGGCTTTGCGCAAGTAAGTCAGAGTGTGAAGGAAAAATGGGGACATTTTATTGAAGCATATTTAGTCAAACGGGAGAATCTTTGTGGTGTGATCCAGCTGGTGGATTTGCGACATCCGCCCAGTAAAGATGATATTGCGATGTATGATTGGTTGATGCAGCTACACAAAGAAGTATTAGTAGTAGCGACTAAATGTGATAAGGTATCTAAGGGTCAGTGGCAAAAACATATAAAACAAGTAAGAGAAGGTTTGAAAGCCGATAAAAGTCAGCAGATTGTGGTATTTTCCGCTGAGACAGGACAAGGCTTGGAAGAACTGCATGCTTGGGTGGAAAAGCATATTGCCGGTGAGCCGTTCACATTAGAAGAATAAAATCTCAAGAATTGTTTTTTAAACAGTCATTCTCTATATAGAATTGGAGAGTGACTGTTTTCTTTTTGAAAAGATAATTCAAAATATAAAATAAAATTGCAGATTGTTCTGAAATCTGCTTTACTTTGCTACTTTAGTATGATAAAATGCTAAATAGATTTACAACCAAATGATTTGGAGGAGAAAAAAATGAAAAAAAGATGGATGAAAGTATTGGCTCTGGCATTAGTAGCTGGGATGGCTTTAACTGCCTGCGGCGGAAATGACAAACAGGATGCAAAACAAGAAAATAACGGTGACAATGCAGCACTGACCTATGCAGTAGAGGCCGGTTCTGCAGGGGAAGCAGTTGCACAGGAGAATCAGTTCAAATATAATTCTGTAGCTTCTCAGGCTGATGCTCTGATGGAAGTGGCTTCTGGGACATCGGATGCAGCGATTATCGATTTGTTGATGGCTGGTGCGATGATCGGGGAAGGTACAAGCTATCCGGATTTGGTATTGGGTGATGAATTGACAACTGAAGAATACGGCGTTGGCTGTCGCAAAGGTTCTGATTTGGCATCTTATATCAACGCGGTATTTGCTGAAACCTATGCGGATGGCACCATGATGGAAGTGGCAAATACTTATGGTGTGCAGGAAGCAGTAGTAGAACAGGGTGAAAGTGAATTCACTGCAAGTGATGCGGACAGCGATGTTGCCTATATTCAGGACAAAGGCACTTTGATTGTAGGGATTACCGAATTCGAACCTATGGATTACAAAAACGAAAACGGTGACTGGATTGGCTTTGACGCAGATATGGCCCGCAAAGTTGCCGAAAAACTGGGTGTAGAAGCACAGTTTGTGATCATTGACTGGGATGCTAAAATCATGGAACTGGATTCCAAAAATATTGACGTAGTATGGAATGGTATGACCTTAACAAATGAAGTTTTAGAATCTATGGAATGCACCAATGCATACTGCAATAATGCACAGGTGGTTGTAGTACCTGCTGCGAAATAAACGCTCGTAATATAAGGGATACAAAGGCAGCGTGAAGCTGCCTTTGTTGTTTTACATATAAAGGGAGAAGTATTTATGCTTTGGACTGTCACACAAGGACTTTTAGGTGGCTTGGTAACTACATTTCAAATTTTTATTTTGACATTGATTTTTGCATTGCCATTGGGATTGATATTAGCGCTGGGCACAATAAGTAGATGGAAACTGCTGAGTTACTTTATTCATGTAATCGTGTGGATTATTCGCGGAACACCGTTGATGCTGCAATTAATGATTATTTTTTTCGTACCAGGTTTGTGTGGTCATAATATCTGGAGCGGTGATGCAACAGGTCGAATGACCGCTACAGTTGTGGCCTTTACCATCAACTATGCCTGTTATTTTTCAGTGATTTTTCGCGGTGGAATCGAAGGGGTTCCTGCCGGGCAACGGGAAGCCGGTGAAGTGTTGGGTATGACCAAGAGTCAGATTTTCTTTCAAGTGATTCTGCTGCAGATGGTCAAACGGATTGTACCGCCTATGTCCAACGAAATTATTACATTGGTAAAGGATACTTCCTTGGCGCGTATTATTGCGGTCTATGAACTAACCTTTACAGGTTTTTCCTATATGAAATCAGCAGGACTTATTTGGCCGTTGTTTTATTCTGGGGTATTTTATCTACTTTTTGTGGGTATCTTGACGTTACTGTTCAACTATATTGAGCGCAAGCTGGATTATTTCAAGTAGGGAGGCGTAGCTTACATGGCAATATTAGAAGCAAACCATATCGAAAAACATTTTGGCAATACGAAAGTGTTGAAAGATGTGAGCCTTGAGCTGGATGAAGGGGATACCTTGGCCATTATTGGATCTTCTGGCTCGGGAAAAACGACTTTGCTGCGCTGTCTCAATTTTTTGGAGCGACCTGATCATGGGACAATTTCCGTGAGGGGTGAAAAACTGTTTGATGCAGCATGGACGAGCAAAGAACAGGAAAAAAATTTGCGGCAAAAACGGCTGCATTTTGGAATGGTATTTCAATCCTTCAATTTGTTTCCCCAATATACTGCTTTAGAGAATGTAATGTTGGCAGAACAGTTGTTAGCGAAAGAACGGCCTGATTTTAAACAAAATAAAAAGAAACTTTATTCTGATATTGAAGCGCATGGACGCATTTTGTTGGCGCAAATGGGGTTGTCTGACAGGATGGATCACTATCCCCATCAGCTTTCTGGCGGTCAGCAACAGCGTGTAGCGATTGCCCG
>DKVF01000081.1:60149-60642 GCA_002491065.1 Peptococcaceae bacterium UBA7185
GTAGCGATTGCCCGGGCGTTGGCACTGAATCCAGATATTCTTTGCTTTGATGAGCCAACCTCGGCATTGGACCCAGAGTTGACAGGGGAAGTGTTAAAGGTAATTCGCAGCTTGGCAGAAAACAAGACGACGATGGTTATTGTCACGCATGAGATGTCCTTTGCCCGTGATGTGGCCGATCAGATTATGTTTATGGATGGCGGTGTTGTAGTAGAGAAGGGTCCGGCAAAACAACTGATGGATCATCCGCAGGAAGAACGGACCAAAAAATTTCTGTCTCGCTATACACAAGGCTGACGGACAATTGTATATAGAACAAGGAGGCATTTTCAGAGATAAGTGGAAATGTCTCTTTATCATTTAGAGGCGTTTTTATACTGAGAATATATAAAAGAAAATTGGATATGTAAAGATTGAGAAAGATATGGAGGACAAACTGTTATTTAACATAGAGATTTTGAAAATATAAAAATAAAGAATTGCCTGTCTTTAT
>DKVF01000080.1 GCA_002491065.1 Peptococcaceae bacterium UBA7185
CAATTATACCGGAATATTTTGTAAATTACAAGATTTTTCCTTCGATATTTTGTGCTGTATAGTTTAGTACAGCAATGTCCTTACTGAAATAGACTTGTTATTGCGCGGCTTATGCAGCGATTCCCTTGGCTATTTGCCAATGTTCGCATAAATATTTTTAAAAGCTTATCTAAACAGTTGCCCACATTTTTACTGTTGTTAACACATAGCATGTTCACATTCTCCTAAAAGATTGCCCCTATAAAAAACCTATTTTTCTTCGAAAATAATCTATATCAGAAAACACATAGTGCATTGTTTAGAAAATGCAGGAAACAGCAGGAAAATACTTCACTCTATTTCAAGTCAATGGTATAATACATATAAATAAGTCGAAAAAAGGGAGGGTTCTCTATGAAAAAAATTGCAGCAGCGATGTTGTCCTTGGGATTGTTGGCAAGCAGCTGCACCATGGCAGCCGCTGCAGAGCCTGAGGTATACTACAATGGACAGCCGTTGGAAATGCATCAACCGGCAATCATACAAGAAGGCCGTACATTATTTGCATTGCGGGATATGGCGGAACAAATGCAGGTGGCTGTGCAGTGGGACAGTGCAACACGACTGGCTACAGTCACATACAAGGATAAAACAATCACACTGCAGCCGGATTTGCAACGTGTATTGATTAACAATCAGGAGCAGGAGATTGACGTAGGCCCGCAAATTATTGATGATCACATTTATTTGCCGGTGCGTTATTTATTTGAATTGCTGGATGCAGACGTGTTTTATCGCCAATATGATGATGGGAAAACAGTGGTTTCGGTAAATTCAAAGGATTCTTATGTGAACTACGTTACCACCACTGGACGGTTGACCAAAGCGGTACGCGATATAGAGAGCGATCATGCAGATAATCCGGTATTGATGACCCATGACGGAAATATTATGGAATTGGTTGTCGATGGCAGTAGCATTCATCTGTATCGCACCACGCAAATGCTGAATCGCCAGGAACAGAAACAGGAAACTACCTTTTTTCATAATCAAATTACGGATATCATAGAAGAAAACAATCAATATTACGCAGTGTTGGACGAAACACAGTCTGCCCGTTATGTGGGGACCGGTTATCATCCTTCAGGCAATGCGTTTTTGAAAGAAATATACACACCGCAAGGCGTCTTTGCTTTTTACGGCAGCGAAGCTGCGCTGGACACTTTGGCCCTGGAAAGTCAAGAGGGGTTTGGTACGAAGGTTGTAAAAGGCTATCTCTTGGATATCTCTGGCAGCAGCAAACCGATTCGGGATACGGCATATGCCTTCACCACAAAAAAGGGCTACGGATTTTTAACTGACGGGCAATTTCTGCTTATCAGTAATGTTCCCACAGAGGGCTATAAAGTACTTGCCTGCAACACCATCAGCGATACCATGCGCGATGGGAAATTGTTCAGTTATCAGGATACCTTTTACGCCATCGGCTCCGACCGAACAGCGAATGGACAAAATGAAATATTTGTGACCTCTTACACAGCGCAGGGGCTGCGGGCCAATTCCTATATAGCGGTGAGTCAGCTGTCTGACAATGACACCTATCGTTATTTGGACATCAAAGATGCGGTACAGATTGGCGAAAAGGCCTATTTGTTATTGCAAACCGATGTGAACAGCTATCTAGCATGCTATGATTTAGCACAGCATACCTTTACCGCAGAAAAACTGGATCGGCCTTACAAAAAGTTCACACAGGCAAAAGGCAGTTGGCAATTATATGATTGCGATGAAGAATATTATTACTTTTTACAAGTAAAATAGTGTAAACTGGAAGAATCTAATTGAAGATAATCCTGCATGGAGCAATATTAAAAGGAGGGTTTTTCATGAAAAAATTAAAGGTACTCGCAGCAACAACCGCATTGGGTGCATTGCTGGCCACACCGGCGCTGGCTGACGTTTCCACCGAAATTTACTACAATGGCGAACTGCTGAACACTACGCAGCCAGTCGTAAATGTAGATGGCCGTGTGCTGCTTGCTTTTCGTGATTTGTTTGAAAATTTAGACGGGCAGGTTAGCTGGAGCGACGAATTTCGCATGGCGTCTGTAACTTACGGCAAAAACACCATCAATCTGTTCCCGGACACCGGCGCAGTGCAGATAAACGGCGTGCCCCAATCCCTGGCGGTAGGTCCACAAATCATCAATGATCGCGTTTATTTGCCGCTGCGTTTCGTAGCGCAATCACTGGGCGGCACGGTGGATTATACAAAAGGGGATAATGACACCGGCATTATCAATATTCACACCATTGATTCAGTACAAAACTATGCACAAAAAGAAGGTAATGTGACAAAAATTTTGCGCACCACAAATGCAGTAAAAAACAGTGTACAGCCAACCCAAGAAACAAACGCAGCTTATCAGCAATGGCAAGGACAACACAGCGTTTATTTGGTGGATGACCATGATAATCTGGTAGAGGTACAAAGCTATGACGATAAAATTCAGGTCAATGTCATTGACTGGAATCGCGCGGAAGTAAGCAGCAAGACCTACGAGGCAGGTACCCTTTATCCTGCATTGACCAGTATCACTCAGGATGGAAAGATCTATCGCATCGGTATCAATGAATCAGCTTCTACACGTTATGCCGGCGTAGGCTCACCTGCAGGGAGCAGCTATGAAACCATTCTGGAAGATACAGAAATGGGCGACTTGACACTGTATGCAGGTCACGACAGTCAAACGGTATTTCAGTTTGACGCTTCTGCCGACAGCAGCGTTGGCGTGACCACAGCCAATACTACTGGCAAAGTGTTAGATTTGTCACAGCGTTTCGGCAATGCCAAAAACAACACCTATGCAATGACCGCAGACGGCACATATGGATTTCTCATGGATGGTCATCTGCTGATTGTTGATCAGGATAATGACGTCAAAGCCGATGTCATTTTGACGCGCAGCGCCAGTGACGGTCAGATTTTTGCGGTGGGCAATCAATTTGCAGTGGTAATGGTGGATACGGATTTGCGTTATCCAGAAATCTATGCCACCGTATATAATACTGACGGCAGCGTGAAACAGTATTTCCATAACATCAGCAATATTACAAAAGTGCCTGATGGTGAAACCTTTTATGAATATAACAGCCTGAAAATTCAGGATATGAAGCTTTACAACAACACCGTTTATATTCTGGCAAAAACTGATATGGACTACTATCTGGTGAAATATGATGTACGGACCAATACCAGCAGCAAGGAAATGCTGAGTATCAAAGAAAAAACCTACAGCAACTTCATCTATACCAGAGATGGGGTAAAGCTGTTCTCCGTTGACGACGATTATTTCTATCTCCGTGATGTAGACTAAAAATGAAGCAATCACCCAAATAGCCGCTTGCATTTGCAGGCGGCTATTTTGCGGTTTAACGGGTGTACTATGAATATATGTAATCTAGGTGCAGGTGAACTGTCGATGCCTTAAAACGGAAATATGAGCGTTATAGCATTTCTAAAACAATAAAGACGCTGCATTATTTTTTGCAGCGCCTTCGTTGTTCTATTATTTGAGCCTTTATTAAAATTTGCTCATGTCTACTCCTTTTTCAGCAGCATAATACTTTTGCCAATCCAGATAATAGGTGTATCCATTGCTCATATTGGTCATTTCAGCTTGTTTTAACTGCAATTCGGCTTGTTGCAGTTGAATAGAAGAAATCATACCCAGTTCATATTTCTTTTGAGCATATTCGAAATTTTTCTTTTCCGTTACATATTTTTGCCGGCTTACCTGATAAGCCTCGCCATCGCTGTTGATTTTCGCTAATAAGGCTTTTAAATCATCGGAGATTGCTTGTTTCTGGTCTTTGATGCTTTGGTCTTTGGCCTCAATGTCGTAATCAATTTTCTTTAATTCATCGCTGCCTAATTCCCCGTTGCTGTTTTTGCCGTCTTCCTTCAGGTCAGCTTTATCCCGTTCCAGTGTTTTTAAGGTATAATTATTGTCTGTAAACTGTTTAATCAATTTTTCTGTGTAAGCAGGAGCTGGATCAATCGCTACCGGCAAATTCATCGGCACAACTTCTAATGGATTACCAGCGTTGCGGCCAATTAAAAGATTTAATGTGCGTTTTAAATTGCTCAAAGATTCTTTTTGATCTTCCAATCCTTTTTTTGCTTCTTTTAATGCAGCCTGCTGTTTTTCTACATCGGTGCTAATATTCATCCCCAATTTTTGCTGCAGTTCAGCAATTTTTACAGATTGTTCAGTCAGAGCGATTTGATCTTCTAATAACTCGATCCCTTTATCCATCTGTACGATACCCAGTGACAGATTGGCAGCTGTATAGCGCATCTGCGTTTCCAAGTCTTTGGTGTACTTGTTCAGGTCATCTTTGCCGTTTTCAATTGAATCTAAAGAATCGTTCAGTTGTTCAATGCCGCTGATAGCACTGTCTAAACTGGATTGCATAGATGCAGCCATAGATTGCTCAGAGACATATTGATTCATCAGAAACCAATATTCTCCATCCTTCTTTGCAGCTTCTTCGTCGCCACCATACCTCATAAGTAATTCTTGCAATTTTTTAGCAGTATCGCTAGAAGTTCCTTCCATAGAATTGATACTATTCTCAATGTCGCGGCGATTGTTGCGCAATGTCTGTTCCTGCAATTCCAGTTGTTTTTTCTGCAGCTGCAAATTTTTCGCATTGTCATTATAAATGACAGCCAAATCCTGAATTTGCGAAATTGTCAAAGTATTTTTATCTTTCGTTTCCGCCACGATGTTACTGGAAACAGCCAGTGCAGGCAAAGGCACCACTGTCATCCCGAATGCCAGCATCACAGTTGATGCAATCATTTTCAATGTTTTTTTCTTCAAAGAAATCATCCTTTCAAATATTGACTGAGCAGTCAATCCCTCTAGTAAATAGGATAACATAATCCCTTGCTGATTTCAATGTACAGATGTCAAGAAAATGTGGGGATTTTCGGGGGACTTACCGCACATAATAAATTAAACGAAATACCTCGTCGCGCTGATAATCAATTAATTCTACACGCCCTCCCAGGCAGGTAGCCATTAATGTGGCCGGGATATATAATCTGTCATTGATAAAAGTGCCTTTGTCCACAATTCCATTACCAGAGTCGGTTATCGCTCCATCGGATGGCCCTTCTATAGCAATATTCGCCCAGTTGCCGTTTGGTAAAGTCAGCTTTACTACATTTTGACTTTCATCATAAACTACAGTCCCGCCGAAAGCTTCTGCCACATCACGCACTGGTACCAAAATCACGCCTTCTTCATTCACACCTGCGACTTCCTGCATGACATGACTGTCGGCATCCACCGTCACCAGCGGGTCACCTAAATTAATCGTAACAACCTCTGCCATGGCAGCAGTTGGCACAGCAGCTAACATAGCGCTCAACACCAACGAACCAATCAACTTTTTCTTCATCTCATTCTCTCCTTTGTGTTTGCGTATTATAGGAATAACTTCATTATAGCATAGTTACCGCATTTTGCATTAAATTTTGTCAAGATTTGTGGAGGGAATCACTGGGAAACGGTATAAAACAGCAATCTTACAGATTGACTGGTGCGGTTTTCTGCAGCGGAAGAAGGTCAGCTGCATTGCGCGTATTTCTGCGCAGGCAGCGCGCGCACATATTCCATGGCAACACAGCCCATGGCAGCTTTTACGCGCAGATGATACCGAAAGCGAAAGCAGCGAAGTATTACTGGGCCATGGTTCTGGAACTGTTGATTAATGCAATTCTTTCTGTAAGACATCGTCAGACCAAACCATCTAGCACAAAATGTCGAAGGAAAATTGTTGTAATTCACAAAATATTCCGGTATAATTGGT
>DKVF01000098.1:0-431 GCA_002491065.1 Peptococcaceae bacterium UBA7185
TTTATCTAATTTCTATTTCGGGAAAATTCCAATATTCATTATCACCATTCGGAGTAGACAGATAATATATTACTGTATATTTTCCAGGTTTCTCAAAGTTGTATTCTATTTCATTTTCGTTATTTGTAAGAAAGCTCGTAAAATATCCACCATTCCGATAAATGTACCATCTTATATTGCTATTCCAAGAGTAATTGTAGTCAACCATAAACTGATATGATTTTTCGCCTATCCTCCTCATTTCCTGACCATTATATTTCAAATTTAAAAATGGGAACCTATCTGTCACATTTTCAAATTGCATCTTTTCACTATCGTAACTTATTGCTGCTACGATTCGTGAACACCTATATCTATTATTTTGACTTTTCGTATATGCTTTAATTAAATAGTCACCTGGCACTTCAAATTTATATTCAAAAGAATTATTA
>DKVF01000098.1:728-1182 GCA_002491065.1 Peptococcaceae bacterium UBA7185
TACCTCAGCAGAATTTTTGTCAATGACATACCATGCACATACAAAATTTTCTGCCGAAGTTTCGTATATTCCAACATTATTATTTTCAAATATAAAAGTATTTTCATCTTTTTGTTTTACTATAATCTTCTCATCCGCCACTCTACAACGTTCTTTTAGCTCAATTTGAAAAACTTCCCCCGAAGTACTTTTTATCTGAAAATTTTTTAAAATCTCATCATATTGAATGTCTGCTAAATTTTGAATATCCCCTTGTCCATTTTCAATTGTAATTAACGTTATTATATCTACATTACTGCCAACAACATCATACTTTACCGTATTAATACTACCTAAATGACCCATTTCTCGCGAAATATATCCAAATTTTTCTTTACCAAAATCTCCAGCAACGATAGAATTTTTCCCTAAAGAAGATAATTGTTTTATTCTTATAAAATATCCTGTATCCGCT
>DKVF01000098.1:1437-18082 GCA_002491065.1 Peptococcaceae bacterium UBA7185
ATCATTTTGAGATACTAAATTCATATATTCTGAGGCATGAAACAATTGTGTATAAGTATGCTTTTCTGAGGAATTTATATCATCCCAAATAATAATGCTGTCACCTAAATTATAATAGTGTCTGTCATAACTAACGCCATCATACATTTCATTGTATCCACAAACATAATCATAATGAGCCTCTTTTTCATATTCGTAGAAACCAACTTTAGAACTATTTTCTTCCGTAGGCGAATAGGTTTTCCCATCAACAACTACGGTGTTATGTGCTAATGCTGATACAAAATAATCTCTATATCTATCGCCAACCATATAACTGTACCAACCTGGATCCACAAAAACATCATATCCTTTGCTATAAAGCATAAATGAATTATCATCTGCATGTTTATGTGTTTTTGAGCTATATCCAGATTTGAACAATTGCCAAGTTGACATTTCATATTCTTCATTTTCCCAACTATTGTGACTGATATAATACCCTGAATTTAACCAGCATCTAGACACTTCTTCAGGCTTTTTACCACTCTTTCCTTGCGTTGAAGCATAAGTTAAATGTGGGTTATCAAAGACTTCCATTCTGGCATTTGTGATAGTTGAGCCAGATACCGAACTATTCGTATCTCCAATTTCTGCAACTATACCATTTGGTTTTGTAACATATGCCATAAATTCTGCTGCATTAATTATATCTTTATATAAATTTTCCCCAAAGTCATCATCAAATTGAATTAAAAAGTTGGCAATAATCCGAAATAAATCCATTACACCTACCTGATACCCTGGAGAGTTTTCAACGTGAACCATATCTTCTGTAAAAGCATACTTCTTTTGAGCTTCAAGTCTGCTTTTGGCAAGTTCCAGATATTCTCCTGATTTGTCATTTTCCAAAAAATATGAGCAATAAATTAATGCTCTATCCTGAAAAATTCCATGATTGTGGTTCTTCGTATAGTTCTTTTCGTCTGCTAAAAAATCTTCATGTTCTTTTATCAAGGTTACTATTAATTCGTACATATCATTAGATAAGTATCCATTCGTATTCGCTACAAGTGCATAATATATCAAATTTTCCGCTCTTAGAGCAGTTCCATGATCATACCAGACAAAAATATTACTATCAGCAACTTCACTATTTTTATAATCATTCCAAATTCGAATAAATTTTTCTGCATATTCCAAATATTTACTGTTTCCAGAAATTTCATATGCAGAAGTTAAATACACTATAGAATTTAACGATTGAAGATATAATTGAAATGTATTAGGCGTATCTGTATACTGTACATTCCAATCTAAACTTTCTATCATTCCACAACGTAAGGGTTCCATAGTATCTAAAACAACAATATTTCCCGCCAATATATCATCAGCAATTACAATAATCTTTTCTTCATCAGGAAGTTTCCAAGAACAGTTAAATTGTTCAAGGGTTATCCCAAAATCCCTGTTTTCACATACCGTTTCACTATTTTTAATACCATTCACACATCCACTCATAAGAAGTGCGATAAATAAATAAATAAATAATAATTTAATTTTTTTCATTTTTCTCCCATATGCACTATAAATATTTTTATTAATTTAGTCTTTCCTATACTTCCTCACGCCGTTCACCGCATACTGGACAAAATACCACCCGGAACGCATCACACCATAGCCCAGATAGTTCCGGTAAACCTGCCAGCGGCCCTGTGCAGCTTTCAATTTGTTGGCAGATCGGCTCGTCTGAGCCAACCGATAATTGGTTAGGCATTGATTCAGCACACCGCCTTTTGCTCCACTCTGCAATAACTCCAGCCAATATACATAGTCCTCATGAGCATATCTGCCGTTCATAGTATGCTGCTTGGCTATCTGACTGCGCAGCATGACAGAAGAACAACAGATATAGTTTTCTCTCAGCAAATCCTCTAAGCGAATACTTTGCCATAGCAACATCCGATTTTTGATATGATGTCCTTGATCATCGACCATACTGTAAGCGGTGCAGCAAAAATCGCAGCCTGTTTGCTCCATAAATTGCAACTGCCGTTCCAGTTTGGTACTCTGCCAGGTATCGTCGCTGTCCAAAAAGGCAATGTATTTGCCCTGTGCCATGGCAATCCCTCGGTTGCGCACAGTGGCCACACCTTGATTTTCTGTATTGCAAGCAATTGCAATACGGCTATCCTTTTCCCTCCAGCGTTCTAATAGCTGCACACTGCCATCAGTGGAACAATCATCTATGGCCAGCAGCTCAAAGTCAGACATAGTTTGCTGTACTACTGAGTTGACAGTGCGGTTCAAATACCGCTCACTGTTATACACCGGCAAAATGACGGAACATATTTTGTTTTTTTGCTGAGTTTGTTTATTCATAAAAATTCCACCGCAGACAACGCATGAACTTCGCAACCGAACGCATCCTCATTTGATTTCTAAGAACGTATACTTTTTTTAAAAGAAAATTTGGGCACAAAAAAATGGATATATAGAGTTTCCACTCCATATATCCACTAAATAGTTTGTACAGATAAATCATTCCGAAAAGTATGATTTTTTAGATTTTTCTATAGATTATAGTATACCGTTCTAGTCGTGGCATTGTCAATAGCTTTTCCTATGCAACCGCATCTTTAAAACATTTCTATTGATAGAAAAAGCAGAGCCCCCTTTTCAGGCAGACTCTGCTCTGATTTTACAACGATAGTTTCTCTATATATTTTCCTACAACAAACAATTACTACAGGAAATATTTTACGCCAGCTGCAAAGATTTTCTGGTCTTTTTCCCCGATGATATTTTTGGCGATATGGGTGCCGATTCGTTCACTGTGCCCCATTTTCCCAAATACACGCCCATCAGGGCTTAAGATTCCCTCTATTGCCATGCAGGAACCATTTGGATTATGCGCCACATCCATAGATGGGATTCCGGCGAAATCTACATATTGGGTAGCAATCTGACCGTTGGCCGCCAGTTGTTCCAATAAACTGTCTGAGCACACAAACCGTCCTTCACCGTGGGAAATTGGAATGGTGTGCAGATCTCCCACTTCCACCTCGGAAAGCCATGGTGATTTCACGGAAGCAATCCGAGTTGTCACATAGCGAGACTGATGACGGCCAATCCGGTTGAAGGTCAATGTCGGACTGGCAGCATCGGTATCTACAATTTTGCCATAAGGCACCAAGCCTAATTTGATCAAAGCCTGGAATCCGTTACAGATCCCTAAAATCAAACCATCATTTTTATATAACAGTTCATGAATGCGCTGTGTCAAAATAGGATTGCGCATGAAAGCGGCAATAAATTTCCCTGAGCCCTCCGGTTCATCCCCAAAGGAGAAACCACCAGGGAAAATCATCATCTGTGCGTCCTGTAAAGCCTTTTCCATACGGGCAATGGAATCCTCCAGCATAACCGGCGTCAGATTGGCAACATTGACAATCTCTGCATGACCGCCTACCCGCTCTAAGATACGGGCAGTATCGTATTCGCAGTTTGTGCCTGGGAATACAGGAATGACTGCTTTTGGCCGAGCAATTTTTGTTTTTGCTGTATAGTCAGGACGTTCGGTATAACTATATGCTTTGACGGTACCGTGATCTTCTGTGCGAGTTGGATATACATCCTCCAGTGTACCTTCCCAGATAGCAGTCAATTCGTCCAGGGAGATGCTGGCATCGCCCAATACAATTTTCGGCTGGGCAATGGTGCGGCCAAGCAGTACAGCGCCTTTGATCGGTGCAGTCGCCTCTACTACAATGGCACCATAATTTTTCTCAAACAAAGCCGGCAGATAAATGCTGTCCAGACTGCTGAAACCAATCTGATTTCCCAGGGCCATCTTGAATACAGCTTCTGCCACACCGCCTTTTCCCAACGCCCAGGCAGCTGCAACCTTTCCTTCCATGATGGCATTGTTCACCAACTGCCACATTTCTTTGATTGCAGTCATCTTTGGCTGACCGTTCTGATCATAAGGCGCTGCAAATAAATATACCTCATGATCTGCTGCTTTGAATTCGGGAGATACAACCTTTTCCGAATCAATTGTGCCAGCAGCAAAAGAAACCAATGTCGGCGGAATATCCAAATCCATAAAGGAGCCGGACATGGAATCTTTTCCGCCAATGGCACCAACGCCATAGGCCATCTGCGCTTTGAATGCGCCCAAGAGAGCCGATACAGGCATCGCCCAGCGTTTAGCATCCCCGCGTAAGCTGGGGAAGTATTCCTGGAAGGTCAAATAGCAATCCTCTGTCTTGCCTCCGGCAGCCACAATACGAGCCAGAGATTCTGTCACGGCACACATAGCTCCTAAGTGCTGATTCTTTTCTGATACATAAGGGTCAAACCCATAAGCAAAAAGGGATGCGGTATAGCTCTCGCCATCTAATACAGGAATTTTCGCTGCCATAGACTGGGTGGGAGTCAACTGCGTTTTCCCGCCAAAAGGCATCAATACGCTGCCAGCTCCGATGGTGCTGTCAAAATATTCTACCATTCCCCGTCTGGAACAAATATTTAAATCACCAAGCAGATCTTTCAAGGCAGCTCTCGCGTCAAAATTTTCTTCCGGCTCTGTCATTTCCACTGCCGGGAATGGCGCAACATTTACAGCAGTATACTTACTGTCCCCTGCGGAATCCAAAAAGGCACGGCTTAAGTCTACGATAGTATTGCCTTCATATTCCATTACCAGGCGAGGATTTTCTGTTACGTAGGCTACGACTGTCGCTTCCAGATTCTCACTCTCTGCAGCGGCGATAAATTGCTCCAAGCTCTCTGGAGCCAGTACCACTGCCATGCGTTCCTGCGATTCGGAAATCGCCAGCTCTGTAGCAGATAAGCCTTCATATTTCTTTGGTACGCGGTCCAGATAAATGTGCAGTCCTGCTGCCAATTCTCCAATTGCCACCGACACACCGCCGGCGCCAAAGTCATTGCAACGTTTAATCAATTTGCTGACTTCCGGACGGCGGAACAACCGCTGAATCTTTCGTTCTTCTACTGGATTCCCTTTCTGTACTTCTGCACTGCAAGTGGCTAAAGATTTCTCGGTATGACTCTTGGACGACCCTGTCGCTCCACCGCAGCCGTCGCGCCCTGTGCGACCGCCCAATAACACAATCACATCATCGGGAGCAGGTACTTCCCGCACAACATTTTCAATAGGCGCTGCACCCAATACGGCACCAATCTCCATACGTTTTGCAACATAGCCAGGATGATACAACTCATCCACTAAGCCCGTTGCCAGACCAATCTGGTTGCCGTAGGAAGAATATCCTTGTGTTGCGGTGGTTGTGATACGGCGCTGCGGCAGCTTACCGGCTAAAGTTTCCTCCAATGGCTTGCGCGGATCTGCTGCACCAGTCACACGCATTGCTTGATAAACATAAGAGCGCCCTGACAGTGGGTCACGAATTGCACCGCCCAAGCAGGTAGCGGCACCGCCAAAAGGCTCAATCTCTGTAGGATGGTTGTGGGTTTCATTTTTAAACATAAACAACCATTTTTCAGTTCCTTTATCGGTTTTTACATCTACCTTTACGCTGCATGCATTGATTTCTTCACTCTCATCCAGATTCTTCAAGATACCGCGTTTTTTCAAGGTTTTTGCAGCAATAGTTCCCATATCCATCATCGTAATAGGTCTGGTTTTGGCCCGTTCGCCATACACTTCTTCTCTGGCTGCCAAATATTCCTCATAGCTTTCCTTTACCAGCGGATCATCCAAGGTAATATCGGTAATCTGCGTCATAAAGGTTGTATGACGGCAATGATCGGACCAGTACGTGTCAATCATTTTTAATTCTGTAATGGTCGGATTTCTTTTTTCCTCATCGCGGAAATAGCTCTGCATAAACCGCAAATCGCCTAAATCCATCGCCAATCCGTATTTTTGCCGTAACGCCTCCAATTGGGAATCGTCAGCATTCACAAATCCATCCAGATAAAAAACAGGCTCAGGTTCTTCCACTGCGCTGATTAAAGTATCAGGTTTTTCCAACGATGCCTCTCTGTTTTCCACCGGATTGATTAAATACTGTTTCATTTTCTGCAAATCTGCACTGCTGATTTCACCTAAGAACGCATATACCTTTGCAGCATGTACCACCGGACGTTCCTTTGTAATAATCTGCACACACTGTGCGGCAGAATCGGCCCGTTGGTCATACTGACCAGGCAATGCCTCCACTGCAAAAATTGTATGTTTTCCGGCTATTTCCGGCAGGTTTTCTCTATACAGTTCATCGCACTGCGGTTCGGAAAAAATCAAGCGACCGGCTGCCTCACAATTGTCTTCTGTCAGACCGTCCACGTCATACCGATTAAAAATGCGCAATCCCGTCAACCCTGTAATATGCAGATAGCCCTGTAAAGTAGCTAACAGCCCTTGTGCTTCAATGTCGAAACCCGGGCGTTTTTCTACAAAAAAACGATAAATAGTTGCCACAGATTCCATCCTCCTATAGAAATGCTTTTTTGCCAATATCAGTACGATATTGCATATTTTCAAACTTGATCTTTTCTACACCTTGATATGCGTTGGCAATCGCCTGGGCAATATCTTTTCCCAAAGCGCTGATTCCCAGAACACGACCGCCATTGGTCACAATCTTGCCGTCTGCCTCTTTCGTGCCGGCATGGAAGACAATCGCACCGGTGGCACCAGCTTCTTCCAGACCGATTATTTCACGACCTTTATCCGAGCTTTCCGGATAACCACCCGATGCCATCACAACACACACTGCGGCTTCCTCATGCCATTCAATCGTCATCTCATCTAAACGGCCATCAATAATTGCCAGAAAAATATCTACCAGATCGGATTTTAACCGAGGCAGCACGGCCTGGGTTTCTGGATCTCCGAACCGTGCATTGAATTCCAATACCTTTGGACCGTCATCTGTAAGCATCAAACCGGCATATAAAATACCTGCAAAGGGGCGACCTTCAGCACGCATGGCTGCAATTGTCGCTTCCAACACCTGAGGCACTACAACGGCATTTACTGCATCTGTATAGACTGGAGCGGGAGAATATGCACCCATTCCTCCAGTATTTAAACCTCTGTCGCCATCCCAAATTCGTTTATGATCCTGTGAGGAAACCATGGGAACTACCGTTTTACCATCAGTAAATGCCAACATGCTGACTTCCTGACCTGTCAAAAATTCTTCCACCACCACGCGGCTTCCTGCATCCCCAAATTTGTTGTCCACTAAAATATCATCAATTGCGCTTTCTGCTTCTGCATTGGTTTCACAGATCAGTACACCTTTACCCGCCGCCAAACCATCCGCTTTTACTACGCAAGGAAGACCTACCTCCTGCAAAAATGATTTTGCCTTTGCGGCATCGGTAAACGCTCCGTATTTTGCAGTAGGAATATGATATTTTGCCATAAGATCTTTTGCAAAGGTTTTACTGCCTTCAATCTCTGCCGCTTTTCCGCTGGGACCAAAAATTTTCAATCCTTTTGCCTGGAATTTGTCTACAATACCCAATGTCAATGGCACTTCCGGCCCTACTACTGTCAAGTCAATCTGATTTTGCAGTGCAAATTCTAAAAGACCGTCCAAATCGTCGGCTTTAATATTCACACATTCTGCCAGTTGATTGATACCTGCGTTGCCCGGCGCGCAATATATTTTATCTACTTTAGGGCTTTGGCTGATCTTCCAAACTAAAGCGTGTTCTCTGCCACCGCTGCCAATTACTAATACGTTCATATTATCCCTCCACAAAATTCAGCTGCTTAGTGTTTGAAATGACGTACACCGGTAAATACCATTGCAATCCCATGCTCATTGCAAGCATCGATGGATTCCTGATCGCGTACAGAACCGCCAGGCTGAATTACTGCGGTAATTCCTGCTGCTGCCGCTGCGTCAATAGTATCACGGAATGGGAAGAAAGCATCGGAAGCCAATACAGCGCCCTTACATTTTTCTCCAGCCTGTTCAAATGCAATATTGGCAGAGCCTACGCGATTCATCTGACCTGCCCCTACACCAAGACTTTGACCATCTTTTGTCACCACAATTGCATTGGATTTTACATGCTTTACAATATTCCAAGCAAAAATCAGTTCTTTCATCTGCTCTGCCGTCGGTGCTTTTTCCGTAACTATTTTGACATCTTCAGCTTTCAGAATATGATTATCTAATTCCTGTACCAAGAATCCGCCGCTTACCTTTTCAATCCACATATCATTGGTAGGTACTTTTTCTCCAATTTCCAGCAAGCGTAAATTTTTCTTAGTACGCAAGACATCCAAGCTTTCTTCATCAAAGGACGGGGCAATCACAGCTTCCATAAAGGTTGTCACAATCTGCTCTGCCGTGGCTTTATCCATGGGACGGTTTACTGCAATAATTCCGCCAAAAGCAGATACCGAATCCGCCTCATATGCACGATGATAAGCTTCGGCCAATGTTTCTCCGATGGCAGTTCCGCAAGGATTGGTATGCTTTATGATGACAGCCGCCGGCTGTACAAATTCATTGACCAATTGCCATGCTGCATCCACGTCTACAATATTGTTGTAGGACAATTCTTTGCCGTGCAGCTGTTTTGCATTAGCTACTGTGCCGCTGGCAGGAATTCCGGAACGATAAAATGCTGCTTTCTGATGGGGGTTTTCTCCATAACGCAACTCCTGTATTTTTTGACCGCCAAAAGCAATTTCCCCGGAAAAAGGATCCGCACCAAAAGCATCGCTGAGATAATGACTGATAGCCGCATCATACTGTGCTGTATGTTGGAATGCTTCCAATGCCAAGCTCCGTTTCGTGGCCAAGCTCAATGCACCTGTCTCTTTCAGTTCTGCAACCACACTGTCATAACGGGCAGGATTTACCACGATTCCCACACGGTCATGATTTTTTGCTGCAGAACGTACCATGGTAGGGCCGCCGATGTCAATGTTTTCAATAGCGTCTTCCAAAGTCACACCCGGTTTTGCGACAGTTGCCTGAAAAGGATATAAATTCACCACAACCAAATCAATAGGGGTAATGTTATGCTCTGCCAACACTGCCATATGCTCTGCGGTACCTTTAGCCAAAATTCCGCCATGTACAGCTGGATGCAATGTCTTTACCCGGCCCTCCAAAATCTCCGGAAAATGTGTTACATCAGAGATGCCAGTTACAGCAACTCCTGCTTCTTTTAATGCCTTTGCAGTGCCGCCTGTAGAAACAATTTCATAATCCAACATTGTTAATTCTCTAGCAAACTCCACAACACCTGTTTTATCCGATACACTGATTAATGCTCTCTTCACGGTTTTATTCTCCCTTCACTTTTACAATACGTCCACAGACTTCCAAGCGTCCCTGCGCGAACAATTGAATTGCCTCCGAATACGCTTTATGTTCCTGCTCCAAAATGCGTGCCGATAAAGTATCCTCTGTGTCATTGTCCAACACCGGAACGACCTTCTGCAGGATGATAGCGCCGCTATCCATTCCTTCATCCACAAAATGCACAGTGCATCCTGCCACTTTCGCCCCATATTCCAAAGCCTGTCTCTGTCCATGCAGACCAGGAAAAGCTGGCAGTAAAGCCGGATGAATATTCATCACAGGGCAGTGTGCCTGACTGATAAAATATGGACTCAAGATACGCATATATCCTGCCAAACAAATAAGCTGACAATCTGACTCTCCGATAATGCGCAGTAATTCTTTTTCATAGGCTTCCTTTGTATCGTATGCTTTAGGATTTACATGATACGCAGCAATACCGGCATTTTTAGCATGCTCCAAAGCTTTCGCTTCCCCTTTATCGCTGAGTACTACCGCAATTTCTCCGTCAATTTTTCCTTCCGCGATAGAGTGCATAATCGCTACCAAATTAGACCCTCTGCCTGAGGCCAATACCGCAATTCTGATTCCCATAATCCGCCCCCCTTTTTACTTATTCTGTTATGTCTGATTTTTATTCTAAGAAACTGGAAAAAGGACTGCCGCAGGAATTACGTTATTTCCTTGTGCAACAATCCTTTCCTCCTTTACATCACTACTTACAGTTCACAGCTTTTATCAATAACTACTTTTTTCTCACCGCTGACCACGTTCCCGATTTCATATACAGGCTGTTCCATCTGAGCACATGCTTCTTTTACTTTTGCAGCATTTTCTTTATCACAAATAAGCACAAAACCAATGCCCATGTTGAATGTACGATACATTTCCCGTTTTTCCACATTTCCTTTTTCTTGAATTAACTGGAAAATAGGCAATGCCGGCCATGCAGTGCTGTCAATCTGTACCTGACAATTTTCAGGCAGTACCCGCGGAATATTTTCCAGCAAGCCACCGCCAGTGATATGTGCCATGCCTTTAACTTCACACTTTTGCAATAACTCCAGAATTACTTTCACATAGATTTTTGTTGGAGTTAAGATTACATCACCCAACTTTGCACCCAGAGAAGCAATTTCTTCGTCCATTTTTAATCCGGCATGTTCTAACAATACTTTACGGGCCAGGGAAAAACCATTGCTGTGTACGCCAGTCGATGGTAATCCCAAAACCACATCGCCAGCACAAATTTTACTGCCATCAATCATTTTCTTCTTATCTACAATTCCTACAGTAAAACCAGCTACATCATATTCCCCTACCGGATAAAAGCCCGGCATTTCCGCTGTTTCGCCACCAATCAATGCACAACCTGCTTGGCGGCAACCCTCGGCAATTCCGGAAACCACTGCGGCCACCTGCTCTGGTTCACACTTTCCTACTGCAAGATAGTCCAAGAAAAACAGCGGTTCCGCGCCATTTACCAACACATCGTTGACGCACATTGCTACTGCATCGATACCGATGGTGTCATGTTTTCCCATCTCAAAAGCAATTTTTAACTTTGTGCCGACTCCGTCGGTGCCAGAAACCAGAATTGGTTCTTCATACTTATTTTTATCAATCGCAAATAAACCGCCAAAGCCGCCTAAATCCGTAACGACTTCCTCACGAAAAGTTGATTTTACAAGAGGCTTCATCAGTTCTACAGCCTGATTTCCCTTTGTAATATCCACGCCAGCTCCGCTATATGTCAAACTCTGTTCTGCCATTGCCTTCTCATCTCCTTTTATTCTAAAGCTTCTTTCACATTTTCATAATTTGGAGTTCCCATAGGATATTCTCCATTCAAGCATGCAGTGCAAAATCCGCAGCCGCTCCATTCCACTGCGCGCAGAATCCCTTCCATACTCAAATAATGAAGGCTGTCCGCGCCAATATATTCACAAATTTCATCCACACTTTTCTTTGAAGCAATCAACTCATCGGGATTTCCTGTGTCAACGCCGTAAAAGCAAGGATATTTTACTGGCGGTGCACTGATGAGCATGTGTACCTCTTTTGCGCCGTATTCCCGCAACAGCTTCACTAACTTACGGCTGGTTGTTCCCCGCACAATAGAATCATCTACTACTGCAATCCGTTTTCCTTCTAAAGCATCCCGAATTGGATTCAGTTTCAATTTTACCATCTGTTCCCGCATTTCCTGAGTAGGCATAATAAAACTGCGACCAGTATAGCGATTTTTTAAAATGCCTTGGGTATAAGGAATACCGCTTTCCTCTGCATAGCCAATTGCTGCTGTTGTGCCTGAATCTGGTACTGCAATGACGGTATCCACATCCAACGGTGCTTCTTTTGCCAATTCTCTTCCCATCAAGCGACGTGCTTTGTTTACATTGATTCCATCAATATTACTGTCAGGACGGGCAATATAAATGAATTCAAAAATGCACAGTGCATTCTTTTCATGATTAAATAGCTTTGTAGAGTGCAGCCCATTCTCATCAATTGTGAGAATTTCACCTGGCTCTACATCCCGCAAGAAAGTTGCGCCGATCGCATCCAACGCACAGGATTCGGAAGCCACTACATAACCGTCCTCTCCGATTTTCCCCAGACACAGGGGACGATTTCCATAGGGATCCCGCACTGCATATAATTTATTCTCTGTCATAATTACCAAGGAGTAAGACCCTTTTAAATCAATCATTGCTTTTAGCATAGCCTGTTCCATATCATCCTGTCCATGACTGGCAATCAAGCCAACAATCTGCTCAGAATCAATTGTGGTGTGAAACAGGGAACCCCGTTCCATTAAATGATTGCGCAACTCTGCAGCGTTCGTTAAACTTCCGTTGTGCGCCAGAGCAATTTGCCCATGTTGAAACCGCGCTACAATAGGCTGGGTATTTTGCTGTGTTTTAGATTGTCCACTAGTGGAATAACGTACATGACCAATTCCTAAATACCCATTTAGGCTATCTAATGTCGACTGGTTGAATACATCTGTCACCATACCTAAATTTTTGTAGTGATTTATGGCTTTGCCTTCGCTGACTGCAATCCCACAACCTTCCTGTCCTCTGTGCTGCAAAGAGAATAAACCTAGATAAATTAACTCTGATACAGAGCGTCCCGGCGCAAAAATTCCAAAAACGCCGCATTCTTCATTTATTTTTTCCAGTCTGTCATCAAACACGATTCCATCCTCCTAAAATTCTTAGTTTAGTACCCGTCTCAAACGGCTCAACACAGTCTGATAAGCTTCTTCTACATTGCCGAGGTCCCGTCTAAATCGGTCTTTATCCATTTTCTCATTTGTGGTCGCATCCCACAAACGGCAACAGTCAGGAGAAATTTCATCAGCTAAAATAATTTCACCATCCGTGGTCCAACCAAATTCAATTTTGAAGTCAACTAAAATCAAATTACACTTTTGAAAAATATTTTGCAGGATCTCATTTATCTTCATTGTCTGCGCCTTAATTACAGCAAGATCCTCTTCTGTAGCGATACCCAACGCTATAATATGCGATTCATTTAACATCGGATCATTCAATGCATCATTCTTATAACAGAATTCCAGAGTAGGCTGTTTCAAAGGGGTTCCCTCTTCCACACCATAACGTTTGGCAAAGGAACCAGCTGCCACGTTACGTACAATCACCTCTAAAGGAACGATCTTGACAACCTTTACCAATTGTTCCCTGTCATTCAGTTTTTCTACCAGATGATGTTTGATACCGGCTTTTCCCAGTTCATTGAACAACAGCGTCGTGATTTCGTTGTTCATCACACCTTTGTCTGTGATGCTCCCCTTTTTCACACCGTTGAAAGCGGTTGCGTCATCCTTATAACGAATCAAATACAGCGATTCGTCATCTGTTTTAAATACTTTCTTCGCTTTGCCTTCATATAATTGTTCTAAAACTTCCATTGTTTTTCGCTCCCGATGATCAATTTATTGTATTCCTGTGCTGTTAAATGTATCTGCTTTGTTTAAAGCAAACCGCAGCGTTTGAAAATATAGTCTACATTTTTAGTATGATAGCTGTAATCAAAGATATTGTCCAACTCTTCTTTGGTAATATATTTCATGATATTTTCATCTTGCAACACCAACTCTTTAAAAGGCGTCTTGGTATCCCACGCCTGCAGCGCATTGGACTGTACCCATGGATATACAGTATCTCTTGGGACGCCTTTGCCTACGATTGTCAACATCAGTCTCTGAGAAAATACCAGTCCCAAGGTTTTCTCTACATTTGCCATCATCTGTTCTTCATGAATTTCCATATTTTTTACGACACCGATTGCCAGCTTCAAAATATAATACAATAATGTTGTACTATCTGGGATAATAATTCGTTCTACTGAAGAATGAGCCAAATCTCTTTCATGCCATAATACAGAATTTTCAAATGCGGGTACTACATTACCGCGAATAACACGAGCCAGACCACAAATACGTTCACAGGTCATTGGATTGCGCTTATGGGGCATTGCAGAAGAACCCTTTTGCCCTTTTTTGAATTCTTCCATCACTTCAAAAATTTCCGTTCTCTGCAAATTGCGGATTTCTGTCATAAACTTTTCTAAAGAAGTGGCCACGATTGCCAAAGTTGTCATATATTCATTATAATGGTCGCGGGAAATCACTTGCGTGGAAACCAGTTCCGGTTTTAGTCCCAAATGCTCGCAGACATATTCCTCTATACGAGGGTCAATATTTGCAAAAGTACCTACTGCACCAGAAATTTGCCCTACACTTACAGTTTCAATAGCTCTTTCCATACGTGCGATATTGCGCAGCATTTCTTCGTACCATACAGCCAATTTTAAACCAAAAGTAATAGGTTCTGCATGCACCGCATGAGTACGGCCGATACATAAAGTATCTTTGTACTGAATTGCTTTTTCCCGCAGTACTTCTGTAAATAGTTTCATTTGCTCTAAAATTGCCTCGCCGGCCTGTTTCATTTGTACTGCTTCTGAAGTATCTAGTACATCGGAGGAAGTCATCCCTGCATGCATATATTTAGCATCATCGCCAATATACTCACCAACGCAGGATAAAAAGGCAATTACATCATGCCGTGTGGTTTTTTCTATTTCATTTACTCTGTCTACGTCAAAATTTGCTTTTGCTCTGATATTTTTTGCAGCTTCCTCAGGAATTTGACCAATGGCAGCCATCCCCTCGCAAGCCAGCACTTCTACTTCCATCATAATTCTTAGTTTGTTTTCCTGAGACCAAATCTTCGCCATTTCCGGCTGCGTATACCGCTCAATCATAAAACCCAACTTCCTTCCTCACATATTTAATTTTTTATTACAATCCGTTTTTATATAATCAACGGAACTTGTACTATAATAATTACTATTCAATCACCGTTTCCTGCACCCGTTTATTCTTTTCTTCTACCTGCTGTGCCATTTTCTCTTTATAAGCTTTTAGTTTACTGCGCAACTCTGGCTCTCTGCAAGCCAATATTTGAGCAGCTAAAATGCCAGCATTTTTGGCACCATTAATGGCAACAGTGGCCACCGGAATACCCGACGGCATCTGCACCATCGCATACAAGGCATCCACACCGTTAAGCGCAGTGGCATTGATCGGTACACCAATCACAGGCAAGGTAGTCACAGCTGCAAGAACTCCACCCAAATGCGCCGCAGCACCTGCACCTGCAATGATTACCTCCAAACCCCGTTCTTCCGCACTTTCAGCATATTGTAAGGCTTTATACGGCGTACGATGCGCTGAAGCTACAACTAATTCACTTTCTATTCCAAACTCCCGCAATACCTTCACTGCATCCTGCATAATCTTTAAATCAGAATCACTGCCCATTACAATTCCTACTTTTGCATTGCCCATAGTATTCCTCCTCAATCCATCTCAACTTGTTAACCAGAAAATAATATTATATAACAGAAATTCCTGATAGACAACCTATTCTGTCATAATTTACGCTCATCTCTAAAATAATCTATTATTCTTGTATTGCTGGCATCCAGTAATCGTCAATAATACTCTCTCCATAGCCATTGCCTGGAATTGCCCAACGCCCATTTAAATCTGTCCATCGCTCTGCAATCCCTCGCTTCACATAAGCAAATCGACTATCCAATAAATCACACCCTTCAGGTAATGGTTCCTTTGAAGCATACGCATAAAGGTGCTGAATGTGTGCTTCTACTCCGTCGGCAACAGTTAAAAAAGATAATCCATGCAAGCCCGGAATCAAATACACTCTGTGTGGGTCTGCACCGTTTAAAGCCTCCTCTCCAGTATTTTCTACGCCTGAGGCCCCTAATCCGCAAAAGTTATTTTGGAAATCCTTTACAGAGCCATAAAATTGAAAATAGCCTGTTTCTTTTAATGCCTGTGCAAAAGCCAAGTCACCACGGATATTATATTTTTTCCCAATTTCAATATATAGTTCTGCAATATTTTCTGGGAACGGCAAAAACTCCCTATCAGGATAATTGCGTTTCATCATGGCCCGTATATCATCTTCTTTACGTTGCAAATAATCATTCAGCTGTGCTGCCGTAGCAACAGAATCCCCTTGAATAGTAAGCGTGTAATACTTATTTTTCACATCCACAGTTTCATTCTGCTCTGTCGCATCTTCAGCCGGCAATATCTCTGCTCTTTTTTCCACAATCACAACGCCGTCCTGCCACTGCACATTACACCGCAGCGCCTCCCCTACTAACCGCAGAGGAACCATTGTTTGCCCGTTTTCTGCGATAAAAGGCGCCCCCAGAGTTTCATCTGCGGCCAACGCTTCTCCATTCAGCCAAATTGTAACAGGTGTATCTTCTGCTACCCGAACCCCATCTCCTGTTAAATTCAAGGTGCTATTTACATCTACAATGTGTACTTGCCATTTTATTTCCGACCATCCTACCTGATATCCTAAACTTTCTCCGACAAGCCGCAAAGGAACATATACACGATCATCTAACAACATCGGCCCCGTTTGCTGTTCGCTCTGCATATAAAGCTGATTGTCAATAATTAACTGTAATTCGTCCGCCGCCCAAACGGTTGTTCCCACGGAAAAACTAAAAAAAGATAACAATAACCCCGTCACAATTTTCTTCTTCTGCAACCCCACCAACAACTCCATTTCCAAAATTCATAATTAATTATTAAAGAACTTGCAATTTTTATAAACAATCGTTTTTTCTAATTTATAGTTCATTTTAGCACATCTTTCCGCCCTTTGTCTGCCCTTTTATCCTGTTTTTTTATATTTTTTAACAAATTTTTTATAAGCACTAGGTTATATAGAAAAATTTTTATTTCACAAACAATGTGTTAT
>DKVF01000008.1 GCA_002491065.1 Peptococcaceae bacterium UBA7185
CATCTTTTCGTGTATCTTTCCTTTTTATTTATTATAATATGCTGCCAGTTTCCGGAATGCTTCCAGAGAGCGCTGCACCTTTTCCGTCGGCACACAATAGGCAATACGAAAGTGACCGGGACAGCCAAATCCATCCCCTGGCACCAGCAATAAATCAAATTCTTTGGCTTTATTGCAAAAAGCTACTGCATCCGGCTCCAGCGATTTGGGAAACATATAGAAGGTGCCGTCGGGCTTCACGCAGGAAAAGCCCATCTCTGTCAGCGCGTCATAGAGAATGTGCATATTATCCTCATATACCTGTAAATCGGACGTCTGCTCCAACACTTCTGCCACTGCCAGCTGAATAATGGAGGAGGGACAATTATGTCCAATTCCGCGGGAAATCTGCCCACACATGTCTACAATCAATGCTGCATCTTTGCAAGCGGGATTCACCGCAATATAACCAATACGTTCTCCAGGCAATGACAGGGATTTGCTAAAGGAATAGCAGGAAATCGTGTTGGCATAAAATTTAGATGTATAGGGTGTCTTTTTGCCGTCGAAAATAATTTCTCTATAAGGCTCGTCGGAAATAATGTAAATATCATGGCCATATTCTTTTTCTTTCGCCAAAAGAATCTCGGCCAGTCTAGTCAAAGTTTCTGCGGAATATACCACGCCTGACGGATTGTTGGGTGAATTGATGAGAATTGCATTCACTTTAGGATTGAGCATTTCTTCAAAGGCGGCAAAATTAATCTGAAAATTTTCTACATTGGCCGGTACGACTTTCAAGGCAGCGCCGGTTTCATTGATATACGGATAATATTCAGAAAAATGCGGCGCAAAGGTCAGTACCTCGTCCCCTGGTTCTGTGACTGCCCGTACAGCATGGGCCAGCGCAGCCGCAGCGCCGGAGGTGGGAAAAATATGTTCTTTGCTGTAGTTCATCCCGAAACGATTATTTAAGGAGCGGGCAATGGCCTCACGTACTGAGTCCAGTCCTAAGCTTGGACTGTAGCCATGTATTGCCAATGAATCTCCCTGCAGAGCCAGTTTGGCGATTGTCTCATCCACGATACGCGGTGCAGGAACCGATGGGTTGCCCAAGCTGAAATCAAATACATTTTCATAACCGATTTCCTGGGCTCGCCGTCCGCCGTATTCTGATATTTCTCGAATTACCGATTTTTTGCCCAACATTTCTTTATATTTTTTTGCAATCATCTTGTATCCTCCTATTGTATAGAATCATATTCTATTGCTCAGTATACTATAAAATGCACTGTCTTATAAACCATCTGACGATAAAAATGCGGCAGAAATATTGTATACTTTTCCCGCACTCACAAACTCAACTGTGCTGTGATTTCTCCGGAACAGGTTTTCAGTGTCAAAATATTCTCGTTTAACAGCAAATAACTGGGTTGACTTTGCCCTTTTGGCAGCGACACTGAGCCAGGATTGGCATAAATATATTCTCCGCAATTTTCTAACGCCGGAATGTGGGTATGTCCGTGCAGCAAGACATCGCCATGCTGCAGCAAAGGCAAATTTTCTCCATGAAAATGATGTCCATGGGTAGTAAAAATCATACGATTTCCCACTGACAATAGGCAATACTCTGCCAGAATGGGAAACTCCAGCATCATTTGGTCTACTTCGCTATCGCAATTCCCCCGCACACACAAAATTTTCTTTTTTTGCCCGTTAAGCATCGCTGCCACTCTTTTAGGGTTGTATTGTTCCGGCAAAGGATTACGCGGTCCATGATAAAGTATATCCCCTAATAAAAGTAATTTTCCGGCCCGCTCTCTGTCCACTATTTCCAAAAGAGCTTCGCACGCAGAAGCTGAGCCATGAATATCTGATGCAATTACATAATCCATTGAAATCACTCCTACATTGTTCTCTATCCTTTCAACACAAGACTACCGCCATACTTCTATCCAGCCTTTATAAAAATCGTAGCTGATGCCATCCTCATTGGCGCTGAATAAAAAACGTGATACAATCTGTCCGACCTGCCAGTTCATTTCCCGCAGTGCCTGACAATGCTGCCTGATGTCGATATATTGTTGTTTTTTTGTCTCATAACGCAGCAGTACCTCTGCATATTGCGTTCCCTGCTGAAGCTGCCAAATTACTGTTTCGTCATCCTCTGCCGGTACACCGTAAAGCACTTCATCATCTTCCCACCGCTGCAACGTCACAGAACTATTTTGATTCCATAGCATCAGCTGCCAGTCAGCAGCGTGATCCTCCCGAAACTCCCGCATTCGTACAAAATCAGGCACACCCAATCGATAAGGCTGCTGCTGCAAACGAACTGCCTCCTGCAAGCAATCCCGCCGTGTCATAATCTCCTGTTTGATATGAAGTAGCGACAGCAGCTGTGCCTCTATTTCCCGTTGTTTTTGTTCCAGCTCCCGCTCCATATCTCCTGCCGACTGTTCCAATAGCTGCCGTACCTCCCGTGTAGAAAACTGCAGATTGCGGTAAAATAAAATATCCGTGATGCGCAGCAAATCCTGCAGTGAATACTGCCGATAATTGTTTTCTGTTTCCCGCTCTAACCGCAGCAGTCCCTGCTGTTCCCAATAACGCAGCTTGGAGCTGTTTATTTGCAGCAGATCGGCTACCTCCCCAATCTGCAGCCGTTGTTCCATAATATATTCACCTCGTTTTTGCAAAAACGTCTTGACCTTAAAGTTACTTTAAGGTTTATAATACCACAATAAAACTCACTTGAAAAGGAGCAAACGCTATTATGCAAGTTGACTTATTAAAGGACCCTCCTCAAAAATTATTTTTTCAATATCTGATTCCCTCTGTCAGCGCTACTATGGTTACATCCATTTACGTGCTAGCAGACTCTATCATGATTGGCAAAGGATTGGGGGAAATCCCCATCGCCGCATTAAATATCGTTTTGCCACTGTTTAACATTCTTTTTGGCACCGGTGCGCTCTTTGGCGTAGGCGGCGCCGTATTGTTCTCTGTATCCATGGGCAATAAGGACCATGCGCGGGCTCGTCGTTATTTCACGCTGGCATGTCTGGCCAACGCAGCTTTTATGCTCTTCTATTTCATCTGTGGCAATCTCTGGCTGGAGCCCATTCTGCGTCTCCTGGGAGCAACAACCAACACAATGCCCTTTGCTATGGATTACGCCAAATTAATTATCCTGGGAACGCCCGTTTTCTGTTTTTCTTCTTTCTTACAAGCATTTGTACGTAATGACCAGGCGCCCCGACTGGCTATGGCTGCTGTGATCAGCGGCGGCATGATGAATATTTTTCTGGATTGGCTATTCATTTTCCCGCTGAATCTAGGCATGGGCGGCGCAGCGGCAGCCACCGTCCTGGGCACCACTACGACTTGCCTGATTTTGTGTACTCATTTTTTCCACAAAGAAAATAAGATGATTCCTCTGTGGAAAAACTTGCGTTTTCGCTATATCAAAGAAATTTTCCAATATGGTTTTTCCAGCTTTTTTATGGAAATTTCCAACGGCATTGTCATATTCGTCTTTAACCTGCAGCTTTTACGTTACGCCGGCGATTTGGGCGTCACCGTGTACAGTATTTTATCCAACAGCTCCTATGTGATCATTGCCCTGAGCAACGGGATTGCACAGGCAGCTCAGCCTATTATTGCCACCAATTTCGGTGCAAAGCTGACCGAACGCATTGCGCAGATAAAGGCCTGCGGCCTGCGCACCGCAGCCATCGAAGGCAGCATTTTCACCTTGCTGGGCCTGGCTTTTCCATTGGCAGTGGTTTATATTTTCATAAATCCTACCCAAGCTATTTTGGAGATGGCGCCTCTGGCAGTACGGCTATACTTCCTTTGTTTTATCGGCATGGCACTGAATATCTTTTATATAAATTATTTTCAAGCCACATTGCAGTCGTCCAAAGCGCTCGCTATCTGCGCCCTGCGCGGTCTGATTCTTTGTGTTTCTCTGGCCTTTCTGCTCCCCACCATTCCATTTTTGGGCGTGCTGGGAATCTGGCTGGCCATGCCGCTGTCGGAAACTATTTCTCTGCTTATCGCCATATACTTAGCTAAAACTCCAGCTAAAAGAACTTAAATTCATCTTGCCATAAAAAACAGAGATATTTGATTGTAAAATGGTATCATCAAATATCTCTGTTTCCATTTTGTGCTTCCAGTTACCAGTTTTTATTCTTATTCTGTCACGACGCGACGGAAATTCTTTTTACCTCGTTTTACTACTACACCCTCACCAGTAAATCGCTCCGCAGAAAATGCCTGTTTTATGTCAACAACCTTTTCTCCGTCCACAGTCACGCCGCCTTGCTCTATAGCTCTGCGGCCTTCTGATTTTGAACTTACCAGACCGGATTTAAACACCAAGGTCACCACATCAATAGCGTCGTCTATGAAGTCTATAGCAGCAAGAGCCACTGTAGGCATATTTTCTGCCGTACCAGCACTGAATAAGGCCCGTGCGCTCTCCTGCGCTTTGATGGCGTCCTCTTCACTGTGTACCAGTTTTGTCAACTCATAAGCCAGAATTTCCTTTGCCTTATTTAATTCGCTGCCTTCCCAGCTTTCCATGGCATTGATTTCCTCCAATGGCAGGAAGGTTAACATACGTAAGCACTTCAATACATCCGCATCTCCTACGTTGCGCCAGTATTGATAGAAATCGAAGGGGCTTGTCTTTTCTGGATCCAACCACACAGCGCCGGACTGGGTTTTGCCCATTTTTTTGCCTTCGGAATTGAGCAGTAAATTGATGGTCATGGCATATGCATCAGCGCCGTCCTTACGACGAATCAATTCTGTACCGCCCAACATGTTGCTCCACTGGTCATCACCGCCCAGCTGCATATTGCAGCCGTATTTCTGATGCAGTACATAAAAATCATAGCTCTGCATAATCATGTAGTTAAACTCTAAGAAACTCAATCCCCGTTCCATACGGTTTTTATAGCATTCTGCAGCCAGCATCCGATTGACAGTAAAATGCGGTCCCACATCCCGCAGCATTTCAATGTAATTTAAATTCATCAGCCAATCGGCATTGTTCACAAACAACGCTTTGCCATCGGAAAAATCAATAAATTTACTCATCTGTTTTTTAAAGCAGTCACAGTTATGCTGAATGGTTTCTACTGTCAGCATTTGCCGCATATCTGTGCGCCCCGACGGATCTCCAATCATACCAGTACCGCCGCCTACCAACGCAATAGGACGATTGCCGGCCATCTGCAGTCGTTTCATCAGACACAGCGCCATAAAATGGCCTACATGTAAACTGTCAGCCGTGGGGTCAAAGCCGATATAAAACGTAGCCTTTCCATTGTTAATCAATTCTTTGATTTCTTCCTCATCGGTAATCTGCGCAATTAGTCCCCGCGCTACCAGTTCATCATAAATTGTCATATTTGTTTCTGCCATAAGGTTACCTCTTTTCTTAGTTTCATAATAAAAAAGCTCTCGCCCCTTAAAAAGGACGAGAACTCATATTCCCCGTGTTACCACCTTTATTCACCAATATGTCACTGGCCTCTGCCGGTATCTCACTACCGCGACGCTTTAACGGACGTCTGCCGACACAGCCTACAAGCAATGCCTTCGGTGTGCTGCTCCAAGATGTATTCACACACCGACTTGTCCTGGCCCTCTCAGCTACCGGTTCCTCTCTGTTGACATCCTGTGTGCTACTGCTTCTCTTCTAAGCATTTCTATATATATTTGTTGATAGTATACTCAACCTGCAGATATTTGTCAAATAAATTTTCAATTTTTTTCAAACCATTTTTTCTCATGAGCTGATATATCAGTTTCCCATGAGATTCTTTTTTGGGCCTTCGTTCCCCAATAGAAAGCGCAACCTGTTTTTAACTCAGATTGCGCCTATTTTTTATCTATTGTGCTGTATTCTTATCTGCTGGTGCATCTTTTTCCACCGGCATTCTCTCCATGCCCTGATGGTCCGTCTCATAGTCCCCTTTATAAATTAACTGGCCAATGGGAACAAACTGGTAGCCTTGTTGCTGCGCATAAGGAATGATCTTCTCAATAGCATCTGCCGTATAGGTTCCATTATTGTGGCAGAGAATAATAGCCCCAGGATGCAAACCCAACTCCACCCTGTCAATAATATCTTCCGCCGTTTTTGATTCCATCCAATCGAGACTATCAATCGACCATTGAATAGGATA
Source organism: Peptococcaceae bacterium UBA7185 (assembly GCA_002491065.1). Lineage (GTDB taxonomy): Bacteria > Bacillota > Peptococcia > Peptococcales > Peptococcaceae > UBA7185. Next base: position 6,186 of record DKVF01000008.1, read on the forward strand.
GTATCCCTTTTCCCGCACAACATCAATACTTTTGTTATCATATTCACCAAAAGGAAAGCGGAATAGTTGCGGTGTATAACCGGTTACTTCCACAATGCGCTGATAGTTACCGTCTAATTCCCGCTCCACTTCCTCTCTGCTGATTTGACTCATATGGGGATGCGTAACGCTGTGCATAGCAATTTCGTGACCAGCATCTGCAATTTTTTTCGCCATATCAGGATAATCATCCAGCCAGATGTTTGTCAAGAAAAAAGTTGCCTGCACATTGTACTTGCGCAATACATCCAGAATCTTCTCCGTACGCTCACAGCCCCAAGCGGCATCGAAGGAAATTGCTAACTTTTTATCTTCCATTTCTACAAAATAAATAGGTATTTCCTTTCCTGACTTTTCTGCCTCTGCTGCCGTTTCCTTGCTGATAGTTTCCTCTCCAGTTTTCTGTCCAACATGATCCTGCAGATGCCATCCCATAGTAAAACCTATCAATAAAATAAAGGCTATCCCCAATCCCAATACAAGACGTTTTTTTTTCTCATTCATGACGTTTCTCCCCCTTTTTTTCATCCTATGCATACCCCGCAGAAAAAATAACGCAATCCGCTGAGAATAAAAAAAGAGCTGTCCTGGCGAGACAACTCCTCTAAAGGGGGGTAAAGAAATCTTTGGACGGCAATTTAATTTTGAATCAACCGAGAAAAAAAACCTTTTTCACAGTTGTCCTTTGCCGTATTTTGTGGTAACGTCTTACCACATGTTTAGTATAGCACACCCTCAAATATTAATGGTTAAGAAAATGTCAAGGTAATTTGTATATTTAGTCTGCATCATACACATTTCAGATAAAAGATGTACATACCTAACACCACAAAATCCGCGACCCCAACCCATTTTATTTGATGGCCCAAAAACAAAAAACTCTTCCTTTTATCCCCATGCTAGACTTGACAATTGTGGTATAATGAAATATGATTTTTAAGTAATCTTTTATCTATATTCAACATAGAGTAATATATTCTTAATTTGTAGGAGTGATTTTTATGAAAGCATTCAAACTACACGCCGCGGCAAAACGTTGTCTCAAGTTCCTCACTGCCACTGCATTTATCGGTCTCTGCTGTTTCGCCAGCCCTGCCTGGGCGGCAGAGCAGCCTTTTACCGATGTGCCCAGCGACCACTGGGCGGCGCCTGTCATTGAGGAATTGCGCACCCTAGGATTTTCTGACGGAATTGGCAACGGTGCCTTTGGTTTGGGACAAGTCATTACACGGGCAGAATTTGCTTCTTTTATCTGCAAGGTGGAAGGTTTTGACGGCAACGCAGCGCAAGCTTATACCGACAATACGGATACTGGCGCTTGGTATTACGGTGCGGTAAATGCTATGGCCGCCCACCGAGTAACCGCCCCTGACGGCGCTTTCCGCCCCAATGAACCCATTACCCGAGCTGAGATGGCTGAAATGATTGTCGGTGCCTTGGGATTGTATGATCTGGGAACCCAACTGAACAGTGTGAATTGTCCTTTCACAGATGTAAAGGAACGCAAAGGATTTATCGCCTTAGCCAGCGATTTAAAATTGGTTGGCGGCATGAGCGCCAACACCTTCGCCCCCAGCCAAACTGCCACCAGAGAAGAAGCGGCAGCCATGCTGGTGCGCTTATACCATTGTAACCAACGCCAATTAGAGGAAGTACATGGATTTTATGCGATTTCTTCTGCTTCCCAGAGCAGTTTTCTCAATCAATTGGACAGCACGGGCTTTGGTTGGGCTCGACTTACACTGAACAACGGACATGCCGTCATAAACACTTCTGCAGCAAATGACAACGAATACAACATCCCTGCCGGATTTACCCAACCGGTAGCGCAAGCGCGTAGTAATGGCGGCAAAGCGTTATTATCCATTTACGCGGATAACAACAATGGACTCTTAACGCAAATATTGTCTCAGCCCACCTTGCGCACAGAAGCAATCCAACAGATTATCACCGCCATGAACAACGCCCAACGGGATCAGCAGACTGTCAGCTTTGACGGCGTTGTAATTGATTTTGAATCCTTGCGCGCCGGTCAAAAAGCAAACTATTCTACATTCCTGAAAGAATTGCGCAGCGCTTTGGGCAACAAACAACTTTATGTAGCAGTCCATCCCGTATTGAGTGGCTCCGCTTATTATGATGGCTATGACTACAACATCATTGGACAGATAGCTGACCGTGTGATTCTCATGGCCTATGATTATGCCACCCGCTCACTCAGTGAAAGTGAAATGGCGCAGGGCTATACCCAAACGCCCCTTTCTCCTTTAAATCAGGTTTATATCTCTATCAAAGCTTGTTTGGCCGGCGGCATTCCCAATGAAAAATTGTTGCTGGGCATGTCCATGGATACGGTACAATGGAAGCTGCAAAACGGCGCAGTCATTCACAATACACCTTATCATCCATCCTATGATGCCGTGCAGGCTCGCTTAGCCACCGGCTGCCAGGTCGCCTATCCCAATTACAGCTATAACCCTTATGCCACTTACACTGACACTACAGATCAAACGCAGAATGTCCTCTGGTTTGAGAATGAACAATCGGTAAAAGCAAAAGCCCAATTGGCTCGTTTGCTCCAACTGCGCGGTCTCTCTTTATGGCGGCTAGGAACCATCCCTACCGATTCCAATACTGGATTAAATATCTGGCAGGCAGTACAATCCAGTGTACAATAACATCTTTTTACTAAGTTTCCAACTAATCAATTATGAACTAACAAACAGCACAGCATATTCAAAATATATTGGGTATGATGTGCTGTCCTTTTTCTCGAAAAGCAGATAAATGCAGTACTGCAACCACCAGTTGCCCAATTGCAAGCCTAGCATGGTGGCGCTGCAACCGGCCAATCTGTTATGATTTCCTCATCAGATACAAGGAGGTTTGATGTAAAATGAACATTGCAGACAGAATACAGCTTTTGCGAAAAGCAAAAGGAATCTCACAGGAAGTCCTTGCCGACCAGATAGGCGTCTCCCGACAAGCTGTTTCAAAGTGGGAAAGCGAGCAAAGTATGCCCGATCTTGAAAAAATTATTCTGTTAAGCGACTACTTTGAAACGACAACAGATTATCTCTTAAAAGGCGTTGAGCCCACAAAGGGATCGGAGAAAACATGGAGCGCCTTGTGGTTTACCGCAGCAGGAACCATCCTAAACATCATTGGTTTGATTTTAGCTATCGTCATATGGTTTGAGGTGCAACGGGTTTACACACTGGGAATTGGCCTGACACTGATGCTGTTGGGCACAGGTGTATTCCTCACAGGACAAATCCTCGATGGAAAAGACAAACTTAAAGCAAAACGATTATTTTTACAAATCAACATCTGGATTCTGACCTTCATTCCCCTGTCCTGTTGTTTCAATCTTCTCGATGGTTTACTGGGTGGTTTTAACGGGCTCCTCGCCCCTTTGCCCATGTTGGGCAATTCCTTCGTTACCTTTGCATTGTTCTGGCTCTTTTATTTCGCGCTATGTATTGTGACAGAGTTGGTGATTGCGAAAGCAGAACACTGAACGACAATGAAATGATAAACCGCCTCAAATATAAAAAACCGAAGAGAACAACGCTTTTAAGCCGCGTTCTCTTCGGTTTTTTATATCTTTACTTCATTATTACTCCACATAGGGCTGCAAAAGCTCTACAAGCTGATTATATAAACGCACTGACAGCCGCTCCATACTCAGCTGATAACGGCGCTTTCCCTCTACGTAGAGATAAATACAATGCTCCCCCACTTGAAATTGTACCTGTGTTCTTTGATACTCCAACCACTCGTTATAGAGAAACAATTTTATTTTTACTGTTTGCTCATCCAAATAAATGCGGTCAGGATATAGATTGTTCAGATAAAAGGCCACAAGCACCAATAATGATGCGGGCAAGCGCCAAAAGGACAGCCACGGCAGCAGAAAACTACACAGTAACGGCACGCCCATGAGCGTTGTCAGTTTGACCAGCAGAATCACACGTTGATTTACAAGATACATAGACTACTCCAAGGTAATACGACCAATTTTGGCCTGCCGGAAGTCAATGAGAATCCCCTTGGACACTTTTCCATAATCAATGCGCCCGCCCTTCAGCAAGCATCCTCGATTGCGACCAATCTGCTCCAAAATATACAGCGGTTCTTGTGCCAAATCCTCTTCTGTCAGCTTAAACCGTTCCTGCAGCTGACGAGGATATCTTTTTTGTAAAAAGGTCAACAGCTTCAGCGCCGCTTCATCATGATCAAACACATCGTCATTGATTGCCCCGGTTACCGCCAGACGTAACCCTACTTCCTCATCCTCAAACTTGGGCCATAAAATCCCCGGCGTATCTAACAGCTCCAGATCCTCATCCAAACGAATCCATTGCGTACCCCGTGTGACCCCCGGTTTATCACCAGTCTGCGCTGCCTTTTTGCCCACCAAAATATTAATAAACGTGCTTTTGCCTACATTGGGAATGCCCACGATCATGCAACGGATAATCTGCTTGCGAACGCCTTTCTGGGCCATGCGCTCCCGTTTTTCCTTTGTAAGTTCCAGGAGCGCCTCCTTCAGACGGCTGATCAGCTGTTTCTTGCCAATGGTCGCATTAAAGGCAAAGGCGCGATATCCACTCTGCTGATTAAATTGATTTATCCAGTACGCCGTGCGCTGTGGGTCCGCCAAATCTTCTTTATTCAAAATAATTATACGAGGTTTTTTATCTCCCACCAATTGGTCCAGCAAAGGATTGCGACTGCTGATGGGCATACGGGCATCCACCAGCTCAATCACAACATCTACCAATTTTAATTGTTCCTGTATCATTCGTTTAGTCTTCGCCATGTGGCCCGGAAACCACTGTACTTGCATATATAATCACTCCATATCACTTTTTATAACCTCTCTCAGCCTGTCCGCAACTGTTTTGCACGATACAGGCACAAAGCTACTTCATGCCTGCGTAGAGGCGGAAATAACTGAGCATGCTTTCCAGCATCATCTTGCGTTCTGCCAATTGCTTATACACGCTGCCCCTCGCGCCGCCCTGCCGGCACAGAGATTCCATCTTCTGCTCCACATCATCCAATTCCTGCTTTAACTGCTCAAAAAGATTTTCGATCCGCGCCAGGCGAGAAATGGGCTCTCCGCTATAGCTTTTATATTCATAATGCACTGCGCTGCTGTCTATTATATATTTTTCTCGTTTTTCCGACCATGATGTATATCGCTCCATCTTCATGCTCCTTCCCTTTTCCCGTTTTTACCGGCACACGGCAAAATAAAAAATACGCTGGTCCCTTCTCCTAATCGGCTGTTGACCCAGATATAACCGCCATGTAACTCTACCACAGAACGGCAAATCCACAGTCCCAATCCTGTATTGGGTTCTTCTCCTGGACGGTTGGCTCCCTTTGAGAAGGGTTCAAACAAGCGGGCCAAGCGTTCCTCACTCATACCACAGCCATAATCGGTCACACAAGTGACAACCTGATCTTCCCTGCAAATAAAATTCACCTCAATGCTGCCGCCGATATCGCTAAACTTGATGCTATTGCTGACCAGATTGACCAATACCTCCCGCAATCGGCCCCAATCTCCATACACATTGGCCCAATCAGCCTGTTCCACCTGATACTGTATCTGCTTTTCCCGCATACGCAGTTCCAACAGACTGCCTACTTCCCGCGCCACAGTAGATAGGTTAACCGCTTGCCGCTCCAATTTTATTTGGTTGGATTCCAGCTTCGCCCAATCCAAAATCTGATTGGTCACCTGCAGCAATTGCTGGGCGCTGTCTTTTATCTTCAGCAAATATTTTTTCTGTATTGCATTCAACGGGCCCACTTGTTCCTCTGCCAATAGGTCTCCAAAACCTTTGATGGCATTCAGCGGAGTACGAATTTCATGACCAATCTGCGCTAAAAACCGTGCAAACTCTACCTGTTCCTTGCCATATTCATCCATGATATCCCTCGTGCTTCAATTTCTGATACAAACTCTCCATTTGCTGCAAATGCAGCCGTTCTTCGTCGCCAATTTCCCTGCACAGCTTTTGCAGTTCCTTTTGGTCGGTCAAAACTGCCAATGTGTCATAATAAAAAATGGCCGACTCCTCATGGGCCATATACTCAATGAGAAAAGCATATAAGTCCTCCCATTCCCCGACCTGTAATGTGAAATCCTCAGCCTTGCCCCGTCGCTGCCGCAGCTCCGCTAAAAGCTTTTCCGCATGGTGTAACTCATCGGCAGCATAGGACAAAAAGGCCTGCTTCAGTTCCTCATCACCATGCAATCCCGCAATTCCCATATATTGAAAAGCTGCGTTCATTTCATCCCGCACACCCTGTCGTAGTACCTCAATGATTTGCGTATTCTCCATGGTCAATAATCCTCCCGCTGTATCTTGTCTTTATAAAAAAGCTTCGGTGCCTTCATCACCTTCCACATACGCACCAGTGAGGACACCAGCATAATCCCCAAGGCAATGGCACCAGCCAAAGCCAAAGTGTTCAGTCCCGTTTCCACAAACAGTGCCGTTTCACCCCGCAAACAATATTCCATGGTATAGTACATCCCGCCGCCAGGCACCAACGGCAAAACCGCCGTAGTCAAAAACAACGTCACCGGCACTTTGCAAATGCGCGCCATCACCTCTGCATACACAGAGATAACCACTGTCGCGATAAAATAACGGGGGACGTCGCTGGGAAAATCCAGCAGCAAGTATACCAGCCAGCCCAACGCCCCGCCAAAGCAGGTAAGAGGAATTCGTTTAGGGCTCACATTAAAATAGATAGAAAAAGCAGCACAAGATAAAAACGCATAAACACAAGGTAATAGGATTCGCATATTAAATTCCTCCCAATACAATCAAGGCCATACCAGTCCCCATGGCCAACGCCAGCGCAACCAGCAACGCCTCCATCGCTTTCATCATGCCGGCTACCAAATCCCCTGCAATCACATCCCGCATAGAGTTGGTAATGGCCACACCGGGCACCAGCGTCATCAGCGTGCCGATAATAATGCTGTTGCTGTGAGGCGCCAGATGATACTGTACAGCTAACAACGCAATAAACGTAATCAGAAAACTGCAGACCAAATTGATAAAAAATCCATTGGTATGCACATATTCCATGGCGCGAAATACTACACGCGTCAACGCGCCGCACACAAAAGCTATCAGGGCATCCTGCAGATTTCCGCCGAAAAACAACGTAAAGAAAAAGGAAACCCCGGCAAAGCCCAAAAACACAATGGCCCATTCAGGATAGGTTTTCTTACGATAAATCTCCTTCAAGCGGCGATTGATTTCCTCCACCGGCGGTCTGTGCTCACAAATATATCGGCTCAGATTATTCAAATCCTCTATCCTCTGATAGTTGGTTCCCCGAGAATATATGCGCCGCAGCCGCGTATAGCAGGTATCGTCCGCCATAGTGATGGTCACGGTGATATTGTTGGTGATGGCAAACACATCTACATGCTTAATTCCATAGGCATACAATACCCGCTGAATGGATTCTTCCACCCGATAGGTTTCCGCGCCCGCCTCCAGGAGAAAATGTCCCAAGTCAATGGCAGTGTTTAGAAGTCGTTGATATTCAAAAGAAGATAAATTCTGCTCCATATGCACACTCCTTTATATGTTCTCTATTTTAGCAGATTTTTCCCCTGCACGCCACAAAAACACCGGGAAATTCTCTAAAAAAGCTTCCTGCAACAAAAATAGCACAGCCCTCATTTTTGAGAGCTATGCCGTTTGCTTTCAAAATATTCTCTTATCCAACAATTACGCTTCGCTGTGCTTTTCCTCTTTTTCCATTACCATACCCCGCACCAAATCATGCCGCGTGATAATTCCTACTACCTCCTGCACCTCATTGACAATGGGCACACGGTTTACTTTGCGCTCAACAATCAGCGTGGCAATATCGCTGAGCGACGTATCCTCATATGCATAGATAGGCGGTTTGCTCATCAAGTCGCCTACTTTGTAGGCAGCAATACGTTTCATATCTTCCTGAAACTCCCGGCGGTCTACCGGAAAAATCCCGTCAAACAGATTGATAAACATCGGCGGCTTCACTGGTTTTTGCTTGTAAACCAGGTCGCCTTCACTGATCACACCCACCAGCTTATCATACTGATTCACAACAGGCACGCCGCTGATATTTTTATCCACAAATAATTGGCACACTTCATCAATCGTGGTATCTTCCCTTACAATCAATACATCTTTTGTCATGATCTCTTTTGCCAGCATAGGAACCACACTCCCGTTAAAATATAAGTTTTCTTAATCGTATTATAGCATAGCTTCCGCAAATGTACAACCATTTTCCCCCTGCAATGGAAATGCCCCATACAAAAATGCCGCTCTCCCCAGACGGAAAAACGGCACATAGTATAATTTCTATACAAAAATATTTATTTGGTAAAGGTCAGCGTCACCACCTGTACCAACTCCATACCGGCAAAATTCTGCGGCTCAAAATATTCCTGCAGAGAATGATTGCGCATCCCGCGCCCATCGGCATATACCAGGAGCGCAACGGGAATCTCTTTGCCCAACTCAATCTCTTGAAACTCTGGCAGAAATTTTTTAGTAGAAGCCAATATCTCCTCTCCAGGAGCAAGTTCATCTGATACAAAGGAATAGGAGGCGCCGTCAAGTACCACATTAAAGGAAATAGCATAATTCTCCTCCATCGTCATGGCCAGAATCCCATCCAACTGTGCTGCGACATCCCGTTCCTCACTCAGCGATATTGCGCCTCCACCCACAGATTCCCAGCCTTCGCCATGCAAGCGACAGACGTTGATCTCTAACACAGCGGCCTCTGCCGGCCCGTTGAAAGAAAGAATCAGAGAATTGTCGCTTAGATTCAAATATTGCAGGAGATTTTGTGATTCCTTACTCAGCTGGTAAGGAGCAACTCCTTCTCTGTCCAGCACATTTGACGATTGATTGGCCGAAGCGCCCAGGAAAATCGCCAGACCCAGCACCAGGACCACCAAAATACCGGAAATAAACATTGCCCATTTTGTGTGTGCGCTCCCTTTCATGATAGCCTCCAACCTTTCCTTTAATGTCTGCTTTTCCTCACACATCGTGGTGGATACAATGGTGCGACGAGATTTGCTATCCGCTGCCATCTCAATCAGCGTATCGCCATAGCTTTGTTTTCCCTGCCTGTCCAACACACTGGTCACTGCTTCATCGCAGGCCAGTTCGCACAGGCGGTCCAGTTCCCGCCGCACAAGATAAATCACCGGATTAAACCAATGAAGATGCACTGCAAAGGTAGCAACCCATTTCACAAGCACATCCTTTCTCCGCCAATGCATCAGCTCATGGCGCAGGATATTGCCCAGCTGCCCGTCAGTATACGCCCTGTCCGGCAGATAAATCGCCGGACGGAACACGCCCAGCAGCATCGGTGTGACAGCCAAAGCGCTCCGATACAGAGAAGGACAGCCCTGTCCCGGACATAATGCCTGAAGCAAAGCCAGCTCATGCGCCGTTCCTGCCACACGGCTGCGGCGCAAACCGGCAAGATATGCAGCATATTGCACAATATCGAAACAAAATGACAACACACCACCCAGCAAGAGCATCATCAGCAGATAGTCATTTATACCGCCCTTGGCCAGCCCGATTTCCTCATAGGAAATAGCAACCTGCGCCTCCGGCTCCAGTGCGCTGTATTCCACCCCGTACTGCTTCTGCGCCAATATTTCCCGTTGTTCTGCCGTTGTCTTGATATGGGCATCACAGACTGCCTGCACCGGACTCAGCGGCGTGGCAACAGGCAGCGAAACAAATGCAGAGACCGGCACAAGAAAGGTGACCAGCACCAAACACCAAAGCCCATACTGGACCCGTTTGGGAATTTTGTATTTCCACAGCGGCTGCAGCACATACAGCAGCACTGCAAGAATGCTGCCCGCAAGGGACATCATCAGCAGCGTACGCACCAATGCACTCCAACTCTGCCACACACTCATACACTTCCACCTCCCATCTTAAAAAATTCTTTCAGCTCATCAATGTCCGCTTCAGACAGCTTTCCATGCTGGCAGAGAGAAGCAACAAAGTTTTTGGCACTGCCCTGATACAGCCTTTCAAGCAAACCGTCTTCCTCTGCCTGTGCGTATTCATTGTAGGAAACATTGGGCGTATAATATGTGACCTGCTGCTTTTGCGCTGTAATCACACCTTTGTTCACCAATCTGCGGATTAACGTATTAATCGTAGACTTTTCCCAATTCATCGTGCGTTGCAGCTCCACACGAAGATCAGAAAAAGATACCGGCTTTTCCTCCCGCCAAAGAATTTTCATGACCTCCAACTCTGCATTGGATATTTTTTCAGCTAAATGCATCGTCCCGCCTCCCGTGTTACACTTGTAGTATAATAATATGTTACACGTGTAACACAGAATTGTCAAGCCCTATTTCCTTGTAATGTGCTTCTTCTGCACGCCACAAAAAAATCCGCCCGACAAATCTCATCGAACGGATTCTCTACAGCAAAGAAAGCTGTCTTGTATTTTTTCTGTATTTTTCAGACAATTTCAATCTGACACTGGGCCATGGCCCGCAACGCCTGGGCGTGATTGTCCGGCGTCGTACCGGCACAACAATGACTATCTACCGTAATCTTCACTTCTGGCAAATAAGCCTTAATCAGCAGCGCATTGGAAATGACGCAAATATCGGTGCACACACCTACCAGTTCCACCTCTTCACAGCCAACAGACAGCAAATAATGAGCCAAATCCAGACTGCCAAAGGTGTCCTTATCAAAGACTTTCCCATTGGGCAACTGCAGGGATTTTTCGATTTCCCACCCCGATGTATAACGGATACAATGGGGCACCGGCAGCTTCTTCCCTTCCTGGGTGTCAAGATAATTGGCGCCATGGGTGTCACGGGTATAGACAACCTCCCTTTTTTCCTTCACCGCTTTGTCCATTTTCTTTTTGACTGACTTCACCACCGCCTGCGCTTCCTTTGTACCCAAACTCCCGGAAATGAAATCATTCTGCATATCGACCACTACAAGAACCTTCTGATGCATCCACTTCTTCTCCTTTATTCATTATTTTTTCTTCATAATATATTTTCCCAGCTGATAGCATACGACCAACAGCACAATGAGAAGCAAAATATTTAATACTGACAACGCTTTTGTATGTACTGCAATCAACATTCTTGCACCCCCTCTGTTATCATATCATAGACCGCACTATTTGCAAAGCCATGGCTGACCTCATTTTCATCATTTTCGGAAAGAACGATACACACAGTTCGCCTGCTCTCAAATTTTTTCTAAAATGTTTCACGTGAAACATTTGCAAAAAACAAACTGCTGTATGGAAAACACACTGCCCTTCCCTGCTAATGCTCTGGCAGGAAAGGGCAGTGTGCTGCAAGTAGTGAGTTACAAAAAACGACACAATTCTTATAATTTATACTATTTTTCTGTTTCTTCAGCTAAGGGCTTCAACGATAAAACGACATTTTCATTTTTGTCTAACATCATCTCACATTGCCAAGTAAAGATAGCTGGAATACCCCATTGTACATCGCTAAGGTTTACATACATTGTGGCCGTTTGCGGTTCTTCAAGGGAAAGCAAATCCTGTGCCTGCACATCTGACTGACTGGACTGTTTCCATATTTCCACATAGATACTGCCAGGCAGACTTTGCACCTGATAATCTACAATTTTTCGCAATCCATCCTCTTTTTGATAGGTTAGCGTAAACTGAGTTCGTAACACAACATAGATATCTTCTTGGGCGATCTTTCTATCGTATTGCAGTACCACAAAATCAATGTTGCCTGTGATATGATAAAACCCATCTGCCGTGATTTCATATTCGGTCAGATAGATATGCGCACCTGTATGCTCATTAAATCGAATCAACTGTTCTTTCCCCAAGTATAGCGGATCCGAGATAACACCTTCCTGCATTTTGTCAAGCCCTGCTGAAAGTTCGTCCTGTTGCTGAGAATAGCAGGAAGTCATGAACAATGCAATTACAATAAAGCCAATGAGCATAATCGTTGACAGTTTTTTCTTCATCGTTTTCCCCCTTAAATTTTCCTTTTATAGTAGCGAATATCTGCAAAAGGTGATATCTGACTATATTTCTTAATCGGCTTGGCCGCCTCACCAAGACAGACATGACGAGGATATTCCCATATTCACTGTAGCATAATGCGACTAATTTTATCTGCAAATATATGCAGATATGTTTTTTCATAATATGCTTCCAGTTCCAAATAATCCAACGCGTCTCTGCCATTTTCGATAGCCGCCCTCAGTAAAAATCAGACAGCAAAAAAAGAGTTCATACAATTGACTAATTTGTTGATGTGCTCCGCAAAGCGCCAACTGTACTTCGATTGTCGCTGCATGCAATTGCCAAAAAGCTGTGAGACCAATTGCCAATAAAAGCAGACAAATACTATAAAAAACCCTGCGTCGTATCTTCTCAAAATGCAATGTATTTTGCCGCTGCGCCCAATATTCAACTGCTACAACACTCCAGAGACAAATTGCCACCGATATATAGGCAATTTCCAACTCGTGAAATAGACGCTCTGTAGAAATCCATGGTTGACACTGCCTGATATGATTCAGCTTCAGCAGGGCATAAACAATTGCTGTGCTACTCCCCAAAATAAAAGAGCTTCTCCAAGTGCGCGTATACACATTTCTCTCATTGCAGCGATTCCAAACCATCAAAACAAAAGAAATCGCCAGAAAAATATAGGCAACATATCTTATCCATTCATAAGGATTTCTTGTAATGTACACGCTCATTCCTCACTCCTTTTTTCAGACAATAAATTTCTATCGTTTCTTCTGCTGAGAATGGCAACTCTCGATTGATTTGAGTCCAATCTACGATTTCTTCTACCGGACACGCTTTTACCTTACCCTGTCTATTCATTTGATATAGCGCGTCTTCTGCTCCTTGAAACACAATTTCATCTTCCGAAATTTCAATGATTCGCTTTAACATTCCACCTTTTACTGGCTATAACCCTCCAGCTATATATTTGTAAATTTGACCCATTCCGTTATCTGTCGACAGTACAAAATACAACTGATTTTGCAAAACAAAAAAATCTGTGATCCGGTCAACATCACCGTCTTTTATTTTTAAATTCTTTTTCGTTATACGATTCTCGCTTAAACTATATAAGCACAAATCATTTTCGCTATGTGAAAGACCATATATATCAGTTCCGTTACAATACAACCTTTCGCAGCCTAAGTTCAATTCACAGACTGCTCCATCTTCCCATACACAGAGATCAGGATGGATATCCTCTTCCTCCAATTTCAAAATTTCAAAATATACTGCCCCATCCTCTTCTAATACAATTGGATTCAGACCAATCATCTCCATATAGGAGGCCAACATTTCGTCCTCATATAGTACAATTTCACTTTGTTCTGTATTGTTTGCAAAGTCCAGAACTGTCACGTTTGTCCTGTCTTTGTCATAGGAAAACGCATAGAGAAAAATTTTCTGTTCCAGCAATTTTCCTCTGAGAATCCAGCTATCCTCTATTGCTTTCTCCCACAACACAGAACCGTCATGCAAATCCAGGACAGCCAGCTTTTGCGTATCTTGGAAAGAGATTTGTGCCATCCAATACTTCGATGCCTCTGTCACCCGATGATTGATCGCGCACAATGCATACTGATCTTTGACATCTAGAATCTCCATTTCATCAGAATATCCTCGTTTATCTGTTTCACCGGTAAAAAATGGATTGGCAATAAAATTCTTGTCCAGCGCATAACTATGCCATCTCATCGGGAATGCGCTGTGAAAAATGAGCACAACAGCAAAAATGAATAACATGCCCAAATATAGATACTTTCTCATTGGCAATCTCCTTTTCTGACTAAAATATTATCCACCCATCAAATCTATTTTAGTTATTGTATCGCGCTCTACATCAATCTGGAACGTAAATATATATTTTCGGGAAATGGCAAAGAGGAGCTCTTTACTGTATTTCTGGGAAATGTCACCTTCATAAGTTGTAATTAAGACGCAATACAGTTCTTCTTCACTTTCAGGAAGTTCGTCAGGTGGGAAATCGATATCATATTCCATTTCTAACGGCGCAACCGGAAGTACCGATAATAGGGTATCTAAACTGTCTCCAACGGAGATGGCATCCCATAGCGGCGGCGCAGCACTGTTTTCAATCACAATCGTTTTTACCGCATCATCTTCCGCTATAAAATGATATCCTTCATAAGAAACAACCTGTACACCATTGTCAAAAACATCTCTTTCAGTGGGCTGTCCATGCAAGGCTTCTACTGTTTCCACATCTGTGCGGCCCAGCACAATCTGGTCATAGGTAATCCATTGCGCAAGGTCAACAATCTGCTCTGAATGGGTATTATGACAGCCACAAACAAATAGCATCAGAAAAGAAGCGATAATAAAGAAGTTTTTTTCATTTGCAGTACACCTCTCTATAGAAATACGAAAATTCTGCCAATCTCGGACATTCCTTTTCACAAATTACTCAAAAAATGTCTATACCTTATCTTAACAGATTTTTTACCGCTTTGCAAAAAAATTGTCCTCAACACGCTAAAATCTGCACAAAATCATCTTTCCTCCATGAAAATAAGCTGTTGCCACACAATAGAAACAGCTTATTTCGTAGAGAGTTATCAAATTTTATTAATCATGCTATCTTTCACCATTGAAAAGCAAATAAATGAAAAAATCTTTCAGGAACTATTTTGCACTATTTGATAGCGTCTCCAAAAAATCGTACCACTTGTCTGTGGAAAAACAATATGCAACCTCCCACACATTATGACTTATCATTCCTGCACGATCTACAAGTTCTTGTATGCTATTATTGATACAAAATGCAGAAAAAAGAATTGCTATTGAAATTAAAATACTACCAATCAATACCTGATATTTTTCTATCACTTATTTTATCACTCTTTTCTTCAATGACATCCTCTAAAAATTCTCTATTAATTAATACACACCAAAGCGTGTATCATTACTATATGCTACAAAAGATTCCTTTGTATTAGAAAGCTCAACATTTAATCCACCCGTTTTTCCATCAACTCCAAATGAAACACTTGTAATTGAGGCAGAATTATAAGTATGAATGTAATATGCTGTTGCTATTCCACTATAAGAACCAAATCTATAGTCATAAGTACATGCACCATACCATATATACCCTACATATGTGCTCCCTATTCTACTATCCTGCAATCTAAACCCGAAGCCCTTACTTCCATCGCCATCAGAGCGGTTAGTAGTTCTATTTGTATTTCTTCTATCTTGGTCTGTGATATACGCACTTGAACGCACAACTGCAGAATTATACGTTCCTGATGTGTTTGTATAGCCAACTCCAAAACCTTCTGCCCCTCCAACACTAGTTTCCCAACTAGTATTAAGCCAATTTCCCCCACAAGTTACTGTCCATGTTTTATCTGTTGCTTCATATACAACAGTAGGTTTTACCAACGTTACATCTCCGCTGTCACTTAATGGCTCAATTGCAAAATCACTTTCTGTTTCATACACATAGACACCATATTCAGACAATTCCTGTACCAAGGCTTTCCGTTCTGCTCCTGAAGCAAATGTCACTTGCTCTATTAACAAATCAATTTCTTCTCTGCTAGCACGTTCCATGGTTCCATTATCCACAGCATTTTGATATAAAATATCCATTTGATTCGCAAAGTTCATTTTTTCACTTGCGTCCATGTAAATGGCTTTTTCAGATACCGCTTGCAAATTTTCATTCACTTCCATATTTTCACTTGCAAATGCTGGTATTCCCACGCTCATTGCCATTGCTGCGGTTAAAACTGTTGCGATGATTTTTTTCATTGTTCTTCTCATAAAAATCACATCTCCTTTTAGATTGTAAAGTTGGGGACGGTTTGCCACGTTTGCCGATATGCACACCGAGAAACATATGACAAACCATCCTGATGAACTATTGCTTCCTTTTGTCGATACGCTACTTACGAGCTATACACAATCTGACTTTCTGACTGGCTGCCTTCCCATACTGTCATGGTTGCTTTCAGACGGTAGGTATTCCCTTGTGTGATTGTATAGGTTTCCTTCACTCTCGCGCTGTAGCTATCTTCTGTGACGGTCCAGATTTTTACCGGAATCCAACTGCTGCCGTTTTTCACCTGCAACTCTGCAATAATTTTTGCTTTTGTAGCAGTATTGACATTTCCTGAAACATAGCAGTCCACAATTGCTGTCGTTCCTTGCACATTCAAATCACATTCCCAATCCTCAATATACTGCATATGTGGCGCGATTCCTGTTTCCGGCTGACAGATTACAGGGATTGCGGCAGTTTCCGCCCAGGAAACTGCCGGTGTTAACGTTAGCACCGTCGCGCCCAGACAGATTGTAGCGAGTACTTCTTTTGTTTTTTTCTGCATATTTTTCACCCCCCTTCTATTACTCTATATCAAAATAAAAGGGCGATTTCGGACAAATTTTGCAAAAATTTTTTATTTTTTTCTAATTTTTTTCAAAAAAAGATTGTCAGCCTCCTTTTCAGATAACTGACAATTCGTTTTTAGTACTTGAGAACAAGACTTTCCAGTATTTTTTCTAATTCCTCCTGCCCCAAATTACATTTTCCAAAAATATGATAGGAGTCATACAGCCAGATATAGGAAATTCGATCTTCTTTGTAGATCAACTCCAGCGTTGCGCCACGAAACAGCTTTGTTTCTATATTGGCATTCTCCGTATCTACCCCAAATGTAAATCTATCGTTTTCTGTTACAATTCTTTGGTCCAAGATAAAATATTGCATCCCATTGCGGTATAAGAGGTGCATTTCGCTCTCATCTTCATATTTTTCTGCCAGCTCCATCCCCTCCGGCAAATAGCCGATTTCCAGCGGAACAAAGGCTGTGTCTTCCGACACGGTGGAGTGATAGCGGTATTCGGTGTATTCGGTCACAACATATCGCACCGCTTCCATCAGCTTGGCGCAGCCGGCCTGTACCGCTTCCGGCGCGGCAAGGCAGGTCAAAAGGAAGCAAATGAGAGCGGCAGCAGCGCCTCGCCGAGCATAATAGGGCCAGCCCAGATGAACTGCATAGGGCGTAATTTCTCCGCGCTCCACTCTGCCCAGCAGCTTCTCCATCTCCTGCTCAAACTGCCGGGAAAAGCAATGCCGGGGACAGGTATCCTTATCAGGCAGGGAAGCCAGCTCCATGGCATCAGCCAGCACTGCCGCCCGACGCAGTGTTTCTTCCGTCAGCTTCATCTCTTACACCTCCTCCAATTGCTTCGCCAGCTGTTTTTTCCCTCTGGCCAGCAGTTTCTCCACTTTGGCCACACTGCAATCCAGTATAGCGGCAATCTCCCGATTGTTATAGCCCTGGGAATATTTCAGCACGATGGCCTGTCGGTAAGGCAGCGGCAATTCCAATATGGCCTCGGCAATCATCCTGTCTGATTCCTCGCTGGTATAAACCATAGACTCCACATCCTCCATCCTCACGGTACGATTGTATTCCTTCTGCGCTTTATGATACAGATTGATGGCTGTGCGCTCTGCGATAGTCACCATCAGCCGCTTTGTGCGCGCAGACGCTACTTCTCCTACCATGCTCATATTTTTTGCTGCATGCAGAAAGCTGATATTGACCGCGTCTTCCGCCAGTTGCACATCATGCAGCCGTTTGTGTGCACAATAAAACATCAAATCCTTGTACTGCCAATATAATCGCTCAAATTTTTCTTTTTCTGAGACATCCTCAATCAACGCAAGACATACCGTCAGGATTCTCAATCCCATCACCTCTCAAATTCCTTTCATAACATTATATCAAAATAAATCGACGATTTCGGACAAAGTTTTTAAAAAAATTTTTTCTTGCTTTTTTATATTTTTTTTGCTACCCATTGGCGTGTTACTTTGGCAAGGCCTTCAGCGCAGAAATACGCGCTAGTAAGTAACCAAAGGCCAAACGGGGGGTTTCGAGACGGTACGCTTTTCTGGTGCCGTCCCCCCGTGCCCCCTAAACGACCCCTGCGGGGAGCTAAAACACAAAACTGTAGCAAGTGCTCTATGCCGCAAAATTCCTCGCTGCCGCCTTATGGGTTTCATTCTCCCCGCTATCTTTGCCCAACATTCCGACTTGCGCCCCACCAGAAAAGCGTGGGGTGTGGAGAAATCTGCAGGATGTCTGCAAAGCCGGACGAAGTCCAGAGCGATGCAGACAGACAAAGATTTGTCCAGAACCACGGAGGAATAGGGCAAAGGATAGCAAAAAAATGCGAAGGGGTAGCAAAAAGCGCAAAAAATCTTCCCTTTCCCCATAAAAAAATGCCCCGTCCCTTTCTGGCAAAGGTTAACAAGGCAATGCTTTATTTCTTTTTCTTCTTTCTTTTCATCTACAGTGGTAAAACGGCTTCTGCATTGGTTTTTCAAATTGTTTCACGTGAAACAATTGCAATTTTTATACCTTAAATTTCAACGACGTTAGTTCAATGCGGCAATGGCATTGTTTACCCGTCTTGCAACTTCTTCCACACCTAAAATCTGCTGTACTTCCCACAGGTCAGGGGAATTGGTGCGGCCGGTCAGAGCAATTCGGATGACGCCGCTGACATGGCCCACATGTCCTTTATACTGGTCTGGATTTTTCTTGAAATCTTTCGGCTTTGCGGCATAGCCCAATTCCTGTGCCAGAAGCCGTACCTTGCCAAACCAGGCGTCATTGTCATCCTCATAGGCATAGCCCTGCAGGTATTCGCGCAGAATGGTCACACAATCTTCTTTGGATACCTCCGCAGGATAGGAATCGGTAATCTCAAAGGTTTCCGGGAAAATATAGGCGCTGAATTTGGCAATCTGCGCACCGTACACCAAATCCTTGCGAGGTTTGTTCCCGGAGCGGCCAATATCAAAGGCTTTTTTCGCCATATCCGCATGGTCTGTCAAAATCTGCGCATAAGCGGTATCGTATTCTTTGGCCCAGGACAACACAAATTCATAAATTTCTTCCGCAGTCAGCTGCAAGAAAATTGTCTGGGAAATATCGTTTAGCTTTTCCAAGTCAAATAACGCGCCGCTGCGTCCCATTTTGTCTACGGTAAATTCAAATTCACTGTCTGCTGCAGTAGGATGTTCCAAACGCCATTCTTCATAGTTGGAATTCAAAATGGTGAGCAGATATTCCTTCACGGCCAGCGGGTGATAGCCCAGGCTGCGATAATAGTTCAGGCCCAGCTCCGGGTCCTTCCGTTTGGAAAGCTTTCTTCTGCCTTCGCCTTCTTTTTTCATCAGATGGGCGGTGTGACAGTACAATGGATGTTCCCAGCCCATCGCTGCAAACAAGGCCAAATGCATGGGCAGCGTGGAGAGCCATTCTTCACCGCGCAGCAAATGGGTCGTGCCCATCAGATGGTCATCCACCACATGGGCAAAATGATAAGTCGGCAGCCCTGTCGCTTTCAAGACCACAAAATCCATATTGTTGGCTGGCAGTACCAACGGGCCGCGAATACCGTCCACCAATCCGACTGTTTCGCCGTCCTGCACCATAGCCTTAAAGCGCAGAACCCATGGTTTTCCCTCTGCCAGATTTTTTTCAATCTGCTCCATGGTCAAAAACCGGTCTCTGGCCCATCTTCCATAATAACCGGTCTGCTCCTTCTGCGCTTCCTGCTGATTACGAATCTCTGCCAAATCTTCTTCTGTGCAGAAGCAGGGATAGGCCAGGCCTTTTTTCACCAGTTCTCTGGCATATACCTGATAGAGCTCTTTGCGCGCGCTCTGGCGGTAGGGCCCATAGGCTCCCTTTTCCCCATCAATCAATGCGCCCTCGTCAAAATCCACGCCAAAATATTTTAAGCCATTGATAATTTCTTCTACCGCCCCGGGAACCTCCCGTTTTTCATCGGTGTCCTCGATGCGCAGATAAAATACGCCGCCGCTCTGGTTGGCCAGCTTCATATCTGCATATGCGCCATACAAATTGCCTAGATGAATAAACCCTGTAGGACTGGGCGCCAGTCTGGTCACCATAGCGCCGGGAGCCAATTGACGCTGGGGATACTTCGCCTCTATGTCATCTACTGTCAAACTCAGATTTGGGAATAAAATTTCTGCTAATTTCAGATTGTCCACACTATTCTCTCCTTTGAAGCATTTTAAGCCATAAATAAAACGAACGCATACCTACGTTCGTTTAAAATAGCTCGTAGGGGAATTGAACCCCTGATTCCACCGTGAGAGGGTGGCGTCTTAACCACTTGACCAACGAGCCGTATCCATTTGATGTCGTATAATATTATAGAGCTTTTATCTCCATTAATCAAGTCATTTCGCAAAAGAATTTTTCCTGCAACCATAATTTTTATTAATTCGGTGTCTTATGGGCAATCTTTCATCACTTGCCATCGCTTTTTTGCATTTTTGCGGCGAAAAAAGCAACAGGACTGGTTATCTCAGCAGACGAGATACACCAATTCTGTTGCCGTTAAGTTCTTTATTTTCTAAAAATATTTTTATCAGCCTAAATTTAAGCTAAAAGCCTTTTTCCGCAGCTATGTATTCCTGAAAGGATGGGCGCCTGCTACTCGCCCTGTCCCAAGCTCACAAAAGCCTTGGCAATATTGGTTTTGGTCACGCGGCCCACTACCTGCAGCTGGCCGTTTTCCCGATCCCGCACCACCGGCATACCATCAATCTGTCGGTCAATCATGCGTTTGGCTACTTCCCAAAGACTCTCGTCTTCATAAGCCACTACAATATTGGGCATCCGTGTCATGATCACACCGATGGGCAGCTGATTGATATCGGCTTTCCCGATGGCAATCTTGAGCATATCCTTGCGGGAACTGATTCCCTCCAGCTCCTGCGCCTCATTCACCACAAAAATGGTACCTACATCTTCTACAAAAATGCGCACAATACAATCATACACAGATGTGGACTCGCTGACCATCACCGGCTGAGACTGATAATCGCTTACTTTCAGATCCCGCATACGCTCATACATACTAAAAGGATTTTGTTCACCTTTATAATAATAGCCCACACGGGGTCTTGCCTCTAACAGGCCAATCTGCGTGAGGAAAGCCAAATCGGGACGTAGAGAAGCCCGGGTCAGATTCAGCTTTTCCGCCACCCGCTCCCCTGTGATGGGACCGTTTTCCTTTACAATTTCTATAATTTTTTCCTGTCGCTCGTTGAGTTGCATGGCGTTCACCTCCACTAAGACCGGAAATTACTAAACTGTAGTTCTACACCATAATCCTGACTTTTCAAAAATGCAATCACAGCCTGCAAATCGTCAATCTTTTTCCCGCTGACGCGTACCTGATCATCCTGCAGCTGCGCCTGTACCTTTACTTTTAGATTCTTAATATCTTTAGTAATCTTTTTGGCCACATCCGCTTCAATTCCCTGCTTCACGCGAATACTCTGGCGCACCATACCGCCTGCGGCCGGCTCCACTTTGCCATATTCCAGATTTTTAATCGCAACGCCCCGTTTGATAAATTTGCTCTGCAGGATATCCACAATATTGCGCATACGGGTATCGTCCTCTGTAACAATTTTGATGGCATTGCCGTTTTCAATCTCCACGACGCTCTTACTGCCTTTGAAGTCAAAACGCTGGGTAATTTCTTTTACTGTCTGATTCACTGCGTTGCTTACTTCCTGCATATCCACCTCAGACACCACATCAAAACTCGGTTCCTTTGCCATAAGTCGTATCCTCCCTGTGTTTTTTTCGTGATATATTTTGTATTTTATTTTTTAATTATGTTAGAATTCTGCACTGCGCACAACCCGTGGAAATGCAATGACATCGCGAATATTGGCCATTCCGCTCAAATACATCACCAGCCGCTCAAAGCCCAGCCCAAAGCCGGCATGTCGAGTACCGCCATATTTGCGCAAATCCAAATACCACCAGTAATCTTCTTTTTTCAGCTGCAATTCTTCCATGCGCTGCTCCAGCACATCGAGCCGTTCTTCTCTCTGACTGCCGCCAATAATTTCTCCAATGCCGGGAACCAAAAGGTCCATCGCTGCCACCGTTTTGCCGTCGTCATTGATACGCATATAAAAGGCCTTGATTTCTTTCGGGTAGTCTGTCACAAACACCGGCTTTTTAAAATATTGTTCTGTCAAATAGCGTTCGTGCTCCGTCTGCAGATCAATCCCCCAGGAAACGGGGTAGGTGAACGCTGCATCGGCTTTTTCCAAAATTGCAATGGCTTCTGTATAGGTCACGCAGGCAAAATCTGAATGCAGAATATGCTCCAACCGTTCCAGCAGCCCTTTATCTACATATTGATTGAAAAACGCCATTTCCTCCGGCAGTCGCTCCAGCGCCGCCTGAATCAGATATTTCATCAGGTCTTCCGCTAAAGCCATATCCTGCGCCAAATCAGCAAAAGCAATTTCTGGCTCCAGCATCCAGAACTCCGCGGCATGACGGGCAGTATTAGAGTTCTCCGCCCGAAAAGTCGGTCCAAAGGTATACACATTGCGAAAAGCCATGGCAAAGGTTTCCGCATTCAACTGACCGCTCACTGTCAAGTTTGCCGCTTTGCCGAAAAAATCCTGGCTATAATCTACATTGCCCGCTTCGTCAAAAGGCACCTGCTGCAGATTCAGCGTGGTCAGCTGGAACATCTCTCCCGCTCCTTCACAATCGCTGGCGGTGATGATGGGCGTGTTTACATAGACAAAGCCCCGTTCCTGAAAGTATTGATGAATGGCGTAAGCCAATACCGAGCGCAGGCGAAAGACTGCGGAAAAGGTATTGGTGCGCGGCCGCAGATGGGCAATGGTACGCAGATATTCAAAGCTATGGCGTTTTTTCTGCAGCGGATAGTCAGAAGGGCAGCTACCCTCCACTGCAATCTCTATGGCTTTTAATTCAAATGCCTGACCGCTGCCCGGCGATGCCGTCAAACGGCCCTGTACGATGAGCGCAGTCCCTACGCCCAATTTGGCAATCTCCTCAAAGTTGCCCAGGTCCTCTTCAAACACAATTTGCAGATTTTGAAAAAAACTTCCGTCGTTCAACTCAATAAAACCGAATTTTTTAGAAACACGAATGTTGCGCACCCATCCCGCAACTTCCAATTCCTGCTCCAAAAACTGCTCTGGCGTACGAAAAATCTGTTTTAGCTCTGTCATGGCTCGTAACCTCCAGTAAAAACAATCTATTTCTCTAAGCAATCAGCTTATATTCTACACATTATTTATATTTTACGCTATTTTTATCCTGACTGTCAAACGATTGTGCGTCTTTTTTCGTAAAAAGGCTGTTTATTTTATAAATAATCCTTATTTTAGGATGTCATAAAGCGTCGTAATTTTATCTTGCGGCCTTTTGGCAAACTAAAAACGCCTATCCCACTCTGTGAATAGACGTTTTCGTTCTGTTTTTATGTCATTCCGGCAATCTCATATCAATCAGGATTTCCAGAAAAAATCATTACATGCTGTCCAGTTTTTCCGTCAACAGCTTGTTGATCACTGCCGGATTGGCCTGTCCTTTTGATTCTTTCATAATCTGTCCCACCAAAAAGCCCATTGCTTTTTTCTTACCGGCCTTGTAATCTTCTACTGATTTTGGATTGGCTTCTACCACAGCGGCAACCATATTTTTCAATGCGCCTTCATCAGAAATCTGCACCAAGCCCTGTTCCTTGATGATTGTGTCGGGGTCTTTGCCGGTAGCGAACATCTCACTGAACACTTTTTTGGCAATCTTTCCGCTGATTTCCCCTGAATCCACCAGCTTCAACAGTGCAGCCATCTGTTCCGGCTGAATTTTTACTTCGCTCAAATCAATACCGTCTGCATTCACTTTTGCCAACAATTCCACCATAATCCAGTTGCTAATCTTCTTCGCATCTGTATAGTGCGCCCGCACACCGTCGTAAAAATCGACTAACGCCTTGGATGCAGTGATCACACCGGCATCATATTCCGGCAGTCCGTCTTCTTCAATCATACGCTGCCGTTTTACCTGCGGCATCTCCGGCAGAGAAGCGCGCAACTCTTCAATATATGCATCGGTCACCACGATCGGCGTCAAATCTGGATCGGGGAAATAACGATATTCATCAGAATCTTCCTTGCTGCGCAGACTGAAGGTCATACCTTTCCCGTCATCCCATGTGCGGGTTTCCTGTACAACCTTACCGCCGTCTTCCAAAATGTCGGTCTGTCGCTCAATTTCATACTTGATCACCCGTTCTACGGCGCGGAAGGAATTTAAGTTTTTAATCTCAGCACGGGTACCGAATTCTTTCTGTCCCACCGGACGCAGCGACAAGTTCACATCGCAGCGCAGTGAGCCCTGCTCCATGCGCGCATCCGATACGCCGGTATATTCAATAATGGCTTTCAAATTGGTCAGGAAAGCCAGCACATCTTCTGCGCTACGCATATCCGGCTCGGAAACAATCTCAATCAATGGCACACCGGCACGGTTATAGTCAGCCAGGGAGCCCGCAGAGGTTGTGATGGTAGCGCCCTGATGAACCAGTTTCCCTGCATCCTCTTCCATGTGAATTCTTGTAATCCCGATACGTCTGGCCCCTTCACTGGTTTCGATGTCGATGTAACCATGTTTGCAGATTGGCAGGTCAAATTGAGAAATCTGATAGGCTTTGGTTAAATCAGGATAAAAATAATTTTTCCGGTCAAATTTGCTGAAATGCGCAATCTCACAGTTCATCGCCAAACCGGCTTTGATTGCATATTCCAACACTTTTTTGTTCAGAACAGGCAGTGTACCCGGCAGTCCCAGACAAACCGGGCAGACATGGGTATTTGGTTCTCCTCCAAAATCGGTAGGACAATTGCAGAAAATTTTGGTTTTTGTTTTCAGTTCTACATGGACTTCACAGCCAATGACTACTTCATAATCCATTGCTTACAGCCCCTTTCCCTGGTTTGGTTTTAATCTGGTCAAGCTTGTATTCTGCTCCAGCGCGTAAGCTACCTGCAACAATGTAGGCTCTGCAAAGGCTTTTCCCAAAAGCTGTACGCCCACCGGCATTCCGTTGCGGTCTAAACCATAAGGCAACGACATTGCCGGAATCCCCGCCAGATTGCTGGGTATTGTGCAGATATCTCCTTTGTACAACGCCAATGGGTCCTGATTCTGCCCTTTATGCAGTGCAGTGGTCGGCGCAGTCGGTGCAATCAGGCAATCGTACTGGTCAAAAGCCCGGTCATAATCCTGCTTAATCAGATTCCTCACTTTCAATGCTTTCAGATAATACGCATCGTAATAGCCGGAACTCAGTGCATAAGTACCCAGCATGATGCGGCGTTTCACTTCAGGGCCGAAGCCTTGTTTTCTTGTCTGACAGAACATACCTACCACGTCTTTGGACTGCACGCGCAAACCGTAACGCACACCGTCATAACGACCCAAATTGGAGCTGGCTTCTGCCGGAGCAATCAAATAATATGCTGGCATAGCATGACGGGTATAGGGTAATGAACATTCCTCCACATGGGCGCCCAATTCTTCCAGTTTTGCAGCGGCAGCGCGCACCTGCGCTTCCACATCAGGGTCAATGCCTTCTCCCAAATATTCTTTCGGCAAGCCGATACGCAAGCCTTTTACATCACCGGTCAATGCCGTTGTATAATCAGGGTACGCATAGTCCGCAGAGGTGGAATCTTTTTTGTCATAACCAGTGATGACATTCATAATCAATGCAGCATCTGTGACATCCTTCGCCAAAGGTCCAATCTGGTCCAAAGAGGAAGCAAACGCAATCAGACCAAAACGGGATACTGCACCGTAGGTTGGTTTCATGCCTACAATTCCGCAGAAAGAAGCCGGCTGTCGGATGGAGCCGCCAGTATCAGAGCCTAAGGCATAAACGGCTAAATCCGCAGCAACAGAAGCAGCGGAACCACCACTGGAGCCACCAGGTACACAATCTGCGTTCCACGGATTTTTCGTCGCAAAAAAGGCTGAATTTTCTGTCGTGGAGCCCATGGCAAACTCATCCATATTGACTTTGCCCAACATGACAAAATCTTCTGCCTGCAGCTTATTCACCACAGTCGCGCTGTACTGCGGCTTGAAGCCCCGCAGCATATTGGAAGCGCAGGTTGTCTCAATGCCCTCTGTGCATAAATTGTCTTTCAAAGCCATCGGAATCCCTGCCAAAAGACCGATATTCTCCCCTGCTGCCAATTTTACATCTACAGACTTTGCCTGTTGCATAGCCAACTCATCGGTTACTGTGATGTAGGACTTTATCTCTCCGTCCAGCGCCTGAATCCGCTCCAGGTGCTCCTTTGTCAACTCTGTCGCACTGATTTCTTTTTTTATTAACAGATCGTGCAATTCGTGAATCGTTAATCTGGATGCTGTCACAATCAATTCCCCCTAAACAATTTTCGGCACTTGGAACATGCCCTCAGACTGCTCCGGCGCATTTGCCAGTACCTTTTCCTGGGTAAAGCATTCGCCTACTTCGTCTTCCCGTAATACATTTTCGATCGGCAGCACATGGGCCAAAGGAGCGACCCCTTCGGTGTCAATCTGCTGCAAACCTGCCATGGTGTCCAAAATCTGACTGAGCTGTTCCGCATACAAGGTGATTTCTGCTTCATCTAAGTCCAGGCGGCTCAGTTTTGCAACCTTTTCCACAACGTCTTTGCTAATCATTCTGCATCCTCCTTCAACATATTCAAAAATGTTTCTTCATCTATAATTGTAATGCCTAATTCCTGCGCTTTGGTCAGCTTAGACCCTGCGCTTTCTCCGGCTAATACATAATCTGTCTTTTTGCTCACGCTGCTGCTGGTTTTCCCGCCAGCCTGCTCTATAAGCGCTCCGGCTTCCCGACGGTCCAATGAGGGCAGCGTGCCTGTCAACACAAATGTTTTCCCCGCAAAGAGAGCCTTTTCCTGCTTTTCCGTTGAAACTTCTCCGCTGTCCAACGTCACACCGGCCTGTGCCAATTTTTTCAGAAAATCATGGTGCCGTTCTGTCTGAAAATAATCAATAATACTCTCCGCAATTTTCGGCCCTACCTCGTCAATCTCCACAAAATCCTCATATGTCGCTTTCCCCAAAGCCTCTATCGAAGAAAAATGTCTGGCCAGCACCTTTGCCACGTTCTGGCCCACCAGCCGAATCCCCAGCGCATAAATGACCTGCGCTAACGTGCGATGCTTGCTGGCCTCCAGACTGCGCAGTAAATTATCCGCTGATTTTTCTCCCATACGCTCCAATTCAAGCAGCTGTTCCCGTTTCAGAAAATAGAGATCCGCAGCATTTCCGATGAATCCTGCCTGAAAAAGCTGCGTAATCACGGCAGGCCCCAAGCCTTCAATATTCATCGCATCCCGAGAAGCAAAATGAATAATCCCTTCCCGAACCTGCGCCGGACAGGTCATCGAATCGCTGCAGCGCCAGGCCGCTTCCTCTTCTAAGCGAATAGCCGGCGCACCGCACACCGGACAGGTGCGAGGAAATACAAAGGCACGTTCGCTGCCATCCCGCCGTTCCGGCAGTACCGACACGATTTCCGGAATCACCTCGCCGGCCTTCTGAAGCACAACATAGTCGCCGATCCGAATATCCTTTTCACGAATAAAATCTTCATTGTGCAGCGTAACACGGCTGATGGTACTGCCTGCCAGAAAAATCGGCTCCAGATTTGCCACCGGCGTAATGGCGCCGGTACGACCCACCTGCACCACGATATCTTTAATCCGCGTAATCCCCCGCTCCGGAGGAAATTTGTACGCAATGGCCCAGCGAGGATTTTTCGCCCGATTGCCCAATTTCTCCTGATCCGCCAACGAATTTACCTTAACAACCATCCCATCTATATCGAAAGGCAAATCATGACGATGCTCGCCCCAATACACACAATAATCGCAGATTGCATCTATATCGCTGCTGACAAAAGGCTCCATAGTGGTGAAGCCCGCTTCTTTCAGCAGCTCTATACATTGCGTATGAGTAGTGGGGTTCGCGCCTTCCACATGCATTAACGTATATATAAATGCCCGCAAATCTCTCTGAGCGGTCACTTTGGGGTCTAGCTGGCGAATGGAGCCTGCCGCAGCATTACGGCAGTTGGCAAACAGGGATTCTCCGTTTTGCTCCCGCTGTGCATTGAGTCTGAGAAAAGAATCCTTGGGCAGATAGACCTCTCCCCGCGCTTCCAGCACCGGCAGATGATTTTGCAGCCGCAAAGGAATGTTTTTCACAGTGCGCACATTGAGTGTCACGTCCTCTCCGGTCACACCGTCTCCGCGGGTGACGCCATTTTGCAGTACGCCGTCCGCGTAATACAGTGCAATGGAAAGTCCGTCGATTTTGTATTCCACCACATATTCTACTGTTTCCTTCCCCAAATCATTGCAGATGCGCTGATGAAACTCCCGCAAATCCTCCGTACCGTAGGCATTCATCAAGCTCAATAAGCTATTGCGATGGGTATAACTGGCAAATTCCTTTAACGGCTCTCCCCCCACTCGCTGAGAGGGCGAATCGCTGCTGATCAGCTGCGGAAATTGTGCCTCTATCGCCAACAGCTCCCGCATCAAACAATCATATTGGTAGTCAGAAATTTCGGGATTATCCAACACATAATACTGTCTGTCATGATGGGCAATTTCTTTTTTCAGTTGTTCCAAGCGTTCTCCGGCTTGGTGTTCCTCCATGGCACCCACCTCCTGTTTTTATTTTTCCGGATTCACAATTTTTTACTCTACCTTTTTTATCGGCGCATACTTCACAAATAAATCCTTCATCCCAATCTCCGGAAAGATTACACGGACAGACAGTTCTTCACCGCTGCCGGAAATGCCTACAATCACGCCTCTGCCCCACTTTTTATGCTCAATGGTATCATTCATCTGATAATCGCATTGCGGCTTGCTTTCATCGCTGCGCTTTGTCTGCAAAAAGACGCCGTCGCCCTTTCGCAGGCTTGCCTGGGAAGCTCCCGACGAAAGCTCGCTGCGCTCCCCACTCCGTTGCTTTGCCATCGCCTGATTCATATCCAGCAGCAGCTCCGAAGGAATTTCCCGCAAAAACCGAGAAACAGGATTGTAATTGGTACGGCCATACAGCATACGCTCTCCTGCTCTGGTCAGGAAAACCTGTTCCTTTGCCCGTGTCAGCGCCACATAACACAACCGGCGTTCTTCCTCCATCTCATCGGGAGACATGGCGTGAATGGCGCGATTGTGGGGAAATACACCTTCCTCCATCCCGGTAATGAACACCACTGGAAATTCCAACCCTTTGGCGCCGTGCATCGTCATAATTGTCACCGAATCTTCTTCATCATCCATCTGGTCCAAATCGCTGAACAGCGCTACCTCTGCCAGGAAAGCCGACAAGGTCAGTTCCTCCGTATCCTCTCTACTATCAAAAGCTGTTGTGATAGAAAGAAACTCTTTCAAGTTTTCCAGCCTGGATTCTGCCTCTACCGTTTTCTCTATCTCCAAAGACTGCAAATAACCGCTTTCCTCCAGAATTGTTTTGGTCAATTCGGTTACAGACATCGTCTGACTTAAAAGCCGGAATGTTTCCAGCAAACGCCCAAACTGTGCCATAATCAGTGCATATTTTTTGCCCACAGTGCTTTCTTCCGCCCGCAGCATCGCATCACTGATTGTCAATTGCTGTTCCTGAGCAAACTGCACCAGCTTGGCCCAGCTGGTATCTCCCACGCCTCGCCGCGGCGTAGCCAGAGCGCGCTCTGCGCTGATTACATCTGCCGGGTTTACGATAATGCGCAAATAGGCCATGATATCTTTGATTTCTTTACGTCCATAGAATTTGAGTCCGCCAAAAATGCGATAAGGAATCATTTCTTTAATCAAAGTTTCTTCTAAAACACGAAACTGGGCCGTAGCTCTGCACAAAATTGCAAAATCACTGAACTTCCGCCCATCCTGCAGTCCGGCACGAACCTGCTGGACAATAAACAACGCTTCCTCCCGTTCGGTATAGCCCGTATAGCAGGCCAGTAAGCTTCCTTCTTTTTTTTCAGTCCAGAGCCTCTTGTCTTTGCGGTCTGCATTGTGACAAACCACGTGATACGCCGCATCCAAAATGCATTGGGTAGAACGATAATTTTCTTCCAGCTTTACCACCCGCGCTGCAGGATAATCTTCTTCAAAACTGAGAATATTACGAATATCCGCCCCACGCCACTGATAAATAGACTGGTCGTCATCCCCCACCACGCACAGATTCTGATAACGGCTGGCCAACAGCTTTACCAATACATACTGCGCCATATTGGTGTCCTGATACTCATCCACCAAAATATACCGGAATCGCTCCTGATAGCGCTCCAGTACATCAGAATGCTCTGTAAAAAGCTGCACTGTCAACATAATGATATCATCAAAATCCAAAGCGTTGTTACTCTGCAGCCTTTCCTGATAAATGCGGTAAATTTCTGCGTGCTGCTCCTCCAAAAAATCACTTTCCGCAGCAAAATACGCCTGCTGCGGTGTACGTAATTCATTTTTGTGCGCAGAAATACGGGCCGCCACCCCCCGCGGCGGGAACTTTTTTTCATCCAGATTTAATTCCCGCAAAAT
Organism: Peptococcaceae bacterium UBA7185; assembly: GCA_002491065.1. Taxonomy (GTDB): domain Bacteria; phylum Bacillota; class Peptococcia; order Peptococcales; family Peptococcaceae; genus UBA7185. The sequence continues at coordinate 36,880 of DKVF01000008.1, forward strand.
CATTTTAATCAAGGTTTGCTGATCGGCATCATCATAAATTACAAAATTGCTGTCATATCCAATATAGTTAATTTCGCTGCGCAGTATACGCACACACGCCGAATGAAACGTGCTGGCCCAGACTTTTTCACCGTCTTGTCCCACCAAGGCCACAATGCGCTGCCGCATTTCCTGCGCCGCTTTATTCGTGAATGTGATGGCTAAGATATTCCAGGGCGCCACCCTTTTTTCATAAATCAAATAAGCGATGCGCGTCGTCAGCACCCGCGTCTTTCCCGAACCAGCGCCAGCCAAAATAAGCAACGGCCCTTCCGTACATTCCACTGCCTCCCGCTGCGGCATATTCAGCTGCGATAAATCCATATATTTCCCTCGCTCTCTCGTTCAGCAGGATCTGCGAACTGTTGTCATCTATCTGCAATCTTTCATTTCAAAGAAATATTATAACAAAAAAAATACAACTAGTCCATACGGAGCAGTTGTATTTCTCATCTCAAAAATCCGCCTATTCACCTGTTATCATGGGAACGCAGCCATATAAAAACGCACATTTTATGAATGCTCCCCATTCCCAGCAATCGTTTAGTGTTTCCGTTCCAGCAAACTATCCTTCATAAAATAAATCATGGGCGCGCTGATTAATAAAATCAACAAAGAATAGAAATTCACATCATTAATTGCAGTACACTCTATAAAACGTGCCTGTTCCGCCGCATCCATCTGTGAAGCCAGCCCCTGGGCCGTATAAAGAAGAATGTGGTTGCTGTACAACAAGCTGAACAAATTCACAGATATGGTAGAGATCATTTGTCTCGTCCAGGCAATCATTGCAGACGCATGACTCACCAACTGTACCGGCACCGAACTCATGGCAAAATTATTGACCATAGGCGTAATCATCCCCAAACCAATATACCGCAGGGAAAGCCAAACTGTAAACATCAAAATCGTCGTTGAGAGCGCAAAGTGACTGATTTCCCATGTAGCGTAAAGCAGCAAGATCATCCCGCAAAAGATGACAAAACGACTGCTAAATTTCTCTGCACCCTTTGCCGCAACAGGCGCCATAACCGCCATCAATATAGATGGCAAAAACATAGACACCCCCGCCTGCATACTATCCATTCCCAATACATCCTGTAAAAATAAGGACATATAAATGGGCGCCAAACATGTGGCAATGGCAGCCACGCTATTCTGCATAAAACCAAATGTAAATCCCAGGTGACGAAAAACAGTGAAATTCAATAACGGTATATGGATATGCAATTCATGCCAGACAAAAAAGACCAACAACGCCACACTGCCCACTAACATGCCTATGGTAACAGGTGAAGTCCACCCCACTCCATTTCCTCTGCTAAATCCCAACAACAATCCCACTGTGCCCACAGAAACACAGCATAATCCTAAAATATCTAATTTACTGTCTGAGGGAATTGTATAATGGGGCACAAATTTCAGCACCAATAAGATGTCCAAAACAATCAAAGGAAGATTAATCAGAAAAATCGCCCGCCAACCCCAATAGTGAATCAACACACCGGAAACAGAAGGCCCTAACGCCACGCCCACGGAAGTAACCATCGACACAACGGATATGGTCATCAGCTGTCTCTCCCTGGGAACGAACTGGTACACCAGCGCGCTGGGGACCGGCATAATAATGCCTCCCGCGATTCCCTGCAAAATACGGCAGCCTATCATCAATTCAATTGTAGGCGTGATGGCGCAGAGAATAGAAGCAACAGCCAGCAAAATCAAGCCTAAAAGCATTAACCGCCGTCCGCTGTACTTGTCCATAAAATAACCGATTGTCGGCAAAATAAGCCCTGTAGCCATCATATATCCCACTACAATCCACTGCACCGTAGCCATATCGGTATGATAATATTCGATTAGACTAGGTAAGGCAATATTAATGTTGGTACTGTTCAGTACCGATAAAAATATAGCCACAATCGCTGCAAATACCAGCATTCGTTCTTGCATTCTTGTCAAATTTCCTGTCTCATTCATATCTTTGCCTCAATATTCTAAAAAGTATTTTGCCTACATTATAGCATGTTTACAATTCATATTTCCATACTTTTGCACATTTCCGTTACTACATTTTTTATGCCTGCCGAGAAAATAACAAAAAAAGTTCGTTGTAACTCAAAATCATTTATCTGTAATAGATTCCAGTCCTTATGCAGTCAAACAGCAAAATTTCTTCTCTGCATTTACAGGGAATTTCCTCAAACAGCAAGAACTTTATCTGTAGATACACACAAAAGCAGGCAGTCTTTTTCTCTTTCAGAGAAAGAAACTACCTGCTGTGCCGGTCTAGTAGATGGAAAACGGCAGCGGTATACTGATTCCCACCGCATTGTTCACTCCCCACAATGTCAACTGCTGTGGGCGCGTCCATTGTCCGTTGTTTGTGACCTGATTCCAGACAAAGTTTTTGTTTTCCGCTTCCCCCGGCGCCATTACGATTTCATGGGGAAGTCCGGTGTCTACAATATTATCGGAAAAACGATACAGCTCCTGTCCGCTGCTGTCGGAAATATAAAAATCAAAGAGCTGATCCGACATATAGCGCAGTACCAGCGTATTATCGGAAATATTGCGTTTACGGAAGGTGATGTATACATCTTCGCCTTGCGCATATCGGGATTTATTGGTCGTCAGAATATAACGAAAATCCCCGATTTCTTCCCAGGTGTAATTCAATCCATCCAAGTTTGGCTCATTGCCAGGCGGCGTCCACGCCGGCGTATCCGGGAAGCTAGGCAAAATCTGCGGACGGTCCGGGATACTGGGTGTAGATGGCGTTGACGTTGTCGGCGGATAGTACTGACTGGGCAAACAGGTTACGCCGAGCGCCCGCCATGTTGCGTTATCCACCTGCCCGGTCTGCGGCAAATTATTATTGCGCTGAAATGCCAGCACGGCATTTTGCGTAGTTTGCCCAAAAATCCCATCTACCCGTACATTGTAGCGGCGCTGTCGCAGTAAATTCTGTACAAAAGCGACTGCCGAACCGCGATTGCCGTATTTCAGTGTGGGGCATTGTCCCGAACAATTGCAATTGGTCATTTGATTGACCCCCTTTCATATTTCTCTCTGTAGTATATGAAGCAACAGGCAGCCCTTGACACACATTTTTTCACAAAAGTATAATTGACCAACCCTTCCAGATGGTGTACAGTAATGCTATAAATTTAATTCAATTTTTTAGGAGGAGATTTCCTTGAACAAACTGGCCAAACTAGGCAAGTGGGGGATTGTGCTCATCGTACTGGCTATCCTCATCATTTTTTTGCCGCAAATTGCCCATTTTTCTACTGATTATCTTTGGTTCTCCGAACTAGGCTATCAGTCTGTTTTCCTCAAATTCACCTTCGCCAAGTTTATCGTGGGCTTCGTGGTGTTTTTGTTGGTTTTCTTACTCACCTATTTCACTTTACATGTTACTACCAAATATGTCCCGGAAGTAACAGTAACGCAAGACGCTACAGTGAATGTGCCCAACAAAAAAGCGGGAAAAAGAGTGTTAGTGCTTATTCCGGCCATCCTGCTGGGCTTGCTCGCCGGTTGGATTTCTGCAACTGCGTTGTGGCAAAATATTCTGCTCTTTTTGCAGCAGACACCGGCTGGCGTCACCGACCCTGTATTTGGTCGCGATATCAGCTTCTATTTCTTTGATCTCTCGCTGTTTGAAATTATTTATCAACTGGCATTTTTGTTCCTGGCTGTGATTTTCCTGTTTAACGTATTGCTTACATTTTATTTGCAGGGCTTCACAAAAAGAACCTTTAAGCTGATGGCCAAACGGCTGATTTACTTCGCAGCTGCTTTCGTGCTGCTCCTAATCGGCGGTTTCCAGCTAAACGCAGCCAATCTATTATACGCGCAGGATGGCGCTGTGTTCGGTGCAGGATATACTGACCTGCGCATATTGTTGCCTATGTATTATATTGCCTCTGCAGCCTGTGTACTCACCGCAATCACACTTTTGCTTGGCTTAAAAAAGAAAAGCGCCAAGCTCGCTGCTGTCGGTCCTGTTGTTCTTTTAACTGTTCTGGTAATAGGAAATCTCGCTGCAGGCGGCGTACAGAAATTCATTGTACAGCCCGCTGAAATTGCTAAAGAGCAGCCTTATATCATGAACAATATAGAAATGACCAATAAGGCTTATGGATTAGACAATATTGAGGAAGTTGAGTTTTCTGCCAACGGCACACTGACTGCAACGGATTTACAAGAGGAAATGGATACCATCAAAAATATCCGTTTGATTGACTATCGACCTACCAGCACGGTATTCAATCAATTACAGAGTATGCGTCTCTACTATAAATTTGTAGATGTAGATATTGACCGCTATCAGATTGACGGCGCACAGCAGCAGGTTTATCTGTCCGCCCGCGAACTGGACCAGAGCAGTCTGGACTCCAGCGCCCAAACCTGGGTCAACAAATATTTGAAATATACCCATGGCTACGGCGCAGTGGTCACACCGGTCAATCAGGTCACCAATCAAGGACAGCCGGAAATGTGGGTGGAAAATATTCCTCCTACTACAAATGTCCCCGAATTGGAAATCACCCGTCCGGAAATCTACTATGGACAATTGACCAACGACTATGTCATTGTAAACACCAAAGAACCGGAGTTTGATTATCCCATCGGCGACAGCAACGCGCAAACCCAATATGAGGGAACCGGAGGGATTCCCATGACATTTGGCAATAAAATGCTCTTTGCCATAGACCGCTCCAACTACAAAATTTTATTTTCCAACTTGATTACCAGCGACAGCAAAATCATGCTCTATCGAAATGTGCAGGAGCGCGTAAAAAAAATCGCTCCCTTCTTAACATTTGACAGCGACCCCTATCTGGTCATTGATGACGGCAGATTGGTCTGGATTATCGACGCATACACTTCCACCAATAAATATCCTTACGCTGCAAAGGTAACCAACAGTGAATCTATCTTCTACGGACAAAATTATATTCGCAACTCTGTAAAAGTTACCGTAGACGCATACACCGGCGAAACTAATTTTTATATCGTGGATGAAACCGACCCGCTGATCAGAAGCTATGCCAAGGTATTCCCCGGTTTATTCCAGTCGTTGGAGCAAATGCCGCAGAATTTACAGCAGCATCTCAAATATTCCGACACGCTCTTTGAAGTGCAAACGGAGATTTATCAGCAATATCACATGAAAAATCCTACCGTATTCTATAATAAAGAGGACGTATGGAGTATCGCCAACGAAATTTACGGCAAAGAAACCACCAAAATGGAGCCTTATTTTGTGAACATGCGCTTACCTGGTTCTGAACAGCTGGAATTCTTGCTCATGCGGCCATTCACACCGACACAGAAACAAAATATGGTTTCCTGGCTGGCTGCCCGCAATGATGGCGACCAATATGGAAAATTGGTGCTGTTCAAGTTCCCGAAACAGTCTACCATTTACGGCCCATTGCAGGTAGAATCCCGCATCAGCAATGACTCTGAAATTTCGCAAAATCTAAATCTTTGGGATCAACAGGGGTCTTCTGTCATCCGCAGCAATTTGTTGGTCATTCCTATTAAGAATTCTATTCTTTATGTGGAACCTATTTATTTGACCACCAACAATGAAAACAGTCTGCCGGAAGTCGTGCGCATTGTGGTAGCTTACAAAGACAAAATTGTCATGGCCAAGACATTGGACGAAGGACTCAGTCAGCTTTTCGGCACCGATTTCCGTACCGAAGGCACCGCCAACACACCGTCTGGCGACAGTGATTCCACAATTATGACTTATGATGAAGCCATTTCGCAAATCAAATCCGCTTACCAAAATGCGAAAACTTCAGCACAAAGCGGTAATTGGGCTGACTACGGCCGTTATTTAGAGCAATTGGAGCAAGCCATCAATCAATTGGATAAGTCTAATTCTGTTTCTGCACAGAGCGATGTTGAAACAGACCAAACCGAGACGATTTCAGATACTACTACAGATGCACTCTAACTATTGATGATCTGGTCATTCTCGCTATGATCTCTTGACCAAAAAACGCCCCTTCGCGTTACCTTGAAATTGTTATCCTTTCAAGTCTTCACACGAAGGGGCGTTTTTCATCTGTTGAAAAAAATATTTCTAGTCTGCTTAAAAAACGCAGTATTTCTTTATCGGTATACCTTTTGCTGTTCTTCTTACTGCTTTACGAATCTCCGCCATCTCTCATCGCTTTTTAAAAATGCAAAGCATTCTTCATCACGAAAGCATTTCAGCAGATTCTCCTTTACTTCTGCTATAAAATCCTTTCCCATTTCCTTAAAGTCCAGATGTTCATAGAGCGGTGTTTTTGTGAAATCTCCGATTTGCTCCACACAAGAAAGCATGTCTTCCATGATCGCGACTACAGTGTCCGCATCCTTTTCCAATGCTGCAAGTTCCAATCCACTTGAAACCTCATAATATTTTCCCATTTCAAAACACTTCGCCAGTTCCCGCTGTTTATCTACAAATTTATGCGCTCTTTTTTTATCGTTCTCCTGCAACGCAAGCATATACAGACCGTGCAATTCCACACTGATTCTCTGGTAATCCATAAACAAAAGTTCTTCATACGCCTTATAGGCTTCCTTTATCCGCCCTGTCTCAGCATAAATTTGGGCCTGTTTTCGTTTTCTCTCTGGATTTTGTATAGAAAAATATGCCAAATACTTTTCCGCCTGATCGTATTGTTTTTTTCTCATATAAAAACCCACCAAAGAATCCGCCGCCCTAATGCGGATTGCTTCCTCTTTGCTATTCAGTACGCGCGCATACAATGAGCAGAAATATTCATCGTACTCTGTTTCTTTTTCAATCTCTCGCACGATACGCTGTGCGTCAAACATAACTGCAAGATCTAATATTAACTCTTCACAATTGGGATATTGCTCCAGCATTTTCTGCGCCCACTGAAAAGCCTCATCATAGGATTCCTTTTTCAATCTCAAATCCGCTTCACGAACAATTTCATTGATCTCCTCTGGCGTTAAATCTTTCTGAAAGGACAACAGTGTATCCAAGGAAATCCCCAACAGTCTGGCTATGGGCGCCAAAAGCATAATATCTGGATAAGAATTTTCATTCTCCCATTTGTTTACCGCCGGAGCCGTTACGCCAAGTCGTACTGCCATTTCTTCCTGGGTCAAATTTTTGATTTTTCTATATTTGCGAATCACCGTTCCTAATGTCATATACACATCTCCTTGTGTAATTTTTGCATTGGCCTTTGCTAAGAAAATCATATCAGACAAATACAAAAACTACAACTGAGCCTCTGTTAAATAAATTTCAACAAAATTAACCAGTATTCATTTTTTCTGCTTACCTACATAGCAAATCCCCTCCAGCCAGTCAAAAGTAGACTAACTGACGGGGATTTGCTTCATGGCAGCCAAGATAGCTTAAATAGGTCTCCGCCTTTCATCGGGCTTTTCGATTGTGTTTTTTTCTTGCAGCCCGTTTCTATTCAATCTTATCATTCGAACTTATTCGTTCTCTTTAATTTTAACCCTATTCCAAGAGCTGAATCACCTTAATTTTTATCTATAATACCTGTTGCTCCATATTTTCTGTTAATAAAAATGCTTGAGACAAACCAGTAGCACGACACAACTTATCCAAAGTGTCCAAGGAAGACTGCACTTCTCCTCTCTCAATTTTTCCATAGCCTCTTGTGCTCAATTCCGCTCTAGCTGCCATTTCTTCTTGAGAAATTCGATTTTCTTTGCGATATTTTTTCAAGTTTAGAGACAAAATTTTTTTCGAATTCATAGCATCACCTCCCTATATCTATTGTAAAAATCTCTTTTTTTCTCTACTAGGTAGTGTTCTTCCTATAATTCGCTTGTTTTAGGTAAAAAAAGTAAAAATATTTTTATATTTTCTTAATCTTTTTCTACACGCCTATCTTTAATTTCCAATATATTTTTCATCATCCAATAATTAACATATTATATTATATTATTTTGACAACGGCA
>DKVF01000064.1 GCA_002491065.1 Peptococcaceae bacterium UBA7185
TGCACCCCCATTACCTGGGCTGAGGCCCAGCCCGGCGACCTGGTTTTTTACCCTAACGATACTCATGTTGGCATTGTGGGCGGCTGGGATGAGAGCGGCAATATCCAGATCATACACTGTACCAGTAGCTACAATAACGTGGTCATTACTGGCAAGGCCGGTTTTGCCACCATAGGCAGACCAATGTATTACAGCTCATAAAATGAAATCTCACGGTGGGACACGAATCTTATCGAGAATCGAATCCCGCCGTGAGATTTGTTTATTGTAATTTACTATAACCTTACATAAACCGAAATCCTTCCTCTGTTAGCGCGAAGGTATAAGACATAAATTGTTCACGGCTGTAACAGCAAAAAGGATTTAGTCCCGCGACTTCATGAAACGACGCGATTTTTTGTTCCGTATCAATCCAAATTTGGATCATAGGCTGGCATTTTGTTTCCATTTCCCAGGCACCTCTCTAGCTTGCTCTATTATGCTGGGCCATCCTCAAATGTAAATTCGCCAATTACATTTCCCTCTAAATCATACACAGGGAGCTTATTGGCACCTTGTTCATCAAAAGAGGATAAAAGGGCCTCCAATTCACTGTTGCGCAAATAGCCGTCCTGACCATTTGTGGCGGTCGTCGAAATCAAATCGGGCATATGTCCCACAACGTCAAACAGAATCTCGGGGCCGTAGGTTTCGCCCTTGCTGTTTTTGGGATAGTCCCCGTCTACAAGCCATTGCTCCGCCAGTTCTTTCATAAATTGGTCTGGCTCTACCACAGTTTGTTTGCTTTTGAGGTCTGCTGTTCCCGTCGCCTGATCCCAGGTCACAGATATCCCCAGCAGCTCCGCAAGATAGCGCATTGGCAAATAAGTCGTACCGCCGCCCGTCTGGTCCACATAAAGAATACTGGAAGGGACTTTTTCTCCAGAGGCCAGCTCAAAATCTTCGTCCTTGTTGAATATGATCTTACCTTCCTTTGTCAGATTGATTGCATTGAATGTAACGCTGCCCGAGGCGGCCAGGGCGGTGGATATTACCGTAAAAAGGAGTGCTGCTGTTAAGGTTCCAGCCAAAAAGGATTGTAAATTCAGCTTTTTCATAATTTTTCCTCCAACCGTAATAGTTTCTAGGGAATACCAAGATCAGGGAATATGGGCCAAACTAATCATTGTATATGAGCCATCTTCTTCTAAAAAAATACCAACGCCACCTATTGCTATATCATCATCAGTACACCAACCGTCACAAGGGCCAATCAAACCATATTCACCCGAATATAGCAATTCCACTTTGAAGTCACATCGCCAACAGCCAAATCGTTCTTCCCACCATACTCCAGAATCAGCTAATTCCAAGTTTCGGTAATCCTCCACTTGATAGGTATAGCTATGCGGCTCTTTTAAATATTCAAAAAAATCGGCTCCCAAATGTAGCGCAATATCTTCTATGCTCTCCGAACGATCAGAAGGCGTATATGAAAACTGCTTTTCAGCTGTCTCTAAAGCACTCGCTAATGTAGACACATATGGGGCTTCATCCTGCGGCACACCAAAATAATCTTTTGCCTTTTGGTCACAAGTTTCCATTCCATCAGGTAATTCAAGCTCCAACGCACATTCTATAATATCAGATGGAAATTTCTCTCTTAATGACTGTTCATAGCCCTCTCCATCTTCCGGAACCCAGTATTCATCCAAAACGTATTGATGTTCGTCTTTTGAGAATACGATTGAAACCGGACTGCAAACTGCTCCAGTCAGGTCAATCCTGCCTTCGGAGCCTTGATATTGCGCATAAAGAGCAATCAAATAAACAGTTACGGAATCTTTTTGTTCAACTATTTTCAAAATCTTGTGGTGCTCAGCAGCAAATATTTGAGCTTCACCCGGTCTAAATTTTGATTTGTTTTCAGAAATAATTTCTTCTGAAATGCGGTTCTCTAATTCGTAATCATCCAATGAGCCGACAGAAGAATTACCCAATGCTGAGTTGTCTGATTCTCCACCGCTTATGTCAGCACTTGCTATACTACTGTTCTGGCCGCCGTCTGGTGTGCAGCCGGTAGTAAATATAGTCAATAATACCAGAATCAAAAGCAGTATTTTCCAAGGTTTTCTTTCAAGTGTCATAGAACATTTCCCCTTTCAAATTACAGCCAAGAGATCAATAAACCGATTGACAGTGAGGACAGCATTTTTTCATAAACTATGAAACCACCTCCATGAGCCAAAGCAGAAAAATGAGGCCATCAATCGAGAGAAATACTCCGCTTCGATAAGGAATCTCTCCATGAGTGATGTCATTCACAAAATGGTAAATCAATACGGGCCTGATTATTGCGGTAAATAAGCATAATGCTGTGAGTACCGAATATCTCACGTTAGTCACCCTCTTCGCATTTTTATTGGGCGTTGACCAGTCCCAATAAATAAACGCAGAAGGGGGCGATATTCTTACATCAAATTTGAAAAAATTTTATTTTACGGATTTTTCCAGGGCAACGCTCTCCGCGATCCGCAGAATATCTATCTATCCAAGAGAAGCATCCACAGTAAACTGAAGATTCGATTCTTCGTCGATCACAAACACGGAAACATAAAGATGAAGCAAATATATTTGACAGAAAACAAATCTCACGGTGGGACGCGAATCTTATCGCGAATCGAATCCCACCGTGAGATTTAATTTTCTGTGATCCATTGAATAAATAACGAAACCTTTTCTAAAGCTGAATCATCTAATTCTTGCAGCCTTTTTCCCAGCGCCGCCCTTTTCGTGTCCTTTACTTCCAGACCGGAAAAAAACTCCGAGGGACTGACCCCAAAGTAAAGCATGATCTTGAACAGCTCTTTCATGGAGGGCATTGTGGCTCCGCTGGTAATTGACCGGATGTATGATCCGCTCTTTCCCAATTCTAAACTCAGGCGGTGTTCTGACACGTTCTTTTGTCCCCGCAGCTCTGTAATTCGCTCACGCAGATATTGCTCATATTGCAGAACCTCATCCATGCGGCACACCTCCCCGACTGTTCACTATTGTACCTTGAATCAGCAGAGAGTATCAGCGGTATAATTATCAATTTTAAGTTTGACTTTACACAGATTGGCATTATAATTATTAAATATCAGAAGAAATTGAACTTCATAGTATTTGACAAGAGGGTGAGACAAGATATATTTTAGTAGGGAACCGGCACTATGTAATGTTATGGTCTGAGAAACTTACTTGACGAAAATCTATTGGGAGGCAGGATCATGCTGACTTTTGAAAAGGTACTGAGCATATTTGAACAATTTCTTTTTGAAAACGAAATATATGAAATCGTACAAACTTCACACGGCTATACTATACTGGAGTGGGATTCACGCGCGAAAGAGTGGATCGGCGTACAGCTCTGTTCAACCCCGGAGGAAATGGCAGAAATCTTGTTGGACGACTTGACTGGATATTTGGAGTACAAAGCCACATTAGGCCGCAGGGACTTAACTTATAAGGATATAGCCCAGGTCAGCGCCCAACGCCAGGTATATCTGGAAAAACTCAAATAGAACAACAGCGCAGGCGCTCCGAGGTAAGAGCGCCTGCGCCGCTACTCGGTATCTCCTATGTCTCTTGCTTTTATCAATCCCTCTGTGACCGATTCTACAACAGACAGCTCTTTTTCCTTCAAAGAATCCAGCAGCCAGTCTACTCGCTGCCGCCGTTCGCTCTTTTCCTTTTGACGTTTTGGAGAAAAGAACTGATCTACAGAAATATCCAGCAAAACAACAAGTTTATAAAAGACTGCCAAACTTGGATACTGCCCCCGATTTTCCATATACATGACGGAATGAGCGGTACGGTCTATAAGCTGGCCCAAGTATTCCTGCGTCCAACCCTTTGCTTCCCGCTTACGCTTAATCTCTTGACCAAGCGCATGAAAATCCAGTTGCATTTCGTTTTCATACATTTTTACATCACCTCATGTTATTTTACATTTAAGGTGCGATCATGAAAACAAAATGAAATTCTATGCGATGTACTATTTTATTCTAGTTTCCGGGCGATATAGGGGATGTTGATGGGAGTATTTATCTGTGGTATAATCGAATCCGCGAATACGCCGTATCTGGAGGTGAGGCCCTTGTTGATGTATTTGGCAATGCTGGAATCGGACAGCGACCGCCAAGAATTTTTGGATTTATATAATTTGTATTCAACCCCTATGCTATTAGTCGCTAAGAAAATTTTCGGTCAAGACCAAAGCTCTGCGGAAGATGCAGTACAAACTGCGTGGATGAAAGTCATCGAAAATTTTTCTAAAATTCAAGCGATTCCGTGTAAGAAAAGGGGGGCGTATCTCGTTATAATAGTTAAGAACGAAGCAATCTCTATACTGCGCAAACGGCAAAAAGAACTCCCTTTAAATGAAACGGCGGCCGGCGAAGAATCGACCATAGAAAACAGCAGCCAACCGATCATGGATATGATCCATAGTATGCCCCAAGTGTATCGGGCGGTTTTAGAAATGCGTTTTGTTGAGGAGTGCAGCACACGGGAGATCGCAAACCGTCTCCATCTGAAAGAAAGCACAGTGAATACACGGATTCATCGGGGCAGATTGTTGCTGATCAAAAAGTTGAAGGAGGAGGGGTATACATATGATTGATTCCTCGGATGACCGCCTCATACAAAATATCCTTTTGGACGCTACGGCGGAAGAATATGCCGCAGAGCTGGCTTCCACAGAAGATGTTGTTACATCCCCACACTTTCAACGGCAGATGAAAAAAATGCTTGCAAACCCCAATTCGTGGGCCAAACAGCGTAAACGCCCATTATGGAAACAATGCCTCTCCAGGGTTGCGATGCTATTATTAGTC
>DKVF01000051.1 GCA_002491065.1 Peptococcaceae bacterium UBA7185
AAAGGAAAGATACACGAAAAGATGCTATGGAATAGTGCAAACTGTTCCATAGCATTTTGTTTTCATGATTGATTTTTAAGGCTTATTTTGCTTCAACAGCTTTGTTTAAAGCCTCCATTAAAGCAGGAACATTGATACCATGTCCGATTGCACCTTGCTCAATATTTTCAAAGTGGGCAGCAGCACAACCTAAACAGCCCATACCGAATTCCATAAATACAGCAGCAGTCTGTGGATATTTCTGTACACATTCTTTAATTCCCATTTCTTTTGTAATTACCATCTCTTTGCGCCTCCTTTGCTGGATGATCCTCTTAATCTGTAGTATACCATACAGGAAAGTTTATTTGCAAACTTTTGATGAAAAAAATATTTTATTGTGATAAACGATATAGATAATAGGGATTTTTGTAAGGGGAAATTTTAACAGAACAAAATGAAAAAGCCGAAGCAATGGGTCAGCATCGTCTCCGGCTTTGTGGCAGTTAGAATAAATGATTATTCGTATAAAGTGTAAACAATGTCATTGAGTTCATAGGTAACATGTTTCAAAGCTTTCAGAGAGAGTGCTGCAGCGCAGTACAGGTTCATGGATTCTTGCAGAGCAGCTCTGAAAAGGGCAGGATCAATATCACCCTTAGCGATATAATGCAAGTGCAGATCGGTAAATGGCATAGGATAATCAGTAGGACGGTCGCCGCGCACTTCAACCTTCAAGGATTCCAAGGTTTGTCCCCGTTCAGCCATCGTTTCTACGATATCCATAGAAGAGCAAGCACCTACACCGCACAGAAGCAGTTCAGTAGGGCGGGGCGCACAGTTATCGCCTGCCGGTTTGCCGGCATCCATTTTTACTTTGTGTCCAGACTCGGTATCTGCCTCAAACGTCATCCGCTGTTCCCAATTTACAGTTACTTTCATAAATAAAGACCTCCAATTATAAAAAATCATCACAGTGCAATTACACTGTTCTCTCTATAGTGTAATGTTTTTTTGCTTAGGACGCAAGGCGTTTTACATTTTTCTACAAATTATCCCGCTATACATTTTGCAACAAATACGATATACTAAGAGAGAAGGACTTGGAAATAAATGGACAATCAAAAAGGAGTTGGAGAGATGATAGAATTTACAGTGCTAGGAAACTATGGACCATACGCCACGGCGCAGGGTGCATGCAGCGGTTATCTGCTGAATGCCAACGGATTTCAGATTATGCTGGACTGCGGGAACGGCAGCTTCAGTAAGCTGCAGAAATACGGTGATTACAATAAGCTGGGCATTTTAATATTGACCCACCTGCACCCCGATCATTACAGCGATATTTATTGTTTGCGGCAGGCATTGCGCTATCAGATGCAGGAGGGAAAGCGCAAGGAACCTCTCTATGTGTATTTGCCCGAAGGACCAGAGCATCTGGTGGAAGAGATAAAAAGCTGGAATGATGTATTTGCGGTGATCAGCTTGCAGGAGGCACAGAAGGCAGTGAACGATTTCAATTTATTTCAGTTGCGATTTTTTCCGGTACAGCATCAGATTCCTGCTTATGGCATACAGTTTTCTGTGGGCGATCAGCCACTTTTGACCTATACTGGTGATACTGGCTGGTTTTCTGGGTTGGAGACGTATTGCCGAGACAGCGAATATTTATTGGCAGAGGCTTCTCTGCGGGAATATGAGTTGGCACAGAGAGGGCAGTATCATATGACAGCACGGCAAGCGGCCATGTTGGCGCAAAACAGCGGAGTGAAAAATTTAGTATTGACGCACTTCTTTCCAGAGATGAATCTTCATCAACTGCAGCGGGAAGCGGAACAAAATTTTGATGGAAAAATTCATATGAGCGCCAGCGGAAAAACTTATATACTGCAGCCGTAATTTGACAGAGTGGCTGATGGACAAACTCTCATAAAAGTTGTAAAATAGCTGTGACAGAAAGTAATATAAAGATTTGAGACAGAAAATTTCTTAATTGGGAAAGGTGAAATATATCATGCTAACAGAGTTGGTGCTGGCCAGTGGCAACCAGGGAAAAATTGCGGAATTTCGGCGTTTGCTAGAAGGATTAGATATTCAGGTCTATTCCATGAAAAATTATTCGGGAATTGATGAGATAGAGGAAAATGGCGTTACCTTTGCGGAAAATGCCCTTATTAAAGCGCGTACTGTCTGCAAGGCAACAGGAATTCCGGCACTGGCCGATGATTCGGGTCTGATGGTGGATGCGCTAGACGGCGCACCGGGCATCTACTCTGCGCGGTTTGCTGGTGAGCAACGCAATGATGACGACAACAATCGAAAACTACTGCAGCTATTGGAGCCAGTGGGAGAAGCACAGCGCACAGGACAATTTTTTTGTGCCATTGCCATTGTATTGCCTGACGGAAGGGAATATGCAGTGGAAGGCATCTGTCGGGGAAAAATCCTGCGAAGTCTGCAAGGTAGCGGAGGATTTGGTTATGACCCACTGTTTTACGTGGAAGAACTGGGCAAGACTTTTGCAGAGTTAACGCTCGATGAGAAAAATGAGATTAGTCACAGAGGGCGGGCAAATCGCAAAGCTGTAGAAATTATTAAATTATTAAAAAGTGAGGAATAAGTCGTGATGATGAGATTGGCAATTGTGAGTGATACGCATGACAACTGGCCTTTGGTGGTAGACGCTATAAAAGCAGAAGGCAATATAGATTATTTGATTTTTTTAGGGGATTATGTCAGCGATGGACGGCAGATGGAAAAAGCTTTGCAGATTCCTACATTTCTAGTGCGAGGCAACTGTGACAGTTATGAGGATGGCCCAGGTGAATTAGTGGTGGAGCTTGGCGGATGGCGGTTACTTTTATGTCATGGGCATTTTTATTCCGTAAAAGAAACTTTAGAGGAACTTTATGTGCATGGAGTAGAAGAACAAGTCGATTTTGTTTTGTTTGGTCATACCCACCAGGCATATTACCGGGAAGGGGAAGTTGTAATGATCAATCCGGGGTCGGTGAGCAAGTTTAATTTGATGCTGAATGATGCTTCCTGGGGGCTTTTGACGCTCTCCAAAGAAAAAAACGAAAAAAATTTCATAAAATATGAAAAAAAGACTTGCCAAATGCTGTAGAATCTGCTAAAATAATTTTCGTTGCTGAAGAAAGAAGAATAGCGGGGTGTGGCTCAGTTTGGTAGAGTACGTGGTTTGGGACCATGGGGCCGGGGGTTCGAATCCCTCCACCCCGATCCTTCTTTTTGACAGTGCGGGTGTAGCTCAATGGTAGAGTTCTGGCCTTCCAAGCCAGCTACGTGGGTTCGATTCCCATCACCCGCTCCATGTGTGCCAGTAGCTCAGCTGGATAGAGCATCGGCCTTCTAAGCCGAGGGTCGGGGGTTCGAGTCCCTCCTGGCACATGTTTTATGTTTTAATATGGTGGATGTGGTGAAGTGGCTAACACACCGGATTGTGGCTCCGGCATTCGTGGGTTCGATCCCCATCATCCACCCTGTTTTCTTCATGGTTGCGGAAGCGGCCTTCGATGGGGTGTAGCCAAGTGGTAAGGCACGGGACTTTGACTCCCGCATTCGTAGGTTCGAGCCCTGCCACCCCAGTATATGCGCTATTAGCTCAGTAGGCAGAGCACCTGACTTTTAATCAGGGTGTCCCGCGTTCGAATCGCGGATAGCGCATTTTTCTTTTTTATGCGGGTGTGGCGGAATTGGCAGACGCACCAGACTTAGGATCTGGCGGTTTCACCGTATGGGTTCAAGTCCCTTCACCCGCACCAATTCTTGACCCATAATAGATGCCAACAGCGCAAAGCCAGTTATGTCGCAGGTGTGAGAGCATTTTGATGAATTCAGAATGCTCTTTTTTGTTTTTATTTTGAAAAATACTTCATGCTCTATAATTATTTTACTATTTGAAAGGTCGGTGCAGTAATGGGTAGTGAGAAGATTAAAAGTACAATGTGTACACACTCTGATAGACGGAACCATGAAGAGTATAGTTATCTAGTTAATGCAGTTGATAAAGTATCAGGTGAGAAGCTCGCAGTTGAAGTGGCTACAACTGACTATGGAATTGCAGTAGTCGATGCTTATTTGTATTTGAGAACAAGAAGCCAAATTGTAACAATAACGGAAGTAACTTGTTGTTCCTTTGAAAAAACTGAAACTATAGGAGTGCTTACGAATTACTTGCTTCAAAACCACTTATGTGAAGAGAATAAGTACTTAGTTGCGTGCTTTTGCTCTTCTTGTGATGAAAGCGAAACCAATGAAGATTTGGATTCTGCTATTGAACGCTTGTATAAGAGTGAAGAAAGTAGTAATACTGCAGCGTTTACCTGTGAGAAATTAATAAATGATTACAACGATCCTGGGCAAATCAAATCCAGGAACGGTCATATTTGGGGCTCTTACTATTTTACAGAAAGCACTGGTATGATGTATGAAGAGTTGCGAGCTTTTAGGAAAATGGAAGAATCAACGGATCCGGACTTTCTCTGGTATTGGACGTTTGCATTCACCCTTTGGGGAGAATATGATTGTTACTTCCCAGCACTATTGTACTGTAAGATTTGCAACGGGTCGCTAAACAAATACGTATATTCCGAGCAGATTTTCTACCAGAAAATATACAAACCAAAACTGTAGCAGTTGCTGAAAACAGTCTACAATTTGGAGGGAGGAGGATAATGGAAAATGTGTAACTGCTATTCATAGTGAGCATTCGTTTTCAACAAGATAAAAGAAATAAGGACGATATAGTCTGGGGGCTTCAGATTTGCATATCTGAGGTCCTTTTTTGTGTATGATCAGCAATTGCTTCGATAAACTTTTCAAAATGTTTACTATGAAAACCATGTTTTCTGCGCATGCTGGCGGCGCAGAAAACATTTTTAAAAGCGCAAAACGGAATGAACGTTTTATCACATAAAATTTTGGGTGTTCGTTTCCCTTTTGAAATTTTTTCTGCCTTACTTGATATTGTAATTTAATATTATAGAAAATACGAAAATTTGAGAAAAGAAAAACTTGACAAATGAATAAAGTATGTTATGATATCAGTGTACTATAATAAATAATACAGATAATACACAAAGGGGGGAGATGAAGCAATGATCTTAATTGATTATAAAAGTCGAAAACCCATTTATGAACAAATTATTGACAGTATAAAGAGTTTGATTGTCTCCGGTGTGTTGGAGCGGGACGATCAACTGCCGTCGGTACGACAGTTGGCGCAGGAGCTGGCCATCAATCCCAATACTATTCAAAAGGCTTATGGAGAGTTGGAGCGGGAGGGCGTAATCTATTCTTTGAAAGGTCGAGGCAGCTTTGTGGGCAGTGGCATTCAGGAGCTGCGCATGGTGCAGCAACAAGAACTGATAGAGCAGATTTTTGAAATCAGTGGTGAACTTTGTGAACTGCAAGTACCCCAGCAGGAGGTTTGTGCTGTGGTGCAGAGGGCCTATGAGCAGGAAAAAGGAGGATTGAATCCATGATTGAAATGAAAGAAATCAGTAAACAATTTGGCGATATACAGGCGCTACATCAAGTATCCGCTACCATTCAAAAGGGCTCCATTTTTGGACTCATTGGCAGCAACGGCGCCGGAAAATCAACACTTTTGCGGCTTTTGGCAGGGATTTACCGGCCGGACTATGGTGAGATTCGCATTGATGGGGAGCCAGTGTATGAGAATGAACGGTTGAAACAACGCATTTTTTATATTTCGGATGATCAGTTCTTTTTTAATAACAGCAATATGGAAGATATGGCCAGATATTATGCAGTGATCTATCCCAGGTTTTCTTATGATAAATTTCATCGTTTGACGGAATTATTCCGTCTGGACAGTAAGCGCAATCTAAATACTTTTTCAAAAGGGATGCAGAAACAGGCGCATATTATTTTGGCGCTGGCCTGCGAGCCGGACTATCTCTTTTGTGATGAAACCTTCGACGGTCTTGACCCGGTAATGCGGCAGGCTGTGAAACGGTTGCTGGCAGATGCGGTGGTAGAACAGCAGTTGACGCCGATTATTGCCTCCCACAATTTACGGGAACTGGAGGATATCTGCGACCATATTGGGCTGCTGCATCAGGGAGGAATTGTGTTTGAGCGGGAATTGGATGGCTTGCAGAGCAATATTCAAAAGGTGCAATGTGCATTCTCTACTGCCAAGGGTATAGAAGATTTTTCCGGTTTGGATGTAGTGACGATAGAGCAGCGGGGTAATTTGTCTATTCTGGTTGTACGGGGAGAAAAGAACGATATAGAAGCGTACATGAAAAAGATGAATCCACTGTATTGTGAATTATTGCCATTGTCGCTGGAAGAAATATTTATTACAGAAATGGAGGTGTTGGGCTATGATATCCAACAACTCATCTACTAAGGGAAAAAACAATAGTAAAAAATTATTGCTACACAGCTTGCAGATGTACTGGTGGCTGGCAGTGATTTGTTCGGTGGTATACTGTTTTGCCGGACCTGTGTATACCTTACTGAAAATTGACAGCATTCGCCGTCCGTCCAATATTAATTATTTGTCATCGGCAACAGAGGAATCTTTGCTCTCGCAGCAGCTGGAGCGGATGTCTGACTGGATGAATGCAGAGGGCTTTATGATGTTGTATTTTTCTGTGGTAGTCCTGTCTGCAGTGATTGGCTGTGTGATGTTTTTCTACTTACAACAAAAGCGGCAGGTAAATTTCTATCACAGTCAGCCAGTCACACGTACACGATTGTTTATAAATCAATATGTTGTGGGCCTTTTGCTGAATCTGGTGCCTTTTATGATTATGTTGGTGCTGATGCTGCTCTTGATAGCAGGTTATGGTTTGGGCACTTCACTGAATATGACTGCAATATTGGCCCATGGGGGCATGATGTTACTTTTTTCTCTTGCCAGCTACAGCATTGCAGTGTTGAGCGGACAGTTGGCGGGAACTGCGCTGACGCAGATAGCGTTGAATGGTGTGCTGCATTTTTGTGTGCCACTGGCGGCGTGGCTGATGCAATTGTTATGCAATCTGTTTTTGGCCACCTATAGTGGTGCCTTTGACTTTGTACAGACTGCGTTGAAGTTTTCACCATTGTGTGCAGCAGTCCTATATATTGATAATATTCCTTCTGCTGTACTGATGAATCGTACAACGATGAGCGTGCCGCCGATGAATATGGGTCTTGTTCTTACACAATTGGCACTGATTGTGTTGCTCACCGTATTGAGCTGGTTTTTGTATCAGAAGCGGGCCAGTGAAGCAGCAGGAAAGGCGCTGGTGTATCGTGTAAGCGAGCCGCTTTTGAAGGCGTATTTGATGTTTGTGATTTCTATTGCTGCCGGATTGGTGTTTATGGCAGTAGGCAGTAAGCTGTTTTTCTACTTTGCTGTTGTGGTCTTCGCCATCCTTACCCATATGACCTGCGAGGTCATTATTCAGCATGATTTTAAGGCAATGGGCAAACGTCTACCGCAATGCGCTGTCATTGTAGTACTCATCTTAGCCATTGTCGGTGTGCTGCGTTATGATGTGTTGGGCTATGATATGTATTTGCCTAAACCAGAACAGGTGGAACGGGTGTCTTTGGTTGTAGATAGTAGTGAAAATAGCTCCTGGCTGGGGTATGATATCGACGGAGAAATCAGTTTTAGTCATGATGATGGGGTGAAACAGCAGGTGCATGCTTTGTTGGAGCCGATTGTTACAGAAAAAAATTATCGCGCCAGCAGTTTTAACGGCTCGATTGTAGTGGATGGCAGTGGAAATTATTCGAGTGTGAGAGTTTATTATGAGCTGAAAAATGGGAAAAAAGCAGCGCGCCAATATAGAGCGGTGCCGACCAATGCACTGGAAGAAAATTATCGGGAACTGTACAATTTGTCCGCTTATCGGGAAATGCTGTATCGAAATGTATTGCAGACTTCACCGGAGACAGTAAAGGAAGTTTGGGTGAATGATGTGTTGGCAGAGGATGCAAAGGTATTGCTGCAGGCGTATCAGCAGGATTTGCGGGAGCGGAATTTTGAAGCTTTGACCAAAGGGGAGCTTGCCCGTATAGGTTGGTCCAGTGGTCAGAGAGATGGACGCTGGCAAAATAACGTTATCTATGAAAGTGATAAACGTACCGCTGCGCTGCTGACAGAAACGCAGCTGAAAGCGGAGCAACGCGGGATTGATTATTATGATTATGATGAGATTCTGATTTTCCGCTGTGAATCGACAGAAAGAAGAATGATAGATGAGATAGACCGTAAGCTGTTTTCCATAGAAACAACGGAAGATGCGGATACAATGATAGCAGAGACGCGGACTGAGTCTGCAAGTGCCAAAGAAAGCGGAGAGCTCAGTGCGAAAGATTGTATCCAAAGATTAGAGGGCCTGGCACAGTTGGCCGGTCGTATTGAAGGGACAGATGCAGTAGCAGCGTTCTGCAGACAGACAAATTTGCATAGCTCTGGTGGCGATTTTGTCCATTATGATGACAGCCATTTTGCCTTGCTGCACTATGTGGATGTATATAACGATGGATGGCAGATAAGGCGTTTATATGAAGATACGTTGCCTGCGCAGTATCAATAGATGACAACGAGAAGGTCAGGCCGGCTCTAACCAGAAAATCATATCGTTCATAATATAAAGAAAAAACGGTTTCTGTGGGGATTTCATCTACAGAGGCCGTTTTTGTTTGGGCGCAGAAAAGGAGAAATGTGAAATATAATGTATTGGTAAAATTAGATGATTTTTGAGAATTTGAGGTTGCCAAGGACGAAAAAAGTGTATACTATAGAGATACTACGATAAAGAAACGAAGCCGAAGCGCGCATGCTATCTTACCATGAAGCTGCGCCGGAAAGGAAGCGGAACAATGAGAGTGACCTTTGAGGATGTATATAGATTGCCTGCGGTACGGACTTATATTGAGCGGGCCGATGATTCGCTGCGGGCCATAGGGTATACGGAGCACAGCTTTGCTCATGTGAATAAGGTGGCAAACCTGGCGCATGAAATTTTGCTGAAGCTGGGCTATTCGGAGCGGGAAGCGGAGTTGGCCCGTATTGCAGGATATCTGCACGATATCGGCAATATGATCAATCGGCAGGACCATGCGCAAAGCGGCGCGATTTTGGCGTTCCGCATTCTGGATAATCTTCAGGCAGATCCTGAGGATATTGCGACAATCATCACCGCCATCGGCAATCATGATGAGGGCTCGGCCTTTCCAGTAAATCCTGTAGCGGCGGCTTTAATTCTGGCTGATAAGGCGGATGTGCGTTCTAGCAGAGTGCGCAATCAGGATTTTGCGACCTTTGATATTCATGACCGTGTGAACTACTCGGTGAAAAAATCGGAATTGTGCATTGAAAAGGATAGCCATATTGAATTGCGTTTGCAGATTGATACAGAGATTTGCGCAGTGATGGATTATTTTGAGATTTTTATGGAACGAATGAATCTGTGTCGCAAGGCGGCGGAAAAATTAAATTTACGTTTCCGTCTGACGATTAATCAGCAGCAAATTCTGTAATCTAGGTGCGTATAGAATTTTAATTCAGAAAAAAATGTGAAGACGCTGCAGGACTGTATCTTGCAGCGTCTTCACATTTTCTTAATAGTATTATCAAAATTTTTTTGAAAAAATGCATTGACTTTGTAAGGAAATCGTACTATATTTATATTGTTAGCACTCGACCTGAAAGAGTGCTAACAAGTTAAAAGATAAACGAGGTGGAGTACATGGAAATGGATAGCCGGAAGCAAAAGATTTTGGAAGCTGTCGTGCTGGACTATATCGAAACGGCTGAGCCGGTAGGATCCAGAACCATCTCCAAAAAATACAATCTGGGTGTCAGCTCGGCCACCATTCGCAATGAAATGGCAGATCTAGAGGAAATGGGACTGATTGAACAGCCACATACCTCAGCAGGACGGATTCCTTCCGATGCAGGTTACCGTTATTATGTGGATTACTTGATGGCGCAGAGTGACATTCAAGAGGAAGCAAAACAGCTGATCAGCAAAGCTATCCATGAAAAACAGCAGCAGGTGGGTGATGTACTGCGGGACAGTATGAAAATGCTGGCAGATATCACCAACTGCACCACGGTCATGATGCTGGACAACAACAAAAGTTCTGCATTACAGCTATTGCAGCTGTTATTGGTGGAGCCGGGTAAGGCGTTGATGGTTATTATTACGGATGGTGACAAAATTGAAAATCGCTTCCTGGAGATTCCCAAGACCATGACCAAAGAGGATTTGGAATTGGTATCGATGATGATGAATCAGAATCTACGAGGATTAAAAGTTGGCGATTGGCAGCACAATATTTTGGAAAATATCTTTCAAAATCTCACCAGACAACGTCAGGTTGTGGACTGTGCGTTGGAAATGCTTTCTTCCATTTTGAATCTGGAAGGCCGTGACAAAAAAATATATTTGGATGGCGGCTTGAATATGCTGTCTCAGCCGGAATTTAAGGATGTAAATAAGGTGAAGAATCTGCTGCAGTCGTTAGAACAGCAGGAAGTGCTGACGCAACTGATGGAGGCCGATAATGAAAGTGGTATTACTGTGAAAATCGGAGCAGAGACTGGTTTGGATGAAGTAAAGGATTGCAGTGTCATCGTTGCCAATTATAAAGTAAATGGAGAAACTGTTGGGAAGGTCGGGTTGATTGGGCCCACAAGAATGGATTACGCGACAGCGGTATCTATGCTCAACGCAATGACGCAAACGCTGGAAGAAGCCTATAAAGAAGAAAAATAGAGAGGGATTTTTATGAGCGAACAGCGGGAGCAAAAATTTGATTTATTAGAGAATAATGCCAATGCGGTGCGGGCGGTGATGGCTGCGGTGGAAAGTACCATCGGGCCCAAAGGATTGGATACCATGCTGGTAGACCAGTTCGGCAACGTGGTGATTACCAATGATGGCGTAACAATTTTAAATATGATGGAAGTCAGTCATCCGGTAGCACGTATGTTGATTCATGCAATCAACGCACAGCAGGAGGAAGTGGGTGACGGGACCACTACAGCGGCGCTGATGGCCGGTGAAATGGTTACCCATGGATTGGAGCAGGTAAACAAGGGCGTACCGGTGGCGCAGGTACTTGCAGGATTGCGCTACGGTGTGAAAGAGGCTTGCCGTCTGATGGAGCAGGAAGCGGTGCTGGTGGGTAGTATGGACACTGGCCAGTTATATAATGTTGCTTACGTAGCAGGCAGAGAGGATGAGGCTATTGCCCAATTGATTATGGAGGGCGCACGACTAATCGGCGAGGAAAAACTCTTAGACACGAATTTCCGTTTTTCCCAGCGTGTACGAGCGGTGGAAGGTGCAGAAAGTGAAGTGTTGAATGGTGTGCTGATTGGAAAAGAACGGCTGAGCCGCCAAATGCCTTTAGAGCTGGAAGGAAATATTTCTGTGATGGTTTTAGACGATGCGCTAGAGCCGGAGGAAGTAGGGAATATAGCGCTGGCTACAGAGAGTGGATTTCAGCAGCATCTGGTGATGAAGGAAGAATTCAAAGATAACATAAAAAAATTAGTGCACTCTGGTGTGCAGGCGATCTTTGTGGACCGCGGTGTAGATGATCTTGCGGCAGAGCTATTAGAGGAAGCAGGAATCCTGGTTGTGGCCAGGGTGCCCCACAGAGAACTGACAGATTTGGCAGAGCACTGCGGCGCAAAGCTATTGAAACGCACAGCGTTGCGCAAACCCCTTGAAGAACTGCAGAAACAGTTCGGGACGGCAACGCATATAATAGGAAATGAGAAATTGTCCCAGGTAAAGGTGCTGGGTGGTAACGGAAAGAAGATGGCGACCATTTTGGTAGGTGCGACGACCGGAGAAGTGGTTGGTGAGAAAGAACGCATTGCCAAAGATGCAGCAGCCAGCGTGCAGAGTGCTTTGCAAAAAGGACTGGTGGCTGGCGGCGGCGCTGCGGAGCTGGCAGTGGCCAGACAGCTGGAGCAAAATAAAAATGCATTGTCTGGTATGGCTGTTTTCGGTGCCGATTGCGTCATAGCCGCGTTGAAAAAGCCTTTCATGCAAATGATTGCCAACGCTGGATTTAACCCATTGGAAAAACACGGCGATGTCAATAGAGCGCAAGAACTACAGCAGAATCATCATTTGAGTATCAACTGTGATACTGGTCGGGTAGAGGATTTGTATATATCGGGCATCGTTGATCCCTTGTATGTGAAGCTGCACGGCCTGAAAACTGCCGGGGAAGTGGCAGAGGCCATTTTACGGATAAATATTATTGTGAAGAAAAAAGAATATCAACCAACATAATGGGGATATCATAGTAAATAAAGGAGTGTGACAGAGCGCATGACAGAACAGGAAACGAAAGATCTGGAAGAGGAAGTGAATACAGAAGCGCAGGAAGATATAACGGAGCAAGAGGAAACAGAGGAAACCATTGTAAAAGATCCAGAGCAATTGGCCACTGAGTTGGCTGATTTGAATCAGAGATTTTTGCGGGTTGCGGCGGATTTTGAAAACTATAAACGTCGTACAGCTCTGGAAAAAGATGACTTGCTCAAGTACAGCAACGCAAAATTGATGGGAGAGCTGTTGCCAGTGCTGGATACGTTCCAGCTGGCATTGAAGAGCCCAGGTGAAAGCGCTGAAACGCAAAATGTAATCAAAGGCGTGGAAATGATTTACCGTCAGATGATGCAGGTGTTGGAGCAGGCCGGCATGAGCAAGATTGAAGCAGTGGGGCAGCATTTCGACCCGAATCTACATGAAGCCATTATGCAGGTAGAGGATGATACCGTGCCGGAAGAAACGGTTGTAGAAGAATTGCGAGCCGGGTATATGCTGAGAGAACGGGTGATTCGCCCGTCTATGGTAAAAGTATCAAAATAGGAGCGCAGCAGAAAAATGCGCTGTCTAGTAAATGAATTGTTGTATAAATTTTAGGAGGAATAAAAAATGGGAAAAGTAATTGGGATTGACTTAGGAACAACAAACTCTTGTGTGGCAGTGATGGAAGGCGGCGAACCTGTCGTAATTCCTAACTCGGAAGGAAATCGTACAACTCCGTCTGTATTGGGCATTTCCAAAAATGGGGAACGTCTGGTAGGGCAGGTTGCAAAACGTCAGGCTATCACCAATCCAGACAATACTGTAATCTCTATCAAACGTCACATGGGTACTGACTATAAAGTAACAGTAGCAGGAACAGCCTATACACCGCAGGAAATCTCTGCAATGATTCTGCAGAAACTGAAAGCCGATGCAGAAGCCTATCTGGGTGAAACTGTATCTGAAGCAGTTATCACAGTACCGGCTTATTTCACAGACAGTCAGCGTCAGGCTACCAAAGATGCCGGGAAAATTGCCGGCTTGAACGTACTGCGGATTATCAACGAACCAACGGCCGCTTCTCTGGCTTATGGGATGGACAAAGGCGAAGACCAGACAGTTTTGGTATTTGACTTAGGCGGCGGTACATTCGATGTATCCATTCTAGAACTGGGCGACGGCATTTTCGAAGTAAAAGCAACCAGTGGTAACAACCGTTTAGGCGGCGACGATTTTGATGAAAAAATCATCGACTGGATGCTGGTAGAATTCAAGAAACAGACAGGAATTGATTTATCCAGCGATAAAACTGCAATGCAGCGTTTGAAAGAAGCAGCAGAAAAGGCAAAAATTGAACTTTCCAATGTGACAACATCCAATATTAACCTGCCATTCATCACTATGAATGAAAATGGCCCACAGCATTTGGATTTGACCCTGACCAGAGCAAAATTCAACGAATTGACGGCTGATTTGGTAGAGAAAACCATGGGCCCAACCCGTCAGGCTCTGAAGGATGCAGGCTTGTCTGCAAACGATATCAATAAAGTTATTTTGGTCGGCGGTTCCAGCCGTATTCCTGCTGTACAGGAAGCAATCAAAAATCTGCTGGGTAAAGAACCGTTCAAGGGCATTAACCCAGATGAATGCGTGGCAATCGGTGCTGCAATTCAGGGCGGCGTGTTAGTCGGCGAAGTAAAAGACGTTGTCTTGCTGGACGTAACCCCATTGTCCTTAGGAATTGAAACATTGGGCGGCGTGTTTACAAAGATTGTAGAACGCAACACCACCATTCCAGTATCCCGTCAGCAGGTATTTACCACCGCTGCCGACAACCAGACATCTACCGATATTCATGTACTGCAGGGCGAACGGGAAATGGCACAGTACAACAAAACCCTGGGCCGTTTCACTTTGATGGATATTCCACCAGCTCCTCGTGGAATCCCTCAGATTGAAGTAAAATTCGATATCGATGCCAACGGGATTGTAAACGTATCTGCCAAAGATTTAGGTACCGGCAAAGAACAGCGGATTACCATCAAATCCAGCAGCGGTTTGTCCGATGAAGAAATTGATAAAATGATTAAGGATGCAGAAATGAACGCAGAAGCGGATAAAAAACGCAAAGAAGAAGTAGATATCCGCAACAACGCTGACGCGATGGTATTCCAGGTAGAAAAAACATTGAAAGATATGGGTGATAAAGCAGACGCTGCGGAAGTAGCCGACATCAATAAAGCAAAAGACGAATTGAAGAAAGCTCTGGAAGGCAACGACACCGCTGAAATCAAAGCGAAAACAGAAGCATTGCAGGAAGTTCTCTATAAAATGACAGAAAAAATGTATGCAGCCGCACAGGCAGCACAGCAGGCTCAGGGCGGCGCTGAAGCACAGGGACAGAGTGGTCCTCAGGAAGACGGCGTATATGACGCAGAATACAAAGAAGTATAAACACGACATCATATAAAGCTCGTATCACTGCCGGAAAAAGCGCAATGAAACGGCCTGTACTTGTAAAGGAGGGCTGTTTCAAAGGCGCTTTTCTGTGCAAAGGGAAAGAGGAGGACCAGAGTGGCAAAGCGCGATTATTATGAGGTGCTGGGTGTGGAAAAAACAGCCAGCGATGATGAACTAAAAAAAGCCTACCGAAAACTGGCCAGAAAATATCATCCTGATGTAAACCCCGGAGATAAAGAAGCAGAAGAAAAATTTAAAGAAATCAATGAAGCTTATGAAACCTTGTCCGACGCCGGAAAACGGGAACAGTATGACCGTTTCGGTCCCGATGGTCCAGCCGGTGGATTTGGTGGAGCCGGCGGATTTGGTGGTTTTGGCGGCGGTCAGGATTTCGGTGGCATGAACGATATTTTCGATATGTTTTTCGGCGGAGGGTTCGGCGGAGGCCAACAGCAAAGAGGGCCGCGCAAAGGCGCCGATTTACGATATGATTTAACCATCGATTTCGAAGAGGCTGTGTTTGGTACAGAAAAGACCATTACGCTGCCTAAATGGGAAAGCTGCAGTACCTGTCATGGCAGCGGAGCAAAGCCGGGCACCAGTCCCACTACGTGCAGCCGCTGCAATGGGACTGGTCAGGTTTATACCATGCAGAAAACGCCTTTTGGGCAAATTCAGACGGCAAAAGTTTGTCCTGAATGCGGCGGGAAAGGGACTGTGATTAAAGATCCCTGCCCAGAATGTAATGGTAAAGGGAAAAAACGTATTAATAAGAAAATTGAAATTAAAGTGCCGGCCGGCGTTGATGTCGGCTCCCGTCTACGCATGAGCGGTGAAGGGGAAGCAGGCGAGCAGGGCGGTCCTAACGGTGACCTGTATATCTATATCAATGTGCGCAGCCATCCGATTTTTGTCCGCAATGAAGATGATATTTATATGGAACAGGAAATCAACATTGCGCAGGCTGCGTTAGGCGCTGATATTCAAGTACAGACATTAGAAGGAAATGTCACGCTGACCATTCCTGCCGGTGTGCAAAGCGGCGCTAAATTCCGCATGAAAGGCAAAGGCGTGAAAAATATTAAGGGGTACGGCAAAGGCGACCAATATGTAACGATAAAAGTCGTGACGCCGAAAAACCTCACAACAGAGCAGCGTGATTTGCTGCAGAAGCTCAATGCAACCTTTAAGACAGCGGAACCGGAAACCGACAGCGCCAACAAGATCCATATAGACGAAAGTAAAAAAAAAGAGGAAAAAAGCGAAGACGCTAAAAAGAACAAAGGATTCTTCGGAAAAATGAAAGAAGCGGTAGAGGATTTATTCGAAGAAGAATAAGAGAATCCTGCCTATAGAGATGATGATCTCCACGGGCAGGATTTTTTGTGCACTTTTAAGCCGTTTATTTTCCTGTAAATAAATGATTTCCTGTACGTTCATTCTGTATTTTCTATAACAATTTATTGAGATACGCAGTAAAAGAATCTCCAGTTTTCCAATCTTTGAAATTCATAATCGTTTTTCAGGATTCAAAATACGCTTGCCACTGGATTCAGCGGTTCATCCAGTATAAAATTCCTTTGCCGAAAGGTAACGTCCGGTCTTGTTTGCCAGTATGGTTAGTATCATATAATTCGATAAAATTTTACATGAATTTTACAAAAATCCGTCGGCCCATTTTACCTTCTGCTTTTATAATCAGTGTTGTAATACAAAATCAGCATAAAATTCGGGAAAATGTGGAGGGTGAAAGATGGACAACGAGATTTTGAAAACGGTATTTGGACTGCTGGGCGGACTGGCGGTTTTTCTGTTCGGGATGAACATGATGAGCGAGGGTCTGCAGAAGGTAGCTGGCGAAAAGATGCGTTACGTTTTGAGCTTGTTGACGAAAAATGCGGTGATGGGTGTACTGGCTGGGGCCATTACCACGGCGGTACTGCAGAGCAGCAGCGCTACTACAGTTATGGCCATCGGCTTTGTGAGCGCTGGATTGCTGAAACTGCCGCAGGCGATTTCCATTATTTTTGGGGCTAATATTGGGACAACAATGACAGCCCAATTGATTGCTTTTAAAATCAGCGATTATATCTGGCCGATCATCTTTATTGGGTTTCTGATTTACTTCTTTGCCAAAAAGGAAAATATAAAATATATCGGGGAGACTGTTTTTGCTTTTGGTCTGTTGTTTTTAGGCATCAACACCATGGGCAGTGTTATGAAACCGCTGGCTTCCAGCCCGATATTTGTCAGTCTGATCGAGCAGGTGGCGGATATGCCTGTGTTAGGAGTGTTGGTTGGTACTCTGATGACCGTTGTTGTGCAGAGCAGCAGCGCTACCATTGCGGTGCTGCAGAATTTTGCCGCTCAGGCCGGACCGGACGGCGTCAGCAGTATGCTGGGGCTGCAGGGCGCCATTCCCATTTTGTTTGGCGATAATATTGGTACCACCATTACAGCGCTGCTGGCCTGCATTGGACAATCTAAAAATGCCAAACGGACTGCTATCTCTCACAGTATCTTTAATATTACCGGGACACTGGTGTTTATCTGGTTTATTCCTCAGTTTGCTTGGGTGGTACAGGCCATTTCGCCTACTGGGACGGAGGTAGATGTGATCTCTCGGCAGATCGCCAATGCCCATACCTTGTTCAACGTAACCAATACACTGATCTGGATCCCGTTGCTGCCACTGATGGTGAAGATTGTGACCACCATCATTCCAGGAGAAGATGAACGGGAACAGAAACAGGGCGAGTTGCAGTTTATCGATGAACGTCTGTTGGATCAACCCGAGTTTGCAATACATCTGGTGTTGCAGGAAATCAGTCGGGTTAATGAAATGGTGTCGGGCATTCTGGTACAGACCAGAAAAAGCGTGTTGCACAATGATAGCGCGGCAGCCGAATCGGTGCTGACGGCGGAAGGTGAAGTGGATATTCTGCAGGATAAGATCATCCGCTATATGTCTACTATGTTTACAACTGGTTATCTGAATGAAGCACAGAGCGTTCGTCTGGCGGGCATCATGGAAGTATCCAGCAACGTAGAGCGAATCAGCGACAGTTGTGCCAGCATTGTCCACAAGATGAAACAAGGGATGGAAAGAAACGGGACCTTTTCAGAATCAGCCTTGGAAGAGATGGGCAGTTCTTTTACGCTGGTAGAGCAGATGGCGTCCTTGGTGACGGAAGTGCTGAAAAACAGTGACTGCAATGCGGCTACTAAGGTAGTGGAACTGGAGAGTAACATCAATCAGCTGGAGCATCGACTGCGCAAAAAACATCTGAACCGTTTGAATGAAGGCACTTGCACGCCGGAAATGACAGTAACTTACACAGAAATTTTGCACAATCTGGAACGCATCGGGGATTATTGTACCCATATTGCTGTGTTTGTGCTGGAAAATCAGAAAGGAATTTCAAAAGAAGAAATGAAATAAACACAAGAGTTGTATCGGAGAATTTCTATGGGAATACCAGGAGAACGATGTTAAAAAGGGGGGCCGAGGAATGGAGTTGAAACGATATGGATTGATGGATATCGGTTCTAATACCATCCATGCTGTGATTTATGAGCTGGACGGACAGAAATGGAAGAAGGTTTTATCAGAAAAAGAATATGCGGAGCTGGTCAGCTATGTGGAAGATGGACAATTGAGTACAGAAGGCGTCGAGCGGTTGTGTCAGGCGGTGGAAAGCTTAGGGCGGTTGTTTGCGGCGCTGCCCTGTGAAAAAACCTTCTATTTTGCTACGTCTGCTTTGCGCTCCCTGCAGAATGGCGATGCTGTGCTGCAACAGGTGAAGCTGTGCACAGGCGTGGATATTCAAATTATATCCGGTCAAGAGGAAGCATATTATGATTATGTCAGCCTGAAACATTATCTGAAACAGCCTAAGGCGCTGGGACTGGATCTGGGCGGCGGCAGCGGACAGGTATTTTATTATCAGGACGGACAGCTGACGAGGAGCTGCAGTTATGAGATCGGCTGTCTGCGGCTATATAATCAGTATGTGTCTGGGGTGCTGCCGTCGGCAAAGGAGCGCAATGCCATCTGCAAACGGGTGCGGGAATTGCTGCAGAGCGGCGATAATTTCAGCAATACCGGAATGGACACGCTGTATGTGATCGGGGGCAGTGGCCGGGCCTGTGCCAAGCTGTTTCAGAGCCTGCAGGGCTTGGGCAAGACTGATGACGGTTGTTGGATCACGCTGCCGCAGTTGAAAGAATTGCTGACAACCGTGCAGGAGCTGGGTTTGCACGGTGTGAGGATTATGAACCGGTTATTTCCAGAACGGTTGTGCTCCATTTTTCCAGGTCTGTTGGCGATTGTGACAGTAGCTGAGTATACTGGCGTAAAAAAGATTTGTATTATCAAAGAGGGAATTCGGGAAGGATTCTTGATCGCAAATATTCTGGAAAAGGATTAGATACAGGCAGCAGGAAGTGTTTAAAAATTTCATAATTTCTGCCTAATTTTTATTTTGAAAAAGGGGAACGGAGAATATGCAGGAATATAATCAGACGCGGGCAACAGGACATGCAGAGGAATTGCAGGAATCCATAGGGGAAGATCTGCAGGAGGAAGGGCAGGACGGTTGTACCGCTTTGGCGGAGGACGCAGCCACAGCAGTCACGGAAAAACCGGATGCGCAAAGGGATGGCACAGCGTCATTGCGGCGATATATCAACCGGGAAAAAAGCTGGTTAAAGTTTAATACCCGCGTGCTGGAAGAAGCGGAAGATCCCTACAATCCGCTTTTGGAGCGACTTAAATTTGTAGCTATTTTTGCTTCCAATCTGGACGAATTTTTTATGGTACGGGTTGGCTCGTTGTTTGATGAGCTTTCGCTGGACGAGGAGATTATTGACAGCAAGTCTGGTATGAATGCCCAGGAGCAGTTGGATATGATTTTCAATGCGGTATGCAAATTATCTCAGCGCTTGGGTGATGCCTATGCGCAGATCATTGCCGAGATGGAGCAGTATCATTATCATCAGGTAGATTTTGCTGCAGCTGAACCGTGGCTATTGGAGCAGATCGATGGTTATTTTTTGACCGAACTGTTGCCGTTGTTATCGCCGCAGATTATTAACAAGCGGCATCCTTTCCCGTTTTTCAACAATGAGGAGCTGTATATCGGTGTGCAGCTGAAAAATGCCGATGGACATATGGGCATCGTGCCGGTGTCGCCTCGGTTTCCCCGCAAGTTGACCTTTCACAGTCCCGATGGGGAAAAACACTATTTTGTGCTGATTGAAGATGTGATCGGCCGTTATATGTCGCAGATCTTCAAGGATGTGGCAGAAGAGAGCTTTGTGTTCCGGGTAACCCGCAACGGCGATATGGATCTGGATGAAGGCTTGTATGATGAGGATATCGACTGGCTACTGGTGGTGGAGCAGCTGTTAAAACGGCGCAACAAACAAGCCGCTGTGCGGTTGCAGTTATCCAAGCCGGTGCGGACAGAAATCTGGCGCTACCTGTGCAGCAAACTGCAGCTTACAGAACGGGAAGTGATCATTGAACAGGCGCCACTGGATCTTTCCTTCTGTTTTGACGGCTTTGACGGTTTGGAAAATCGACAAGCATTATTCTATGAACCGCTGTTTCCGGTGATGCATGAAAAATTGCAAAAAAGTCGTCCCATGATAGAGCAGATTGAGAAACAGGGGGATCTGCTGTTATGTTATCCATATCACAGTATGCGGCCATTTATTGATCTGTTAGAGCAGGCAGCCACTGACCCTGATGTGATATCCATCAAGATTACGCTGTATCGTCTGGCCTCCAACAGCCGTATCGTCAATGCGCTGGTACGGGCTGCGGAAAATGGCAAGGACGTACTGGTGCTGGTGGAACTGCGGGCTCGTTTTGATGAGCAGCACAATATTGACTGTTCCAAAAAGTTGGAAGAAGCAGGCTGTACGGTGATCTACGGTGTAGAACATTATAAAGTGCATTCCAAGCTGATGGTGATGACATACCGTAGCCATAATAAGATTCACTATATTACCCAGATCGGTACCGGTAACTATAATGAAAAGACAGCCAACCTATATACCGACTTGTCGTTGATCACGGCGAATGAAGAAATCGGCAAGGAAGCGGTGAATGTGTTCAAGAATCTGGGTCTGGGTCAGTTTGTCAATCATTCGCGCCATCTGTTGGTAGCGCCCAAACAGATGAAAAAGCCGCTGATGGATTTGATCGATCAGGAGATTGCTCATGCTCTGGCGGGAGAAAAAGCGAAGATTATAATAAAGACCAATTCGCTGAGCAATAAAGAAATGATCGACAAGCTGATTGAAGCATCACAGGCAGGCGTGGAGATTTTGCTGCTGGTGCGCGGGATCTGCTGCCTACAAGTGGGAATACCTGGAGTCAGCGATAATATTACCATCAAAAGTATTGTGGGGCGTTATCTGGAACATTCGCGGATATTCTCCTTTGGAGTGGGAAAACGGCAGAAGATCTATATCGGCTCTGCAGACTGGATGACGCGGAATATGGATTACCGCGTGGAAGTGGCGGTAGAAATACTGGATGAAGGCGTAAAGAAAACGCTGAACGAGATGCTGGAGTTGTATTTCAGCGATAACCGCAAGCTGCGGACCATGGATGCAGAAGGAAACTACCGTCGACCGGTGCGGGAGGAAGGCGAGGTGATCCTTGACAGCCAGATTGCATTGTTTGATTATTTTGCGGCCAAGCTGCAGAAAGCCAGAAAGAAGCAGCAGAAGAAAGATATAGAGTGGGAATCCAGCCAGATAAAAAAAGAAAAAATAAAGGCGAAAGAAAAAAACAAAAGCAAGAAAAAACGGAAAGAGGATCATAAGAAAAAACAATATGGTTTTCTCAAAAAAGAAAGACAAAAAGGCAAGAAAAATAAAAAGTGAAGGTAAGACGAATATCTAAAAATTTTGCAGTGTTGTTCTGAAGCAAGTGCCTGTAAAAAGAGGATGCCGTAAAAAATATCAGGGCGGATGTTTTTTACGGCATCCTCTTTTGCGTATATAATGATATAGAGCTCCTTGTTTTTCTGCGGATTGTCAGGCCTGTTTTATTCCGATGTATTTTTTTTTCAAAGGACGCGGAAAAAAACGGTTGTCTACTTTTTTTTTTGCAGAAAAATTGTTATAATATAAAGAACTGTGAAAAGATTAGACAAAAATGTAGAAATAGAAATCATGGAGGGAGTTTAGGAAGGCTATGAAAGCAGGATTTGATGCCAAGAAATATTTGGAGGAACAGTCAAAATATATTCTGGAACGGGTAAATCATTATGACAAATTATATTTGGAGTTCGGAGGAAAGCTGTTGGGCGACTATCATGCCAAGCGAGTACTGCCGGGTTTTGATGAAGATGCAAAGATTAAGCTGCTGCACAGCCTGAAAGACCAAGTAGAAATCATCATTTGTGTATATGCCGGCGATATTGAGCGCAACAAAATTCGCGGTGACTTCGGAATCACCTATGACATGGATGTGCTGCGTCTGATTGATGATTTACGCGCCTGGGAGTTGGAAGTAAACAGTGTGGTGATTACTCGCTATGAGCAGCAGCCGGCAGCGCAGATTTTTATTAATAAGCTGGAACGGCGGGGGATTAAAGTATACCAGCACCAGGCGACAAAGGGCTATCCTGTGGATGTAAATACCATTGTCAGCGAAGAAGGCTATGGGAAAAATCCTTATATTGAAACAAACAAGCCTATTGTAGTTGTTACAGCGCCAGGGCCTGGTAGCGGTAAATTGGCTACTTGCCTCAGTCAGCTGTATCACGAATATACGCGGGGACGTATAGCAGGATACTCCAAATTTGAAACCTTTCCGGTGTGGAATGTGCCGTTGAAGCATCCGCTGAATATCGCTTATGAAGCAGCGACCGCTGACCTCAAGGATGTAAATATGATAGACTCCTTCCACATGGATGCTTACGGAGAAGTAGCGGTAAATTATAACCGTGATATTGAAGCATTTCCCTTGTTAAAACGAATTATCGAAAAAATTACAGGACAGGAATCCATGTATAAATCTCCTACCGATATGGGCGTCAACCGAGTAGGCTTTGGCATTGTGGACGATGAAGTGGTGCGGGAAGCATCCAAACAGGAAGTGATTCGCCGTTATTTCAAGACCGGCTGCGAATATAAGAAAGGCTATGTAGATAAAGCTACCTTTGACAGAGTACAATTGATTATGGAAGAGTTGGGCTTACAGCCCAAAGACCGCAAAGTAGTGGAACCAGCTATTTTGGCCGCCGCAGAGATGGAACGGCGGTTGGCGCAGAAAGGGCAGAACGAGAAGAATCATGCCTGCTCTGCTGTAGCCATTGAATTGGAAAACGGCGTAACCGTGACAGGAAAAAGCTCTGACCTGATGACGGCAACTGCTGCTGCTATGATTAATGGTGTAAAGGAAATGGCTCATGTTGCCGATGAAATTCACCTCATTTCACCGGTAGTGCTGGAACCTATCCGCAAATTAAAATCGGAAACCTTAGGCAGTCAGAGTCCTGCGTTGAATTGTGAGGAGATGCTGATTGCACTGACGATTTGCGCAGCCACAAATCCTATGGCCCAAGCTTGCTTGGAGCATCTGGGTAACTTCCAGGGCTGTCAGGCGCATTCTACCACAATCTTAAACCGCAGCGACGAAGAATGCCTGCGCAAGTTGGGCATTGATGTCACTTGTGATGCGGTATATCCGTCGGATAATCTGTACTACAATAATTAAAAAGTGTAAAACAATAAGACAGCGAAAGAAATTTTGCAGTAAAAAAGCAACCTTAATGGACTTGCGGCAGCGATGCCCTTGTTTATTGAGGTTGCTTTTTGTATGGAGAATGGGCTGGCTGAAAGCGACTGCGGAATCTTTTCTTTGAGCGTAAGCTAAATGTAAGCTGACACTGCTACAATGACTATAGGGAAATTTTTTCTATTGACGAAACAAGAAGGATGGGTTGGACTTATGAGTGAAAAAAAGAAAAAGTTCTTTTCTAAGAAAAAAATCATTGCCGGCGTAGTGATTGTGGTATTGGCAGTAGGAGGCATTCAATTGCTGCGGGGTGGTGGAGAAAACGGCATGCCGGTGAATGTCGCTACGGTGGCAAAGCAGGATTTGCGGGATTCTATTATCCTGAAAGCGCCGTTGGAGGGCACGGAGACGGTGGAGATTGTGAGCAATCTTCATTATGAAGTGACTGCTATCAATGTTAAAGAGGGCGATAGAGTTATCAAAGGGCAGATTTTGGCAGTGCTGGATAGCGAGGCTATGGCGGATGAAATCGGCTCTGCACAGGATGCGCTGGCATTGGCACAGGCTCAATATGAGGATAGCATGCGCAGCAAGCAGCTGGCGTATGAACAAGCGGTACAGAATTTGCAAAATGCGCAAAAGGATGCAGAGCGCAATGCTGCGCTGTTTGAGGTGGGCGGTATTTCCGCAGAGGAAAATGAAAAATCCCAGTCGGCTCTGTTAGAGGCGGAAGCAGCTATTAAGGGTTATCGTGTGCAAAACGGCAAGGTGTTGGGTGATGCCTATGAGCTGGAAAATGTGGAGGCTGCCAGAAATACTCTGGCGCGAAAGCAGGAGAGTTTGTCCGACGGAAAGATAATCAGTCCCATTGATGGCACGGTCACACGGGTCAATATTAATGTGGGGCGCTTTGCCGATGAGACAGATGACAAAAAGCCAATGTTTGTGGTAGAAAATTTACAGCAGCTGCAAATGCAGGTCAGTGTCAGTGAGTATGATATTGCCGATATTATGCCAGGACAGAACGTGGAGATTTCCGCGGATATTTTGAAAGGCGAGAAAGTCAGCGGCGTGGTGGAGCGTATTTCCCCTACCGGTGAGCTGAAAGAGGGCAGCGCCGCAGAACGGGTTATTCCTACGGTGATTCGATTGACAGAAAATAATGAAAATCTCATTGCCGGTGTGAATGCGAAAGCGGAAATTATCATTGACGCGGTGGAAGGTGCGTTGGCAGTGCCCATTGAGGCTGTGCAGGATAATGGCGACGGTACTGGCATCGTGCGCCGCGTGAAAGAGGACAATACCATAGAAACGGTGGCAGTGAAGCTGGGTCTGGAAACGGACTTGTTGATTCAGATTATCGGCGACGATATCCAGGAAGGAGATCAACTGGTACTGAATGGGGAAGACCTGACTGACGGCACGCTGGTTAGTGTAAGTGTGATATAAGCGGATAGGAGAATGACTATGGAAGAATTGATCCGCATTACGGATTTGAATAAAATCTATGATTCTGGCGCAGTGCAGGTGCATGCGTTGAAAAATATCAATCTGACCATCGAGCGAGGAGAATTTGTAGCCATTATGGGCCATTCCGGCTCGGGAAAATCAACGCTGATGAATATCCTAGGATGTTTGGACAGACCAAGCAGCGGCACCTATCTGCTGGACGGCATCGACATCTCTCAGCAGAGCAATGATGCGCTGTCCGATGTACGCAATCAAAAGATTGGTTTTGTGTTTCAGGCATTTAATCTGATTCCCCGCACCTCCACCTTAAAAAACGTCGAGTTGCCCATGATTTATGGCCGCGTGCCGGGAAAGGCTCGTGTGGAGCGGGCGAAAATGCTGTTGGAAAAAGTGGGCTTGGGTCAGCGGCTGGAGCACATGCCCAATGAACTGTCCGGCGGTCAGAAGCAGCGTGTGGCCATCGCTCGGGCACTGGCCAATGAGCCGCCGATTCTTTTGGCCGATGAACCCACTGGCAATCTGGATTCGACATCCACCATCGAGATTATGGAGCTGTTCACCCAGCTGAATCGTGAAGGCGTCACGGTGATTATCGTCACCCATGAAGATGATGTGGCAGCCTTTACCGATCGGGTGTTGTGGTTTGAAGATGGGCAGTTGGTTGATGACAGAAAGGTGGAGAAGTAATCATGATGCTTTTTCTGGAAAATATCAAGCTGGCTCTGTCAGCTATCCGCAGCAATAAGATGCGCTCTATTCTGACGATGCTGGGCATTATCATCGGCATTGGCTCAGTGATTGCCATTGTGTCCATCGGTGATACCATGCGCTCCGTCATCGCGAAAGAGTATGAAAACGTGGGGATTAACCGTGTGATTTTTTATACTATGGCCGCAGATGGTGTGTATACCAATGAAGATATGTTTACCCAGGATGATGTGGACCAGGTGAAGGATGCCTTTGGCGATCGGGTGCCTTATATTGATACCTATTGTCAGGATCGAAAAACCTTGTCCAATGGCAAACGGCAGCAGGAACAGGTGTATGTCTATGCTGTCGACGCCGGTTATGATCAGGTACAGCCTATGGAGCTGCTCTACGGTCGTATGATAGACCAGGGCGATGTGGAGGCAAAGCGGCACAGCCTGGTGATTGAGAAAAAAATTGCAGAAAACTATTTCGGCACTGTCAACGCTTTGGGCCGCACCATGGAGATTATTGACAATGACGGCAGAGAAGAATTTACTGTTGTGGGTGTCTATAAAGAGGCAGACAGCGTACTGACTGCCATGAGCGGAGGCGGAATGCCTACCGTATATGTGCCCAACAGCGTCTATTTCACGCCGGACAGTTATGGCTGGGAATTGAATTGCTACGTAGATGAAACTGCGGATATTAACTTGCTGCGAACGCAGATGACCAACTATGTGGCGCGCATGACCAATCGCACCACCGATGAGGTGATCTGTGTGACGGCCCGTGAAGAGATGAGCTCTATTGATAGTGTCATGGGCATACTATCTGGAGCTGTAGGCGCCATTGCAGCTATCTCGCTTCTGGTTGGTGGAATCGGCATCATGAATATTATGCTAGTTTCGGTGACAGAGCGCACCAGAGAAATCGGTATTCGCAAGGCGTTGGGCGCGCGCACCAATCATATTCTCACACAGTTTTTGATAGAATCTGCGATTATTTCCGCAGTGGGTGGTCTGATTGGTACCTTGCTGGGTATAGGGATTGTGGCACTGGGCGGTTTGCTCATTGGTGTAGCGGTAGTGGTAAATCCTATGATTATTGTCATTGCAGTAGGATTTTCCGCTATGGTGGGCATTTTCTTCGGCATTTATCCCGCCCGCAAGGCTGCCGCCGCTGACCCCATAGAGGCACTGCGCTACGAATAAGAAGCTGCTGTTCCGAATGCAGATTTCTTAGCAGCTAGAGATTTGCAGCTGTGTTTCATACGCTACAATATGTTTTGTTGTTGAAGAGTCCATCACACGGCTCTTTCTCATATTTTTAATAACCCTACTTATATAACGCTTCTATTAGCAGTGAATCCCTCAAATTTCCGTTAATAGAACATAGCGAAAGAGCGATCCAGCTTTTCGGATGAGACCGCTCTTTTGCTATGTCTCGAATTGCGGCTCAATCCTTTTTTCCACTGGGGAGAGAGGTGGAAAAAAGGAAAAACAGGATTGCCAGCAATATGGCGAAATAATAGGGCAGATGAGGTATCGCCAGGTTGCTCAAGCTCAGTTTTACTAGGGACATCCAGACTGGCGATAAAAACTGCGCCAGATACAGTGCGGCGGAAATCAGCGGCATGACTGTTGTGGCGGCGGCTCTGCCTGAGCGCATAGATGCCTCTGAGATAATAAAAGGGATTCCGATTCCGTTGGCAAAGCCAATACAAGCCGAGCCCAACAGGGTACCGCTCCAGCCGCCCAAAAGCGCCAATAGGAGATAACCGGTCAAAAATAATCCCGGCGCTAAAAATTTCATTTTATTGCCGCACAGCAATTTGACGCGCACAAACAGTAAGCCGCCAAAGAATGCCACAAAGTCCATTCCCGCCATGATGACGGCAATATATTGATGGGGAATGTGACCGTCGGAAAGTGTTTCCATAGCAAAGTTGGCGGGATAGATGAAAAAGGTAGTCATCAACAGAAACATGGCGATGATGTAGGCGGCGTTTTCTGTGAAAATATCACCGATTTTTTTCTGGGACGATTGGGAAGTCTCGTTGGTAATTTTATCGTTGGGCAGATAAATCAGGCATAAAAGGATGCTGATCAAGCCCATCAGGTATACCAGGAAGCTGGCGCGCCAGCTGATATTGGCTAGCAGGCCGGACAATAAGGTGGCGACCACGCCGCCCATCTGATTCATAGCGGAGGAATAGCCCATCAGCTGTTCCTGCTCGCCCGGTGCAAAATAAAAGGCCAGGAGGCCGGTAGATAACGGCATGATAATGCCTACGCCGATGCCCACCAAGGCGCGCGTCAGGAGCACCAAACCGATATGATTGAAGGCGCCGGCAATACAACCGCCCAATGCATACAGCACCAGGCCGCTCAGTACCAAAGTCTTGGCGCCGAAAATTCGGCAGAGCCACGGAAAGAAAAAGTTGGTGATCACGATAAAGATGGCCGGTACACTGATGATCATCTGTACAAAAAGGGGATTACAGTCGGCAAAATAGGCCTGAATTACGCCCAATGCCGGCGCCACTGCAGCGCCGGCCATAACGGTCAGCAGCGACAGCGACAAAATGCTTACGATAAGCTGTTTGTTGTTTGTTTGATGCTTTGTCATAAAAAGCGCCTCTTCTCTGTTAAATTTTTTTCGTAAAATCAATGACAAATAAAAAATGCGCAAGTCCTTTTGTTTGGACTTACGCATTTTTGCTACTCAACTTTTATATTTTAGCACATAGAAGCAAAAAAATTCAAATATTTTTTTCAAAAATTTTTAAAATTTATGCATACAGATTAGTAGTGCAGACTGTCATTACAGCAGTCGATTGGCATGAGTACAAGATAAAAAATACTTGACAAGTGACAGAGAGACAGATATACTTAGTCCGTAAATAAAATAAAAACTTCAGGGCAGGGTGCAATTCCCTACCGGTGGTATAGCCCACGAGCCGCAAGGTTGATTCGGTGAAACTCCGAAGCCGACAGTATAGTCTGGATGGAAGAAGGTTGTGCAGCGTTGTTTTTCGTACAACGCTTTGTGCGTAGAATAGTTGCTCTGGATTGTTTTTACATTCCAGAGCTTTATTTTTACACAAGTGTATTAGTTGCCCTGGACGGTTTTCGTTCAGGGCATTTCATTTGGAGGCGGTTATGATGAAGGATATGGAATATATGCAGTTGGCTTTAGCGTTGGCCCGCAAAGGTTGCGGCTGGGTTGCACCAAATCCCATGGTAGGAGCGGTGATTGTAAAAGATGGAGAAATCATTGGTCAGGGGTGGCATGAAAAGTGCGGTCAGCCCCATGCAGAGCGCAATGCGCTGGCCTCGTGCACAAAATCGCCGAGGGGCGCAACGATGTATGTCACGCTGGAGCCTTGTTGTCACACGGGAAGACAGCCGCCCTGCACCGATGCCATTTTAGAGGCTGGCATCAGACGCGTGGTTGTTGGGTCTGGAGATCCCAATCCTCTTGTTGCCGGAAAGGGCATTCAGATTTTACGGGCCCATGGGATAGAAGTAACGGAGAATGTTTTGCGAGAAGAATGCCAGCGATTGAATGAGGTTTTTTTCCACTATATCCGGACAAAACGCCCTTTTGTAGTGATGAAATACGCGATGACGTTGGATGGAAAAATTGCGGCTTATACAGGCGCTTCCAAATGGATTACCGGAGAAAAGGCACGAAATCATGTACAGGAACAGCGGCATCGGTATTCAGCCATTATGGCAGGGGTGGGAACGGTGTTGGCGGATAATCCGCTGCTCACATGCCGCATAAATGAAAGCAAAAATCCCATTCGTATAATTTGCGATACCAATCTGCGCACACCACTGACAGCGCAGGTGGTGGCAACTGCAAAGCAGATTCCGACTGTTTTGGCCACCTGCTGTGCGGACGGGGAACAGCAGCGCCCTTATGAGGAAGCCGGATGCCGTATGCTGTGCGTACAGAAGAAAAACGGTCATGTGGATTTGGAACAGCTCATGGAGCGATTGGGACAGGAGCAGATTGACAGCGTTTTGTTGGAGGGCGGCGGTACGCTGAATTGGGCAGCCCTTGAAAGCGGTATTGTGCAAAAGGTACAGGCGTATATTGCGCCTAAGCTGTTTGGCGGTCAGACTGCCAAGACTCCAATAGAGGGTGTTGGCGTGTCCTCTCCTGCAGCTGCCGTTCATTTAAAAAACAGCACCATCACTTGCCTGGGTGAAGATTTTTTGATAGAAAGCGAGGTGTCCAATGATGTTTACCGGAATTGTTGAGGAGATTGGTAAGGTAATGCAGATCAAACACGGACAAGATTCTGTTGTGCTGACAATCCATGCGAAAACGGTTTTAGAAAATACAAAGATAGGTGACAGCATTGCGGTAAATGGGATTTGCTTAACTGTGACAGCGCTTTTTTCCAACGGCTTTTCAGCGGATGTCATGCATGAAACGCTGAATCGTTCTTCTCTGGCAAGTCTCAAATATGGAAGCTCCGTGAATTTGGAGCGGGCCATGGCGGCTGACGGACGCTTCGGAGGACATATCGTTATGGGCCATGTAGACGGTCTTGGGAAGATTCTTCGCAGATGGCGTGACGATACAGCTATCTGGTATACCATACAAGCCAAGCCGCAGATTATGCGATATATCATAGAAAAAGGCTCTATTGCGGTGGATGGGATTAGTTTAACCGTCGCGGCAATTACGCAGGAGGATTTTTCTGTTTCTGTGATTCCCCACACTGTGAAAGAAACAGTCCTAAAAGAACGGCGTGAGGGCGATTTTGTGAATCTGGAAACAGATGTGATTGGAAAGTATGTAGAAAAATTGCTCTGCCCTGTTGGGGCATCACAGGAAAAGAGCACAATTACAAAAGAATTTCTGACACAATATGGATTTTAAGGAGGAAGAGCAATGGCAAAGTTTGATACAATAGAAGAAGCCCTGGCCGATTTGCGCGGCGGCAAAATTATTTTAGTAACAGACGATCCGGACCGTGAAAATGAAGGCGATTTTATCTGTGCGGCCGAATATGCAACTACCGCCAATGTCAATTTCATGGCGACCCATGGCAAAGGATTAATTTGTATGCCCATGTCGGAGGAATATGTACAAAGATTGAAAATTCCTCAAATGGTACAGCAGAATACCGACAATCATGAAACAGCCTTTACCGTATCCATTGACCATGTAGCCACTACTACCGGAATTTCCGCAGAAGAGCGTTCTATCACTGCTCTGGGTTGTGTAGCAGAGGATGCCAAGCCCGAGGATTTTCGCAGGCCGGGCCATATGTTTCCCCTTTTGGCCAAGCCCAACGGTGTGTTAGAGCGCAGTGGTCATACCGAGGCGACCGTGGATTTGTGCCGGTTGGCCGGTTTAAAGGAGTGCGGTTTGTGTTGTGAGGTGATGCGGGAGGACGGTACTATGATGCGTACTCCCGAATTGATGGAGCTGGCGAAAAAATGGGATATAAAATTTATCACCATTCGGGATTTGCAAAACTATCGCAAATGTCACGAGAAGCTGGTTGCGCAAATGGCAGTTGTCCAAATGCCCACCAAATACGGTGATTTTACGGCCTATGGCTTTGTAAACAAGCTGAATGGAGAACACCATGTGGCGCTGGTGAAAGGAGAGATTGGCCAGGGCGAAAATGTGCTGTGCCGTGTGCATTCCGAGTGCCTGACGGGAGATACCTTCGGCTCATTGCGTTGTGATTGCGGCGAACAATTGGCTGCGGCGCTGACACAGATAGAGGAAGAGGGGCGGGGCATTCTGCTCTATATGCGCCAGGAAGGACGGGGAATCGGCCTCATCAATAAACTGAAGGCTTATGAGCTGCAGGAGCAAGGTATGGACACCTTGGAGGCCAATCTTGCATTGGGATTTGCCGGAGATGAGAGAGAGTATTATATTGGAGCTCAGATTCTAAAAGAGTTGGGCGTAAAAAGTATGCGTCTCTTGACGAATAATCCAGATAAGGTTTATCAGCTTGCAGAGTTTGGGATTGCGATTACAGAGCGCGTACCCATTCAAATGGATGCCACGTCCCATGACTTATTTTACTTACAGACAAAGCAGAAGCGCATGGGACATTTATT
Source organism: Peptococcaceae bacterium UBA7185 (assembly GCA_002491065.1). Taxonomy (GTDB): domain Bacteria; phylum Bacillota; class Peptococcia; order Peptococcales; family Peptococcaceae; genus UBA7185. The sequence continues at coordinate 31,797 of DKVF01000051.1, forward strand.
AAAATATTAAAGAAAAGGGAGGAAATCGTTTATGAACACATTTGAGGGAAAGCTAGTATCAAAAGAAATCAAAATTGGAATTGTAGCGTCGCGTTTTAATGAGTTTATCACAACAAAGCTGCTGAGCGGCGCCATGGATGGATTGCTGCGGCATGATGTGGCGGAAAAGGACATTGCTGTCGCCTGGGTTCCGGGCGCGTTTGAAATCCCGTTGATTGCCTCCAAAATGGCGAAAAGCGGAAAATACGATGCAGTCATCTGTTTGGGGGCAGTGATTCGGGGCGCTACCAGTCACTACGATTATGTCTGCAATGAGGTGTCAAAAGGCATTGCTGCTGTTTCGCTGGAGAGCGGCGTTCCTGTGATGTTTGGAATTTTGACCACAGAAAATATTGAACAGGCCATTGAACGGGTCGGCACAAAAGGCGGCAACAAAGGTTATGACTGTGCCGTGGGTGCAATTGAGATGGTAAATCTAATTCGCGAAATAGAAAAATAAATAGGGAGACTTTAAAAGTTTTATATACTTAAATGGGCAGAGCCAAAGGAAAGTGGCTCTGTCCATTTAGTATGGTTTGTTTTTGGCAAGGCGGAAGATTTACCAAACTATTATAATCTGATTTGGCTCAGCACTTCTCCGATTTTGCCGTTGATGGTGAGCGCTGCTTTGTCATCATAGCTGGTGACATTGAGATTGATGACGACGAGACGATTGCCCTGATAGAAATCTAAAAAACTTGCGGCGGGATACACGGTCAGCGAGGTGCCGCCTACAATGAGCAGATCGGCCTGGCTGATGGCCTGAACAGTTTTGCTGATAACAGCTTCGTCCAGCGGTTCTTCATAGAGTACGACGTCAGGTTTGAGGATACCGCCGCACTGGCAGCGGGGAATGCCCTTGGCTTGGCTCACTGCATCCAAAGAATATTGCTGGCCGCATTTCATGCAGTAGTTGCGATGAATGGTGCCGTGTAGCTCCAATACATTGCGGCTGCCGGCAAGCTGATGCAAGCCGTCGATATTTTGCGTGACAACAGCGGTCAGTTTTCCCGCTTGCTCCAACTGCGCCAATTTGTAGTGGGCTGTATTGGGCTTGGCGTGAAGTGTGGGCTGCACAATTTTATCTTGATAAAATTCAAAAAAATCATCGGTATGGCTGAGAAAAAAACTGTGGCTTAAAATAGTTTCGGGATTGTATTTGTATTTTTGATGGTACAGACCATCTACGCCGCGAAAATCTTTGATGCCGCTCTCGGTGGATACGCCGGCGCCGCCAAAAAAAACGATGCGTTGGCTTTCGTCGATATACTGCTGTAAGGTTCGAATCTTGTCCATGAAAATTCCTCCAGATGAAAATATGCTGTGTGATGTGATTAATATTTAGTATAGCATAGAACAACTGCTCTGTGCTATACTATTTGAGAAGAAAACAAAGGGGGGAGCGGCCATGAAACCAGCAATTTTACATATTGATATGGATGCATTTTATGCTGCGGTGGAGCAGCGGGATCATCCGGAGCTGAAAGGAAAGCCGGTCATTGTAGGCGGCAGCCCGGAGAGCCGCGGTGTGGTTTCCACTGCGTCCTATGAAGCGCGCAGATTTGGCGTGCACTCGGCTATGCCGATGGCAGAGGCTGTGCGGCTTTGTCCCCATGGTGTATACTTGCCTGTGAATATGAAACAATATCGGGCGGTATCTGCCCAGCTTATGGATATTTTTCGGCGCTTTACCCCTGATGTGGAAGCTATTTCTTTAGATGAAGCCTTTCTGGATGTCACAGGCAGCCAAAAGCTTTTTGGTCCTGCGGAAGAAATTGGCCGACGCATAAAAATGTCTATTGCCGAGGAATTACATTTGACGGCTTCCGTGGGTTTATCGTATAATAAGTTCTTAGCCAAGCTGGCTTCGGACATGGAGAAGCCGGACGGTTTTACAATTCTCTGGCAGGAGGATCTGGCACAGCGGGTGTGGCCCTTGTCGGTGCGCCGCATGATGGGCGTCGGTGAAAAGACAGCGCAGCTCTTGGAGGGCATGGGCGTCCGCACCATCGGGCAGTTGGCCAGACTAGATGGCGGACTGCTGCAGCATTTGCTGGGCAAACAGGGCATGTTGATTCATCAGCTGGCCAATGGGATTGACAATCGCAAGGTGGAGGCCGTGCGCGAACATAAATCCGTGGGTCGCGAGGTAACCTTTCCCCAGGATATAAATCAGCGTGATCAACTGGAAACAGTACTGTTCACTTTGACCGATGATGTGTGTCATACGCTGCGGGAAAATCGTTTGAAGGGAAAAACGGTGTCTATCAAGATTCGTTATCCCGATTTTCGCAGTATCACTCGCGCAGTGACATTATCTCAATATACTGCCAATTTTGAGCCGGTATTTGCGGCGGCCCAAAACCTAATGGCGCAGCATTATAAAGATGACACCGCGATACGCTTGTTGGGCGTGACCGTGTCCAATCTGAAAAAAGATGCCGAGATCGTGGAGCAGCAGGATCTGTTTGCCGATCAGGCTGCCATAGAAAAACAGAAAGAATTAAATAAAGTGCTGGATAAAATAAACGGGAAATATGGCGGGAATACCTTGCGGCGTGCAAGGAAACTGACCGGTTGGGCAAAAAATGGGGAACTTTCTCAGGAGGATTTACGTCTATAAAGTACCGGATGAAGGAGGAACCGGCGTGGAAGAAGCAATACTGATTCGCAAGAGCCAACAGGGCGATATGGACGCTTTTGAGCAATTGATTTTGCTGTATGAAAAAAAAGTGTACACCATTGCCTATAAATATATGGGAAATCATGAAGATGCCAGTGATATCGCGCAGGAAGCGTTGATCAAAACCTACCAGTCTATTGGCAGCTTTCGCGGAGAATCGTCTTTCAGTACATGGATTGGCCGGATTACGGCAAATAAGTGCCTGGATGAATTGCGGAAACGAAAACGGATGCAGGTCACTTCTTTGAGTGAAGAGATGGAACTGGAAGAAGGCGCCGTGCAGCGGGAACTGCCGGCAGAGGATTTTACTCCTGAAGAGCACGTGGTACAGCAGGAGACAGTCCAATATGTACAGACTATGCTGAACCGACTAAAGGATGAATATCGTGTGGTGCTGATATTGCGAGAATTAGAGGGCCGCAGCTATGAGGAAATTGCCGAGCTGCTGTCCTGCTCTTTGGGTACGGTGAAATCCCGCATTTCACGGGCAAGGAATTATTTAAAGGCACAAATTTTGGCAGATAAAAAAGGAGAAGGGAGAAAGAAAGGTGTCGGACGATAAAAAGAAAAGAGAGGAAGCTGTCGGCGAGGACGCGCTGGACGTTTTGTTGGCCCGATGGGCAGAGGCTGAGATTGAACCGCCAGCGGGATTTCATGAACAGACGATGGAGCGGCTGCGGGAAACCCAGCAGCAGAAAAAAGAAACTGTCCTGACACGTCTTGTAAGGAAGAAAAGATGGATGTCAGCTGCAGCGGCGGCAGTACTGGTGTTGTGCTGTATCCCGGTGGTACAGGGACAGTTTGGTCACGATATTACCGAGAATAAGATGGAAATGCGGCAGGAAGAGGTCAAGCAGGAGGAACAGGCTTTTGTGATGCAGAATGAGGACGAGGAATCACAGGAAGCCACAGGGGATGAAGCGCAGAAAAGCACTGCTCAGCGCACGCCAAAAAATGAGCAGCCGAAAGTAAGCGGTGAAGAAAAAACTTCACAGGACGCAGCAAAGCAGGAGACAGCAGCGCCGGTTACTTCTCAGACAAAGGACAGTGCCGTTGACGCAGCGCCCAGTGAGGCATCTTTCGTAGAAGATGAAAACGATAACCAGGGAATCGCGGCGTATAGTCTGGATGTACCAGAGGGTGAGAGTGAGTTGGATACCTTACTGAAGAAAGGCCGCAGTGTTTCAGAGAAATTGGATGAAGCGCTTGTGAATGCGCAGTCCTATCAGGATGCGCTGGAAGATTTGACTAGCCAGTTGGAGGACGCACAGCAAAAGCTGCAGGAGTGCGATGAAAAATTACAACATGAGCCGGAGAATTCTCAACTGCAGGAGCAGATAGACGAATTAAAGGCAAACATAGAGACATTGAAAAAAGAAATCGAGCAGATGAAGGAATTACTTGCAGAGGCAAAGGCTACGGCAGAGGAATAACTTTGGCAAATTGATTCTGTTCGGTGATGGAGAAATTGCTGTTTATTGGCTTCTTGGCGATAGGAGGTCGATAAACAGCTTTTTTGCGGAATGCGGAGTGTAGTTTGAAAATGCAGTTATTTTTTCTGTATGTCTTTTCCGACAAAAGGTAACAAATTAAGCTTGTTTACATATATGGTAATTTATGTTATATTAGAAACAACAAAGGATGAATTCCAATATAGAAGGACAGGAGATCGGATTATGAATGAACAAACTATGCTTTGGTTTTTACAAAAATCAACCCATCATGAGTTGAGCTGTCAGGCTGCGATTTTATGGATGGATTGCTACACTTATCTGCAAAATCAAAGTCGTGCCTGCACACCTCAGATTTCTTTCGCAGCGCTGCGCGAGCTGTGTGATTTGGATGAAGAAAAGTTACGGGACGCTTGTAGAGAATTGGTGCAGGCCGGTATGCTGCAGCCGGTATTACAGCAAAAGCAGCTTTTTGTGCGGTTGGTATCAGAGCCGCTGTACTGTATACCGACTCGCGATGCAGGATGAAGGGAAGGTATTTTTATATGTAAAGCGTGCCATGTATTTGAGGGCGCAATATTTATAAAAGGTGAAACAGTTAAAAAATGAGCAGATAGGAATTTTTCATTGAAGCGACATGCTTCCTTTTAGGCAGGCAAGGGAAAGTGTAAAAATTGTTTACCTGAAAGGGTGCATGCTGAAATTTCTATCTGCTCATTTTGGATAAAAGCAATTTGATGATGGAATATTATTTTTGGTTGGGTAGCACCATTGGATTTGGTGTAATATCAAATAATTCGATAATTTTTTCTGTGTCAAAGGTATAAACAAAATATTGCGAAAATAATTGCTGTTATGATTTGAGGAACGATTGCGATGATGATTACTTGTCAGAAATGAAGAAGATTTAGGGCAATATTATTTTATCTGCCTTGATATGGCAGTAAGTTGCTGCTCTTGTCTGCTGGTTTAGAAAGAAGATAGGTTATATCTTCCTGAAAGCCCTTAAAACGTTCATCAAAATGGGCTTTCAGATTGTCCATCTGTTCGCCGCGCAACGTGTAGCCGTCAAATAGTGCAGTCACCTTGGGAACCAGCTCATTTTCAAGGCTTATCATAGTATGGGATAAAAGGAAAGCTCAGCTTTCTGTGAAAATAATAAAGATGATACGATAACTTTTTTACTGAAAGGGGCAGCTCATTTGAGTGAGCGATCAACCGCCCCTATTCTCTAATAGCCAGATAACTCCGCGATTCGCGGAGTTATCTGGTTTTATGTTTTCTGACAGAAAAACATTTCCTCTCCAGAAAACATAGAACGACAATACATAAGAATTCTTATCGCGCTGTCAGATATCATACCGGTTGGCAATGGCTTTGCATTGAAGCACAATCTGTTCCATCGTTTCTGTGGTAAAGACCAGACAGTTTTTCTGTCCTGTCATTTTGCCTGCCTGTAGCAGTTTGCCTTCTTTTATGCGGTTTTCCATCCATTGAGATACCAGATCCGGTACATAACCGTTAGTGGAAAATTCACCATCCTCGGCCAGAATTAGCGGATAATCATGGAGGTAATGCGTTATGGACGCTTTGGGAAAAGCAAAGGTATAAAGCATATACTGCAGGTCATACATCAGCCAGCTAAGGGGATCGTCGTATAGAGCAAACTGGGATTTTTCTTCTACAATCTGTCTGGCTACGGCGCGCACCCATTGTTCTCCTTGCGGGATACCGCAGTTTCGGCAGATTTTGACCAGCAGTGGAGAGAATTCTCCTTCCTCTGTGATTTTGATTTGATGAAGCTGGTCATTTTCCGGCGTGGCCAGCTCGCTTTCCTCTACCAGAGATTGCAAGAAGGTGGTAAAGTCTGGGGCCAATGGGATCACGCGATTGCTATTCATGTCAACGTAGGCCACTGACGGCTGTCCGTCGGGACCGCATTGGCGATAATCCAGTAAGATGAGCTCAAAGCCGGCAGATGGGCAGTCGCAGATATATACGCCATAGTCGGGATAGTGCCAGGCCTCTTTAAAAAGCTGATTGCCAGCAGTGCCGCACAGGGCGTTGGCTTTTTTACGTCCGATGCTGAAAAATCCGGCAATTTCTATATACTCCGGTTCTCCTTCTGTTTTTGCAGGCAAAGGACAGTAGGTCGCATAGGGTATGCCGCCGTTGTGTTGCTTCATCAGGGCGATATAATCGTCGGGCAGTTTGTAGCCCAAGTCCCGCTCCACTGAAGCGATGAGAAGATCATTAGGGCTTTCGTCAATATATTCTTTTGCAGCGGAATTGGTATCATCCCAAAATAGCTCTGAATCCAGTTGGGGGAATGTCTTGTTTTCCATAAAATAGCATCCTTTCCTGTGATGATGAATGGTAATTTATTTATATCATATCATATTTTGGGTTGGCTGAAAAGCTCAGGCCTGAAAGGTGCGGTCAAACCGTTCACTTAAGGGTTCGCCGGTGAAAAAGCTGCTGTAGTATTGAATCATGACGGTGGGCGCTTCCGTTAAAGAATATTGATAGAGCTCGGTTAGACGCTGATTGCTTTCCCGACACAGAGGATTGGGAACGGGATTGACAATCATACCGCCTAAAAGCTGCTCTGTGTGGGTGAGCTGCAGCAGGCGGCGCAGCGCATAGCGCTTGGAAGGGGTGGGACTCACCAAAAGCTTGTGAAAAAATTTCATGGAGCGCAGACCGTGATAGATTTGCTCAGGTGTTAGCGGTACAAAAATTTCAGCAATGAGTTGACATAGTTCTTTATTCACCGGCAAATGGTCGGTGGCGTTGGTGTTGAGCGGGTCGATTTTTTGCTGCACCATCAGCATGCGGTCAAATTCCGTTTCCATCTCTACATGGGAGACTTTACCGGATTTTATTTGCTGATAGATATAACCGTGACAATTGCTGTCCAGAATAAAATGACAGAGAAAGCCCAAAGTATATGCCAAAAGGCGGGAATCCTGCTGGCTGAGGCTGATGGTGTCGCGGGCCTGTTCAAAAAAATAACGGGCAGGGTATTTGTGCATTTGAAATCCAATCCTGGAAACCGAATGGGGTAAAAAAGGGCGATAGTAAAAAATAATATCCGGTCCGTGCTGCCCGATTTGGTACAATTGGATATTGGGACGGATGATTTCCTGCAAGTAATCGGGCAACTGGGGCAGTAGCTGCTGACCAAAGAGATAATGGGCAAAATTGGATGGCATGGCCATTCCTCCAATCCATCAAAAATACGATGATTATTTTGTAATTATAGTATGCAGTTTATGTAAGACTTAGAAAAAATATTTTAAGCAATGACGGATATTTTAAAAGGGTAAAAACTGAAGGAAAAGGCACTTATAGAAAAAGTTTGTTTTGCGCCCATGTTTTACAGGAAAGTGGAGTGTAAAAATGGAAAAAAGTAAAAACTGTTTATGATACGGTGATGGAGGGAAAAACTGAAATGAACGAAACAGAGATTGAAAAAATTCTGGATGAACAAAGAAAGTTTTTCGCCAGTGGCCGAACGCTGGATGTGAATTATCGAGTACAGGCGTTGAATCGGCTGCAAAAGGCGATAAAGCGTCATGAGTGGGAGATAGAACATGCTTTAAAGCAGGATTTGGGAAAAAGCAGATTTGAAAGCTATATGTGTGAGTTGGGATTGACTCACAGCGAACTTTCCTATATGAAGAAGCATGTGAAAGGGTTTGCAAGGGAGCGGACTGTGCGCACGCCTTTAGCGCAGTTTGCAGCCAAAAGCTATACCAAGCCGGTTCCCTACGGTACGGTATTGATTATGAGCCCATGGAATTATCCTTTCATGCTCACCATGGAGCCACTGGTGGATGCTTTGGCGGCGGGCAACACCGCTGTGCTGAAGCCCAGCGCCTATTCTACCCATACCAGTGCGGTGCTGCAAAAGCTGATAGCAGAATGTTTTGACCCCGCTTATGTGGCGGTGGTGACCGGCGGACGGGCGGAAAACAGCTGTTTGCTGCAGCAGCCCTTTGATTATATCTTTTTTACCGGCAGTCAGGCGGTGGGCAAGGAAGTGATGCGGCAAGCCGCTCAGCATTTGACGCCGGTGACGCTGGAGTTAGGTGGGAAAAGTCCCTGCATTGTGGACCGCTCCGCCAAAATTGAGTTGGCGGCAAAACGCATCGTGTTCGGCAAATTTTTGAACTGCGGGCAGACCTGTGTAGCGCCCGACTATATTTATTGTGAGGCCAGTGTGCACGATCAGCTGGTACAGGCCATCACAAAGGAAATCAAGGAGCAGTTTGGGGAACAGCCGTTGAAAAATGAACGCTATGGGAAAATTATCAACGAAAAACATTTTCTGCGCCTGTGCGGGCTGCTGATGCCAGAAAAAATCATTTGCGGCGGCGAAACACAAGCGGCGCAATGCCGCATTGCGCCCACCGTGCTGGATCATGTGACATGGGACGATGAGATCATGCAGGAGGAAATATTCGGCCCGTTGCTGCCCATTTTGACTTATGACAGCATAGCGGATGTGGTGCAGACCATGAACAATCGTCCCCATCCCTTAGCGTTATATTTATTTACCGAGGAGCAAAATACTGTGCAGTATGTGACGGCACGTTGCCAGTTCGGTGGCTGCTGTGTCAACGATACCATGATTCATCTGGCTACCAGTCAAATGGGCTTTGGCGGTGTAGGTGCCAGCGGGATGGGTGCTTACCATGGAAAAGCGGGGTTTGAAACCTTTTCCCACCGCAAGAGCATTGTGGACAAAAAGACTTGGATGGATTTGCCCATGCGGTATCAACCCTATAAAAGACGATATGAAAGATTGCTGCATATTTTTTTGCGGTAGAGAAGTATAGGCAACTCTAAAATGATACAAAGGAGAAATTATAATGCTTAGAAAAATATTTTCAATAAGAGAGTGTCATTTTTCCCATTACAATTCTGGCAAAACGAAAGCGGCTATGCTATAATAAGATGAATATTTCATGAGATAAATGAAAAAATGCGATGCGTATGAGGTTGTATCGCAATAGGAGGCTGCGAGTATGCTAAATATTGGACCAACTGAGTTGATATTAATCCTGGGCGTGGCGCTGGTGATTTTTGGTCCGGGCAAGCTGCCCGAATTAGGTCAGACTTTGGGTAAAACTATTCGTGAGTTCAAGAGCGCTGTGAACAACATCGACGAGGACATCAAAAAAGATTTAGTGGATTTGAAAAATGAAGTGCAGGATGTCAAGGAAACCGTTGATATGCGCGGGACCATTGAAGAACTCCAAAAGGATATCAAGGACGCCGTAAAGATTGATTTGGATACAGAAGCTGTGAAGACAGCGGAACCCCATGAAGAGAAATAAAAGAATTCCCGCTGGCTGAGAAAAGTTTTGTAAGTTTGGTTACAAAGTAATTTATGGGGCAGTCAAAGGCAGGGTTTGGGACAGAAGTTGGTGAAATTATTCATGAATGAAGAAAATGAAACAATGGCGCCTGTCATGGAGCATTTGGATGAACTGCGCACCAGATTAATTCGCTGTGTATTGGCATTGCTGGTAGGTATGGTGATTTGTTTTGCCCTGTTTCAACAGGAACTGACCGACATTATCATGGGGCCGTTTATGAAGCTGGAGCAGAATATGATTTATACAGCCTTTGCAGAGGGCTTTCTATTTCAGTTGAAGATTGCTTTGCTGGGTGGCTGTGTATTGGCTAGTCCGGTGATTATCTGGCAGATTATGCGGTTTGTGCTACCGGCGCTTTATAAAAATGAGAAACGAATCTTTTTTATTATGACCTTTTTCGGGATTGTGCTCTTTGTAGGCGGTGTGTGTTTCGGCTACTTTTTGGTGCTGCGGCCGGTGATGGAAACCTTAATCCGTTTGGCAGGCACAGAGCTGACGCCGATGATCACAGCAAGCTCCTATTTATCCTTTGTGCTGGGCTTTTTGATTCCCTTCGGCTTGGTGTTTGAGATTCCCATGGTAGTGTATTTTCTTACTATTGTAGGAATTATCACGCCTCAGCTGCTCACGAAAAACCGCAAGTACGTACTATTGATCGTGTTGGTCTTGGCGGCGATGTTTACCCCGCCGGATATTGTCAGTCAGCTTTGTCTGGCCGTGCCGATGATGCTCTTGTACGAAATAGGGATTCAGATTTCTCAGTTTGTGTATAAACGAAAGTTAAAAAAAGAGGCAAAACGGGCAAGGATGCAATAGAAAAAACGAATAAGAATTGAGGAGGTTTTTGACAATGGGAGTATTGATTAACATTGGCAGCATTATGGGGAAAGAAATTTTGAATTTGGCCGATGGCACAATGATTGGCAAGGTGTATGGCGTAGCATTGACTTCAGATAAGAAAGTGGCTGGTTTGAAAGTAAAAGAAAAAAAATTTATGGGCAATGTGAATATCGTGCCCTTTGAGAATGTGCGTGCTTTTGGTGCGACCATTACAGTAAATGATGTTGACGGCGCTACTTGTGCAGAGATTCGGGATGCTTTGGGAAAAAATGTAATTACCGCCGACGGTAATCTACTGGGTCGTGTGGAAGAGCTGGCCTTTGATGAAAAAAGCGGCGAGGTGGCAGAAATCGTCATCAAGGGTGAGCTGATGGATACCATGACCGGCGGACGGGGGATTTTGCCTGGAGAAAAAATCGTCAGCTTCGGCAAGGACGTTGTGATTGCGGCGGAAAATATTACCGCGGAAGATTTTCATATTCCCGCCGAGGAATTTTATGGCGACTGGAAGTCTGTAGATGAAATGCTGGATGAAATTGACGCTGTGAACGGCGTATCCTTTGACGAAGACGGATTTGAAGAAAAAGTCGAAGAACCATTGGAAAAGACCATTGATGGCTTTACAAAGGCAATGGAGGACGCAGTAGGCAAGCTGAAGGATGAGGTGACCAGCGATAAATTTAAAGAACAGACAGAACGATTCATTGACCGTTTCGGTGAAGAGGCCAAGGGTTTGTTTAACGAGATGCGGGACTGGGTAAAAAATATTGATACAGATGGTTTGAAAGAAGATATCAAAAATAAGATGAATCGCCGGGAAGAACCGGAAGATGTATTGGCGGCGGACTTGGTACAGCAGCTGGAGGATTTGACCGTTGAAAAGCCTTTGCTGGATGAAGAAGGCAATGTCATTGTTTGGCCGGGACAGATTATCGGCAAGGAGGAAATAAAAACAGCATTGCGCAGTGGTAAATTACAGGATCTACTGGACCTGGCTACAGTATCCCTATTAGAGGACGCAAAACCGGCAGCAGAAGAATATGAAGAGGATACAGCACCAGCGGAGACCGGAGCAGAAGAAGACGCTGTCTGTGAAGAAAAAGCGCCGCTGTCAGAAGAAGATGCTGCTTTTATTGCGGAGGAAGCTGCTAAAATAGAAGAAGCAGAAGAACAAAAACCGGAAGTATAGAAAATTTTTTTAATAATGGTTGATTGGGTGGACTGCAGATGCATTCGTCTGTCCAATCAGCCCAAAATAAGTATAAGAGGTGTAGCTTATGCAGGACATATTAGCATTAAATGAGTTGCCTATGGGGCAGATGGGAGAAGTTGTTTCTCTGACTGAAGAACATAAAAATGCTCTTTATCAGGAATATGGAGTAGGTGTAGGTATGACTGTTATGATTCTGCATAAAGCGGTGGACTGGCTAGTGCAAATCGGCTACAGCCAGGTTGACATTGGCAGTAAATATTTACAGCATATTAAAGTGAAACCTGTTGCACTGTAAATTGTCAGAAAAGACAGAATAGAATAAAGGAGAACACGATGGGACGAACATGTCGGTCGTGTTTTTTATATTTCCAAAAGTCTTTGGCAAACAATACAGAATTTCTACGAAATCACTTCGGGAGTTTCTGATATCATTACATGTTGGGTAGATGGGGTTCTATTTCTGCATTTCTTATTTTTGCAGGAAAAAATGAAAAAGTGAATTGGAGATTGGGAGCAAGATTTTTGCAAAAATGAGGCGAGGCTATTTTTCAAAATATAAAAATATGGTAAAATAAATGTAGTATCTTTTTAAAATTGAAGCGATATTTTAAGAGCATACCGTGAAAAGAATCAAATAACGTGAAAGGGAAAACGATGACAGAGCAATGGTGTAACAATATTCGTTTTGAAACTATGGATATTACGAAAGCAGACACAGAATGTATTGTAAATGCAGCCAATCGCAGTTTATTAGGTGGCGGTGGTGTGGATGGTGCTATTCATCGTGCAGCGGGACCGGAACTGCTGGCAGAATGCCGCGCATTGCACGGCTGCAGCACAGGGGAAGCAAAAATTACCAAAGGGTATCGGCTGAATACGCAATATGTGATCCATACCGTAGGACCTATTTATTCCGGCACCGAAAAAGACGCAGTCTTACTGCGCGACTGCTACTGGAACAGTTTGGAGACAGCTCGTTCTTATGGGCTTCACAGCATCGCTTTTCCCGCTATCTCTACGGGAGCCTATGGCTATCCGCTGGAAGCAGCCACGGAGATTGCACTGAAAACCGTTGCAGCTTGGTTAAAAGCTAATCCGCAGTATGATATGGAGGTACTGATGGCCTGTTATAACCATAAAACCTGTGAGATTTATAAAAAGTGCTGGGAAAAGTACAGAAGTTAAAAAATATTTTTGGCGATAACAAATGTTTTTATGATACTTGGGTTATGTAAATTAAAGTCAAAGTAAAAATTAAAGCATTTGATGGAAGTGAGTGTAATATGGCTGGATGGGATTTGAAAAAGGGTGAGTTGCAGTTAGTACCGATTCATGATGATCAGTTGTGGGCACGGTTTAATTTTGTATTTTCTGATGCCAGTGCTAAACGGAACAGCTACAAATTTGGATTGATTAAATCAATACTGGATAATTTATTGAACTGTACGATTGAGGATGACAAATTTGTGTTGTTTTATCATGATATTTTTGCAAAGTTTACTGAAAGTTATTGGAATTTAGTGCTGAAATATCATTTGCGGCAGATGCGTCCAGATGGAAAATCCCAATATTCCAAAATAGAACAGATTTTACAGCAGGCGCAGATTGATTTTAAGATTCCAGAACAAATTCCTTTTGATTCTCTGAATGCTACATTGCAAGAAACAATCATAGCACAAGTGCAGAGGGAATGTAGAAAGTATGTGATAGGCGCTTTGTACAGTGACTTAGAAGGGATTGTGTACGGCTTCGATAAAAAGGAAAAATATCTTGTACTACATCCTACGGCGTATCAATTTTTGATGAAATATAAAATGGAATTGGAACGGTTAAATTATTATGCTTGGGCCAAATTTTTAGAAACTGTAAATGATGATTCTCTGCTGGTTCGTCTGTTGAATAAACTGGAGCTCGCCTCGCCGCAGCGCAAAAACTTGGACATTTATCGTCAGGTACTTTATCAGGAATTTGGGGCGCATTACTGCTTCTATTGCGGAAAGAAACTTACTGGGATTTCCCATGTAGATCATTTTATTCCATGGTCCTTTGTAAAAGAAGACAAGCTCTGGAATTTTGTGCTGAGCTGTCCTTCCTGCAATAATGGAAAAAGTAACAAACTTCCTGCACAGGCGTTTGTAGAGGTGATGGAAGAACGCAACAGTCATGTTGTTTTACGCAGTGATTTCTCGCGAAACCAGTTTGCAAGCTATCGGCAAGGGTTAATCTCTCATTTATGGCAATATGCCCATAATGCAGGATTTCAGGTATATAAAACAGATTTGGACTTAAGAACATAAGGATAAAAAATTCGCAGATATTTCAAATAGTTTGGGATTCCAGCAGGGTATTATCAATCATTTTTCGCAGACATACTTTTATAAAAACAAACATGGATGGCTTAGCATCTCTACCCAAGAGAAAAAAGCACGAGAGATGGTCTCTAAAAGATAGAGGCGCGTCTTTCGTGCTTTTCCTTATGGTGAGGAAGGCCAGTTTTATGCTTTCAATTCATCAATTTCAGCCAGCCATAAGGCCGATATTACGTCGCTGGGCATACGTCAGTCGCCGCGGGGCGACAGTGCTACAGAAGCAACCTTGGGGCCGTCGGGCAGACAGGAACGCTTGAACTGCTGATTGAAGGAACGACGGAAAAAGATACGCATCCAGTGCCGGGTCGTCTCATTGTCATATTGGCCAGCAAAGGCATGTTGTGCCAGATAGTAAATCTTTTTTCGGTGAAAAAGCCCAGCGCACAGCATAGTACAGGAAAAAGTCATGGAACTTATAGGGGACCACCAGATCTTCCGTTTTTTGTGCAATTTCACCGTTTTCTAATGTAAAAACCGTTACGATTCCAGCAGAGAAAATAGAGAGAAGGGGAAAATAGTATGCAGAAACTATCAATTTTTGTCTTAAAAACGTACACTGCTGGCTGACTTTAATGTTGCAAGGCTGGGTGTGTTAGCCTACAAAAATCTGTCCGCGGTTTTAGCGGTGGATATTGTTCTGTCGCTTATTGTCTTTTGCGATTTTGGTTCAATGTTTTTTAAGATGAGTGTGAAATATATAAATTGCATTAAAGGCTATCAGGAACTATGGAGACCGGTTTGGGCTGTGCTTTGGCGTTGGCTGACGTACTGTTCTGGATCATGTTTTCCCGTTACGAATTAGAGAAACCGGAAGGGCAGATCCAGGAGATTATATAAAAAAGCAGGAATGAGGCTGCTTCTACATCCTCATTCCTGCTTTTTGTTTTTTGCAGAATCAGGTATTCCTGTATACCGAAGACAGTGTAAAAAATACCATCAGCATGCGAAAATGATGTGGTTACCAGGTGCGAGAGTTCATCTGTTTAAATTGAGCCACAGTAGGTGCATGGGAGTTCATACCACCATCTACATTGATAATCTGACCGGTGACATAAGCGCTTTCGTCAGAGCCGAAGAATACGCACATATGGCCGATATCTTCTGGACAACCGTAGCGGTTTACCATGATATTGCTCAGGAAAATGTCTTTCAGCACCTGTGGAACTTTAGCTTCGTTGTCTGGTGTTACAATCAGACCAGGACGCACACAATTGCAACGAATGTTATCTTTGCCGTACTGCAGTGCAGTGTACTGGGTCAGCATGTCCACGCCAGCCTTGGCGCAGGCATAAGCGGTAGAACCGAGATCTCCGGCGCAGGCAGCCATGGATCCAATATTGATGATGGAACCGCCGTTTTCATTTTTCTGCATATAAGGCAGTACGCATTTAATGGCATAGAAGGTACCGCGCATATCGCTCTGGAAAATGTCGTCCCACATTTCCAGGGTCAGTTCATCCACACGGCCGTCTTTTAGGGAAACATTAGCGGCATTGTTAACCAGGATATCAATTTTACCGTATTTTTCAACAGTGTCAGCAATCAGTGTTTCGATGCTGGACGGATCCGTGATGTCCATAAAATGATAGGAGGCTTGGCCACCTTCCTGGGTGATCATGTCTACCACAGCCTGACCTTTTTCTTTTCTGCGGCCGCAAATAATAACTTTGGCACCTTCTGCAGCATACAGACGGGCGATTCCAATGCCAATCCCGCTGGTAGAGCCGGTAACAATGGCAACTTTGTCTTTTAATCTGTTCATAAGTAATTCCTCCTATACTTTGAATTTTTAGTATTAATTTAACTATATATCATACAAAAGAAGAATTCAATAGGTGATCATGATAAAATTATTAGATTACAGAATAGGGTCAGAAAAATATTTTTGGTACAATTATGATGCACGCTGCTCATGCTGTTTTATCGGTTTTTCGATAGTTGCGGATGAAAGAAAGACTACAAACAGCAGGATACCCTAACTCCACAGGTTTTTGCTTTGACCGTCTTAGGCTTGCGTGATATCATTAGATGATTCTCATTTAACAAAAGGAGAACTGGCAGTAAAATATTATCTCATTAACAATTATGAAAAATACTCAATAACTGAATAAAAGCAGAGATGTTTTCCTTATACATTAGGAAAATCTCCGCTTTTTCTATATATTTATGCTTTCAGCGCATCAATTTCAGCCAGCCATAAGGCCGATACTGCGTCGCTGGGCATACGCCAGTCGCCGCGGGGCGACAGCGCTACAGAACCAACCTTGGGACCGTCGGGCAGACAGGAACGCTTAAACTGTTGATTGAAGAAACGACGGAAAAAGGTACGCAGCCAATGAAGGATGGTCTTATTGTCATATTGGTCGGCAAAGGCCTGCTGTGCCAGATAGTAAATTTTTTTCGGTGAAAACGCCCAGCGCACAGAGTAGTACAGGAAAAAGTCATGGAGCTCATAGGGTCCTACTAGGTCTTCCGTTTTCTGTGCGATTTCACCGTTTTGCGCAGGCAACAACTCAGGACTGACCGGCGTATCTAAAATATCCAGAAGCGTTGCTCTTAGCTCCGGCTGTCCGGTGCTGTCCGCTACATAGCGCACAATATGACGCACCAGTGTTTTGGGAATGGAGCTGTTGACACCATACATGGACATATGATCGCCGTTGTAGGTGGCCCAGCCCAACGCCAGCTCAGACAAATCGCCGGTGCCCACTACCATACCGCCGGTCTGATTGGCAATGTCCATCAATACCTGGGTGCGTTCCCGCGCTTGTCCATTTTCAAAGGTGACGCTGTGGTCGGAAAAATCATGTCCGATGTCGGCAAAGTGGGCCTTTACTGTATTGCCGATATCCACAGTGCGGAAGGTTACGCCCAATTCCTGACACAACTTTTCCGCATTGGAGCGGGTGCGATTGGTGGTGCCGAAGCAAGGCATAGTGACAGCAATGATATCTGTGCGGGGACGTTCCAGCAAATCCATAGCGCGGACGGCGACCAGCAGTGCCAGGGTGGAGTCCAGTCCGCCGGAAATGCCGATTACCGCTGTTTTAGACCAGGAGTGCACCAGTCGCTTTTTTAAGCCCTGCGCCTGAATGGAGAGAATCAATTCACAGCGTTCAGCGCGATGCGCCTGATTGTCAGGCACAAAGGGCAATGGCGCAATGGTGCGGCTGAGAGTGCCAACAGGCATTTCCTGGGCAAAGTCAGAGTGCAGATATCCTTCCTGCTGTATAGGAAAGGTGTTCAATTTGCGCCGTTCCTGGCTCATTTTCTCCACATCAATTTCTGTGGTGATCAGTCCGCCGGTGAACAGCTGACTCTCTGCCAGGATAACGCCGTTTTCTGCGATGAGATTATGACCGGAGAATACTACATCCGTGGTGGATTCTCCATAGCCGGCGTTGGCATAGACATACCCGGACAACAGGCGGGCCGATTGGCCGCTGACCAATTGCCGACGATATTCGGCTTTCCCGATGACCTCATTGCTGGCCGACAGATTGACAATGATGGTGGCGCCTGCCATGGCGTGCTGCGTGGACGGCGGCAAAGGAGACCAGAGGTCTTCACAGATTTCTACAGCGAAGGTGAAATCCTGCTGATTGAGACAGTGAAACAACAGACGGGTGCCAAAGGGCACCGCATCCTCCAAACCAATGGCCTGGAGCGCGTCGGTATAGAGATACGTTTTATCCACAGCAGTTTGGAAGTGACGATGTTCATAAAATTCGCCGTAAGTGGGCAGCGACGTCTTGGGCACGATGCCCAGCACATCGCCTTGCTGGATGATAACTGCACAGTTGAAGAGCTTGCCCTCATGCACCAAAGGCGCACCAATGACGGCTACCGATTGGAGCTGGCGGCTTGCCTCGATTAACGTTTTTATGCCGTGCAGACAGCCATCCAGCAATACTGGCTGCAAAAATAAATCACCGCAGGTATATCCGGTGAGTACCAGCTCGGGGAATGCCACCAGCTGGCAGTTCTGTGCTTCCGCTTTCCGCCAGAGCTGCAGCACAGCTTCTGTATTGTATGCGCAATCTGCCACTTTAATTTCCGGTGTGGCCGCTGCAACCTTTACAAATCCGTATTCCATATAAAATCCTCCTGAAAAACATAAATATATTGAAAAAGAATAGGAAAAATTCTATTTTTATTTTACCGAAAATACCAGCAAGAAACAAGAAGGGCAGGGAAAAAATATAATATTTTCTTGCAGAGCAGGAAGAAGGCTGTATAATGAAACTATATAAAAACAAAAACGCAGGAGGAATGAGAAGTATGTTTTATGATATCACCTTTGCAACACCAGTGGGACTTCTTCGCGTGGCAGAGTGCCAGGGCGCTATTGTGCAGATTCAATTTGTTCAGGAGAATGCAGAAGCCCTTGCAAATGCGCTACATCAGGAAACCCTTTTGCTGTTGGAGGCGAAAAGACAGCTGACAGAATATTTCGCAGGAGAGAGAAAAGCGTTCTCCCTGCCGTTAAAGGCAGAGGGAACAGCATTTCAGAAACGAGTATGGCAACAGCTGGAGCAGATTCCCTATGGGGAAACACGCAGCTACGGAGAGATTGCCAGAGAAATGGGAAATCCCAAGGCAGCGCGGGCAGTAGGCAGCGCCAATCATTGCAATCCCATTGCCATTGTGGTTCCCTGTCATCGCGTCATTGGCGCGACAGGCAAGCTGGTGGGCTATGCAGGCGGATTGGAGATTAAGCGGAGCCTGTTGGAGTTGGAACAGCATGGACGTGCAGTTGCCAGTACGGAGAATTTGGCTTAGCCAAAAGGACGCTTCACGATGCTTGCTTCTCGTAATGATGCATCACAATTTTGTAGGCGGTCCAGCCGCTGGCAATCCCCAGGATACAGCCGGCCAATACATCGCTGGGAAAGTGCATATAGAAATAGAGCCGCGAGAAGGCGATAGCCACTGCCAAGATGAGCGCTGCGGTGCCGGCGCGGTGATGACAAAGCCACAGAGCAGTGGCGGCGGAAAAGGAGGCATAGGTGTGCCCCGATGGGAAAGAGAAATCCTTTTCCGGCGGAATGAGCAGCGTCATGTCGGGAAAATAGCTATAAGGCCGCATGCGGGCGACGAGAGGCTTCAGTGTGACATTGCCGATAAGCAGGCAGAAAATAAGCGCCAGCGCCATGGCAACCCCGGCCTTGCGGTATTTGGGCAGGCATAGCAGGATGGCGGTGAGTACAATCCAGCCTATGCCGCCGTTGCCGAAAGCGGTGATGGCCGCCAGTATGGTATCACCCAATCCGGTGTGGAGTGTGGCGATAAAGTCTAATATTGCAAATTCAAAATCCAGCATAGGAATCCTTCCTTTGAGAAAAAATTTGTTATGGTATGTTTTCCTAAATGAGAGCAAAATGAAACGGAAAACAGGCAAAAGCGGAAAGCCCGCTGTCTGCATGACACAGAGACAAGCCTTTCCTCAGGGCAAATCATTGAGAGTTTGGTTCCACAGACGATAATAGATGCCCTTCTGCCGCAGCAGTTCTTCGTGGCTGCCTGATTCGGCGATGCCAGTATCATCCAACACGAGAATGCGGTCATAGTTTTTGATGGTGGTCAGGCGATGGGCAATGGTTAGTGTGGTGCGGCCGTGAGCCAGCTTTTCCAGACTTTGCCCTACGATGATTTCATTTTCATTGTCCAGAGCGCTGGTGGCTTCGTCCAAAATGAGAATGGGCGGATTTTTCAGAAAGATGCGGGCAATGGAAATGCGTTGCTTCTGCCCGCCGGAGAGTTTTACGCCCCGTTCTCCCACGTAGGTGTCGTATCCGTCCTTTAAGGCGGTGATAAAGCCATGGGCGCCGGCCTGTTTGGCGGCCGCTTCAATTTCCGCCCGGGTGGCGTGAGACTTTCCATAAGCGATATTCTCCGCTACGGTGCCGCTGAAGAGATAGACGTCCTGCTGTACGATACCGATGGCGCTGCGCAGGCTGGACAGGGTGACGGTGCGGATATTTTGCCCGTCGATGAGAATCTCCCCTCCAGTCACATCATAGAAACGGGGGATGAGATTGCACAGCGTAGTCTTTCCGCCGCCGGAAGGGCCCACCAGAGCTAAACGTTCACCGGGATGGATGGTGAGAGACAGATGGCGCAGTACGCTGTTGTGGTCGTCGGGATATTCGAAGGACACATCCTGAAAGATGATCTGCCCTTGGGTGACCTGCAATGGCAGCGCATTGGGTGCATCGGTGATTTCTACTGGTGTGTCCATGATTTCAAAGAACCGCTCGATGCCGGTGATGCCCCGCTGAAATTGCTCGGCAAATTCTACAATGCGGCGGATAGTGGCGATGAGGGTGGAGACGTAGAGCACGTAGGCCACCAAATCGCCCGGCGTAATGGCGCCGTAGACCACAAAGAGACCGCCGCCCAGGATGACCACCATGTACATCAGGCCGTCAAAGAGGCGGGTGGAGGCTTGGAACAGGGCCATAAAATGATAAGTCTTTGTCTTGATGTCTTTGAATTGCTGATTGCCCCGGGCAAATTTTTCACATTCCTGGGTTTCTGCGCAAAAAGCCTTGATGACCTGTTCTCCCAAAAGGCTGTCTTCAATTTGGGCGTTTAATTCGCCGATTTGTATGCGCTGCTGTCGAAAGACAGTGCGCAGTTTCAGGTTGAGCACCGTAGAGACGACCATCATCAACGGCACGCAGAGGAACAAGAGGATGGTCAGCGGCACGCTGCAAGTGCAGAGAATGGCGAAGCTGATAACGATTTTCAGCGCAGCGATGAAAAATTCTTCGGGACAGTGATGGGAAAATTCAGTGACTTCAAAAAGATCGTTGGTGATACGCCCCATAATTTGCCCGATTTTGGTATTGGAATAATAGGTATGGCTCAGGCGCTGCAAATGGGTAAAAGCATCGCGGCGCATGTCGGTTTCAATGTAAACGCCCATGATATGGCCCATATTGGCCATATAGTATTGGGCTGCCGCGTCAATGAGCCGCAGGATGAGATATAACAGCGCCAGCTTCATGATGAGGGCGACTGTCAGAGCAGCGGCGTCCTGAATGGCTGTGTTGGTGATGGTGCGCAAAATTAAAGGTAATATTAAATCGCACAGGCAGGTGAGAGCAGCACAAAACAAATCCAGCGCGATGGTTTTGCGGCGTTTTTTGAGATATGGCCAAAACCGCAGCAGCAATTGTTTGGTGGTTTGGTTGCTTTGGGCAGTTGTCTGTGTCATAAAAAGGCTCCTTTCTATAGGTAGTTGAGAGTTTGCGGAGGAAAAGCAAAAGAGAGAAACAAGTCCTTCCGATGGGAAATCAGAAGGACTTGTCTGCAATTTCTGTGAAAAATAAATGTTTACCGCTCGGTTACATTCATGTTGTTATTCTTTACGACAACGTCATGGGAACCGCCTTCCACAATGCTGGTGGCGGAAACTAAGGTCAGACGTGCTTTTTCCTGCAATTCAGGGATGGTCAGCGCGCCGCAGTTACACATGGTGGAGCGTACCTTGGCCAAGGTGACGCCTACATTGTCTTTTAAGCTGCCGGCATAGGGCACATAGGAATCCACGCCTTCTTCAAAGGAAAGCTTCCCAGCGCCGCCCAAATCATAACGCTGCCAGTTGCGCGCACGATTGGAGCCTTCGCCCCAATATTCTTTCATGTAGTTGCCATTGATGATAACTTTGTTGGTAGGACTTTCTTCAAAACGGGAGAAGTACCGTCCCAACATGACAAAATCTGCGCCCATAGCCAATGCTAAGGTGATGTGATAGTCATGTACGATCCCGCCGTCGGAGCAGATGGGAATATAAATGCCGGTACGTGCAAAGTATTCGTCGCGGGCTTTGGCCACTTCGATGACGGAGGTAGCCTGTCCTCGGCCGATACCTTTTGTTTCTCTGGTGATACAGATGGAGCCGCCGCCGATACCCACCTTAATAAAGTCTGCGCCGGCTTCGGCTAAGAACAGGAAGCCTTCCCGGTCAACGACATTGCCTGCGCCGATTTTTACGGTATCGCCGTATTTTTCTCGCACCCACTGAATGGTCCGGCTCTGCCATTCGGAGAAGCCTTCGGAGGAGTCGATGCACAGGACGTCTGCGCCGGCTTCCACCAGAGCAGGGATACGTTCAGCGTAATCGCGGGTGTTTACCCCGGCGCCTACGATATAGCTCTTGTTGTCATCCAATAATTCCAATGGGTTTTCCTTGCGGGAATCATAGTCTTTGCGGAATACGATGTAGAGCAGCCGTTGGTTGGCATCTACTAAAGGCAGAGCATTGAGTTTATTTTCCCAGATGATATCATTTGCTTCTTTTAAGGAAGTATTTTCATTGCCGCAAATAAGGCGGTCGAAGGGAGTCATAAAGTCAGATACTTTGGTATCCGGAGACATACGGCTCACCCGATAATCACGGCTGGTCACGATACCCAATAATTTTCCGTTGCAGGTACCGTCTTCCGTCACAGCCATGGTAGAATGTCCATTTTTTTCTTTCAAAGCCAAAACGTCTGCCAGTGTATCGTCGGGTTTGATGTTGGAGTCGCTGATGACAAAGCCTGCTTTATAGTTTTTCACTCTGCTGACCATAGCAGCTTCGCTTTCGATGGACTGGGAGCCGTAAATGAACGATACGCCGCCTTCTTTGGCTAGCGCGATGGCCATACGGTCGTCGGATACAGATTGCATGATTGCCGATACCATAGGGATGTTCATAGAGATGGCAGGTTCCTCTCCTTTTTTGAATTTTACCAGGGGTGTTTTCAGAGAAACCCGAGATGGAATGCATTCAGAGGAAGAATAGCCAGGCACCAAGAGGTATTCTCCAAAAGTATGGGATGGTTCGTCAAAATAGTAAGCCACGTTGAAATCTCCTTTTCTGTTTATTTTTCGATTTGTAATTAATATATTATATCGCTAAATATTTTACTATGCAATGCAAAAATCCAATATTTTTGTCAATTCGGCAAAAATATTCACAAAAATAGCAAATGCGCTTTTGGTTGAATATTTTACGAACAACAAATAAAAAGCCTGGTGCAAGGTATTTGCACCAGGCTAGTGGTTCTTCTATGCAGTTGTTTACAGATGTTTTTTGCTGTAGAGCTTCTGGAAAACGAAAGCGATGGATAGCAGTGCCAAACCGCCCAGGTCGGTGTAGAGGCCGGGAATGATCAGCATAAGCCCGCCTATCAGCGAGACGATACGAATCAAAGGATTCATTTTGGCGAAAATATATCCTTCTGTTGCAGCAGCCACACCGGTCATTCCTGCCAGCGCAGTGAGTGTAACCAGGATAATATCCAACGGTTCAGAACCAATCAGCAGAAGTGATGGATTCAAGGCAAAAATGTAGGGAATGATGAACGCCGCAATGGCCAGCTTGGTGGCCTGTACGCCGGTCTTGAGCGGGTTGCTGCGCGCAATGGCAGAACCGGCATAGGCAGCTAAGGCCACCGGCGGCGTAATATCTGCTACAATGCCAAAATAGAATACAAACATGTGGGCAGGCAATAAATCCACGCCCAACTGCAACACGATGGGTGCTGTAATAGTTGCCATGATAACGTAATTGGCGGTAGTGGGAACGCCCATACCTAATACAATGGAAGCAATCATGGTGAAGAACAATGCCAGCAGGATATTGCCCCCTGAGAGCATCAGCAATCCGTTGGCCAGCTTCAGACCGATACCGGTTAGGGTAACCGTGCCGACAATCATACCAGCTACAGCGCAGGCAACGCCCACACCGATGATGTTACGAGCGCCGGCTTCCAACGCGCCCAGAAATGTCATGAAATCCATGCGGGTTTCCTTGCGGAACATGCTGACAACGATGGACAGCACGATGGCGATCAAGGCGGCACGAGCAGGCGTATAGCCTGTCATCATCATCGTTACCAACACAACCAGCGGAATCAGTAAATACCAATAACCCAACATCAGTCGGAAGAAATTGGGGATTTCTTCTGGCGGCAAACCTTTCAGACCGTAGCGTTTGGCTTCCAGATGCACCATAATCATGATACCCGTAAAATAGAGGAAGGCAGGGATGATGGCGGCAATGATGATATTGGAATAAGGAATCCCGGTCATTTCCGACATCAAAAAGGCTGCGGCGCCCATGATAGGGGGCATGATTTGTCCACCGGTAGAGGCGGCAGCTTCTACTGCTGCGGCAAATTCGGGACGATAGCCCATCTTTTTCATCATAGGAATAGTGAAGCTGCCGGAGCTTACAGTATTGGCTACAGAGCTGCCGGTGATGGTCCCCTGCAGGGCACTGGCGATAACGGCTACTTTAGCCGGTCCTCCGGTAGCTTTCCCTGCCAGGCTGTTGGCAATGTCGATAAAAAACTGACCGATACCGGTGCGCTCCAGGAACGCGCCGAAGAGAATAAACAAAAAGATAAAGGTGGAGCAGACAGCCAACGGCGTGCCGATGACACCTTCTGTCGTGAAATACAGATGGGTGGCGATGCGCTGCAGACTGAACCCACGATGGCTGAAATAGCCAGGCACATAGTTGCCAAAGTAGGCGTAGGCGATGAAACAGCTCACAACGATTAAAATGGGCAAGCCTACTACACGGCGACATGCTTCCAGCAACAGGACAATGGCTATGATGGCGATGGTCATGTCAAATTGGGTATAGGAGCCAGCCTGGCTGATCAATTGTTTGTAGTTAAAAGACATATATAGGAATGAGCCGGAGCTGGCCAGTGCCAACAAAATATCGTACCAAGGCACCTTATTGGTGTTTTTCGGCGCATTTTTTCTGGCAGGATAGAGCAGGTACGCCAAAAATAAAATGAAAGCGATAAACATTGAGCGGTGTACCTGGGCATTTAAACGAATAAATGTATTAATGGATATGGCAAACAAGGTAAATGCAATCAGTAAGCCCTTTATCAGCAATGCCTTGTTGCCGGAAAAAATGCGGGTAGCCGATTCACGGTCATATTTGGCCATGATTTCGTTTACTTCCGCCGCGGAGATATGTTCTAAATCGTCTTCCACAGCAGCAGCCTGCAGATCTTGCTGGCTGGGCTCACTGGTGAGACCTTTTTCTTTTGGTTCCTCCATAAGAAGACCCCTTTCTGTAAAATTAAAAATATCTATTGTTGCACAGTAAATCTGACGCTGGTCAATGGGGGAGCAAGCTCTTTCATATGCCAGGTTTGCTGTCCAATATGTATGAGTGGGTCGCTGACGGTGCCTACTTTATAAATGAGCTCAGGCAACTGATAGTGAATATTTTCTATCACCATATAGCCGTCTTCATAGCGCAATGTTTGTCCCGGTGCCAGTTCTGTAGCTACTCCGGCGCCAAAGGAGCGATAGCGGGCCTTAAAAAGATAAAGGTTGCCCTTTTCCAGGCGATAATATTCTTCTACATTTGTTTTATTGACAGAGTGGGTGTAGGATACAGAGAAAACACCGTCTGCCTCCAGCGGTTCTTTAAAATAAACTTGTCCGGTATCAGCGTGAGCCATCACTAAATATTGTACCGTATCTGTAGACATTTGTCCATAAGATAAAATGGTCATCGCTAAAATAACCGCAACCACAAGAATCGTGGCTGCGGCATCTCTTTTACGAATTTGGATATTCATAAAGGTAATTATTGTTCCGACTTACTCAATGGATAAGCCTTGTTCTTCAAAATATTTTGCAGCGCCTGGATGTAACGGTACAGATACACCCTCTACAGCGCCTTCAAGACTCATTTCATTCCCTTTTGCGTGAGCTGCAGCTACAGCATCCAGGTTTTCGAACAGTCCTTTGGTCAGATTATATACCAATTCTTCGTCTAAATCAGCTTTTACAACGATGGTAGCTTTTACAGCGACAGTCTGTGTATCTTCAGCTGCACCATACACATCAGCGGTGATGGTATATGGTGTGTAATAGCTGTAATCTGCGCACAGGCTTTCGATGATGGCGTCATCCAAGGATAATACTTTGATATCATTGGTAGCAGCCAATTCGGTCACTGCGGTAGTTGGAGCGCCAGCGGTGATGAAAGCGGCCACGATAGCTTTATCTTTGATTGCGTTGGCAGATTCCGCGAAGTCCAGATTCTGTACTTTGATATCTTCCATGCTTAAACCAGCGGCAGCCAGAATCTGTTTTGCATTGGATTCTACACCGCTGCCTGCAGCACCGATAGAAACAGCTTTTCCTTTCAGGTCGGCTACTGTTTCAATACCTGCGGAGGCATCTACAACCAGCTGGCAAACTTCAGGATATACAGTTCCCAAAGTTAAAAAGCCTTCGTTTGGCTTTGCGTTTGCAAAACCTTCTGTAGCGGTATTGGCGTAATACATCACATCGTTCTGTACGATAGCGATTTCTGCATCACCCTGGTTTAACAGATTGAGGTTTTCAGCAGATGCGCCGGTAGACTGTACGCTGACGGAAACACCTTCTACATTGTTTTCCCATACCTGTGCAATTGCGCCGGCTACTGGATAGTAGGTACCGGAAGTACCGCCGGAGGCGAAGGCCAGGTTGGTG
The DNA here is from genome assembly GCA_002491065.1 of Peptococcaceae bacterium UBA7185. Lineage (GTDB taxonomy): Bacteria > Bacillota > Peptococcia > Peptococcales > Peptococcaceae > UBA7185. Next base: position 58,289 of record DKVF01000051.1, read on the forward strand.
ACAGCACCTTGCTGTGCGCCCTTATTGTCGGCGTCTTTGTTGTCGGCGCCACCATTGCCGCAGCCGGTCAGGCAGAATGCCAGCAGCATCAGCACGGTGATGACCGCAACTGCCTTTTTGTGTTTTTTCATCATAAATTCATTTCTCCTTTCAATATGTTGAAATATACCTATATCATATCAAATATCCAGAATACTGTAAACAATTTATTTGCTAATATAAGACAGCTTTATAAAATAAATAGTGAAAATTCTATCCAATAGAGAAACTTTTTTGGGGCAGTTCATTGAGATGGGCGATGGGACAGAAAATTTTATGGGAGTTCTTGCTTTTCCAGTATAATTGGGTTAAGATTACATCAGTAAAATTTTCATAGTTTAAATTGGAGCGATATGTGTAGTTTGATGGGAAACCTCCTACTTGTCGCGAAGAGGAGTGTGTGTTGTGTCTGGAAAGTCATTTGTGAAAGGGGCTGTGGTGCTCAGTGTGGCAGGCATTTTGGCCAAATGTCTGGGTGCGTTGTACCGAATACCCTTTGGGACCATTGTCAGTGAGGATTGTCTGGCATTGTATACGATGGTATATCCCATTTATAATTTGCTGTTGGCACTGTCTACAGCGGGGATTCCGCTGGCCATTTCCAAATTGGTGGCGGAATATGAGGAGCAGGGCCGTTCAGGGATGAGTCTGCGGGTTTTGAAGCTGTCTCTGGCGCTGTTGTCCACTGTAGGAATTTGCGTTGGCGTGTTCATTTTTGTCAGCGCCGATTGGCTGGCTGCCAATGTGTTCCCTGATGAGCGAGTGGCCTGGAGTCTGAGAGCCATTGCACCGGCCATGATTTTCAGCTGCATACAGGCTGTGTTTCGCGGATACTTTCAGGGATTGCAGCAGATGGTGCCTACTGCGCTGTCACAGATTACAGAGCAATTTGTGCGCGTGGGTGTGATTATTGCCGCAATGTTCTTATTAATGCCTTACGGGGACAGTATCATCTCAGCCGGCGCCAGTGCCGGTGCCTCGGTGGGTGGGGCTGCGGCGTTGCTCTTGATGCTGGTCATTTTCTTCCGCTATGTCAAAAAAAATGGCAAGGCTCCTACTATGCTGCAAGCGGACCGGCAAGTTGGCAATGGGGAGTTGATTGGGAAGGTGTTGGCATTAGCCATTCCCATTTCTATCGGTAGTTTAGTGCTGCCCATCATGCAGAGTATTGATACGTTTTTGGTGGTGCCGCGGCTGGAGGCGGGTGGCATGAGCCATAGTGATGCCATGGCCTGGTTTAGCTATCTGGGCGGCTGTGTGCAGCCCATTCTAAATTTGCCGCTGATGCTTACCACTGCCATTGCAGCCAGCTTGGTGCCCAATATTTCCGAAGCGCTCTCTATGGGCCAAAAGGAAAAGGTGCAGGAAACCTTCGCCAATGCTATGCAGCTTTCTATTTTGCTGGTGCTGCCTGCTGCGGTTGGTTTGATGACGTTGGCCTATCCTATTATGGAGCTTTTGTATCCTACCAAGCCTAGCGCTGGTTTGCCTATGTTTTGGTCCGCTGCGGTGGTGGCCATGGTTGGAATTTATCAAATCAGCGCCGGTACGTTGCAAGGGCTGGGACGGGCCATGGTGCCCATGTATAGCCTGCTTTTGGGCAGTGCCATCAAAACGGTGCTGACGTATGTTTTGCCGGCTCTGCCAGTGATGGGTATTCGCGGTGCGGCCTTGGGCAGCGTGATTGGCTTTGCGGTGGCTGCGGCCAATAATATCTATCAGATTTCACGGGATATTGGCTGGAATTGGCTGAGCTTGAAATACCACATCATAAAACCTGTGATCAGTGTGGCGGTGATGGCTGTGTTGGTGTTAGGCAGCTATTATGGAATTTTTGCCTGCCTGCACAGCAATGGCATTGCGACTTTGTTGGCCATTGCCATCGGCGGCACGATTTATTTTATGACTCTTCTGGCCATTGGTGGTGTCAGTCTGGAAATTATTCGGAAAGTGCCAAAAGTGGGGAATAAATTAGCTGTGTTGTTGTTAAAACTAAAATTGGTGAGGGAATAGCTATGTGTGATACGATAAAACCGCTGACAGATGTGATGGAGACGTTGTTGGGTGAAAATGGCTGCCCCTGGGATAAGGAGCAAACTCATCAGTCTTTGCGCAAGAATCTGTTGGAAGAAACCTATGAAGTGATAGAAGCCATTGACTGTGATGATATGACGCATTTGAAAGAAGAGTTGGGCGATGTGCTGCTGCAGGTGGTTTTTCATGCGGCGTTGGCGGAACGGGAAGGTGCGTTCAATCTCCATGATGTGGTGGAGGCCATTACAGAAAAAATGATTCGTCGTCATCCTCATATTTTTGCCGATGTGCAGGCAGAGAATGCGGAAGCGGTGTTGGCCAACTGGGAGGAAATCAAGAAAAAGGAGAAAGCGGGGCAGCCTGAAGCGAAAAGTATTATGAGCCAGCTTCCGCCTGTGCTGCCGGCTTTGATGAAAGCAGAGAAGGTGCAGCAGAAAGCCCATCGGGTTGGGTTTGAGTGGGAGAACCTTACCGGGAGCAAAGAAAAAATTGCGGAGAGTTTGGCAGAATTTGCCGAAACGGGAGATATGGAACAAATCATAGGCGATCTCTTGTTTTCCGTGGTAAATTTAGCCCGTTTGACAAAGGTTGACCCGGAGCAGGCATTAAATCGCTCCGTACAACAATTTATAAAGCAATTTCAGGTCATGGAAGAAAAAATAATGCTAGACAAAAGAGACTTTGGCAAGTATACTGTAGAAGAATTGACTTTATTGTGGAATCATAGTAAAGCCGCAGCGGAAAAAAACGAATAAAAAAGTGCTTTTTCAAAAGTTTTCTACATTGGGGGCTTTTGTTTCTGCGAAAAGTATGGTAAGATGTCTTTAGCAGATTTGCTCGCAATGTTTAATAAAATTTTATAAAGAGTTTTAGGAGGGATTTCAGTGAATAAAACTGAATTAGTGGCTAGTGTTGCAGAAAAAGCCGGACTGACAAAAAAAGATTCTGAAAAGGCGGTAAACGCAGTGCTCGAAGCTGTAACAGAAAGTCTGCAGCAGGGTGACAAAGTACAGCTGGTTGGTTTTGGTACATTTGAAGTGAGAGAACGGAAAGCTCGTAAAGCTAAAAACCCACAGACAAAAGAAGACATTACCATTCCAGAAACCAAAGTACCTGCTTTCAAAGCGGGCAAAGGCTTAAAGGAAGTTGTAGCAAAGAAAAACTAATTGCAGCTGATGGAATGAAAGGGGCTATCGCATGAATCGAAGGAATCTGCGATAGCTTTTTTGATTGATTCTGTTTGTAAAATGGCTGCGATTTCAACAGAAGGGACGTGTGTGTATGCGATTGGACAAATATTTGAAGGTATCCCGCATTATCAAGCGGCGTACTGTAGCAAAGGATGTATGTGACGGCGGCAAGGTTAAAATCAACGGCAAGGTGGCGAAAGCCGGTGCGGAGGTAAAGCCCGGCGATATTTTGGAGATTGGTTTTGGCGAGAAAAAGGTACGTGCAGAGATTGTGGATGTGCGGGATAATGTGCGGGCTGACGATGCAAAAACGTTATATAAATTATTAGAAGGTCAGGAAATTGACTAAAAGCGCCTCTTTTGTGGAATACTTTCTGCAAAGGAGGTTTTTTTATGAAGCATTTGCGATGGCTCAGATGGGGAAGTGTTTTATTTTGTCTGATTTTTTTGTTGTTTGCAGTGACAGGGTGCAGTGGGAACAACGAAAAGGACAAAAAGCAGAGAGAGACGCCGCAGACCACAGCGCACCAGTGGCCCGGTGATGACAGCACTATTACCTTATATCAACACGAAACAGGAGAAACCGTAGAATTAACGCTGCGGGAATATTTATACGGCGTCGTGGCCGGTGAAATGGATGTGAACTGGCCCGTGGAGGCTTTGGCTGCGCAGGCGATTATGGCGCGGACCTTTACGCTGGAAAAGATGGAAGACGGCGGCGTAGCGGCCAGGGGAACGGATGCTTCCACGGACATAGAAGAATTTCAGGCCTACAATGCAGAAAAAATAAATGAGAATGTAAAACAGGCAGTGGACCAGACAGAAAATCTGGTAGCGACTTATCAAGGGGAATTGATTAAGGCATGGTTCTTCGCCGACGGCGGTGGACGCACTGCTGCGTCAGCAGCGGAGGGGCTTTCCTATGATAAGGAGGAAACGCCTTATGTGCACAGTGTGGAGGATCCGGGGCTTTCTCTGCCGGATAATCCCAATGGCAGTTGGGAAACCTACTTTTCTATGGCAGAAGTGTGTGATGCCATAGAAAAGGTAACAGGCACGCGAAGAGACCATTTTAGCAAGGTAACCATTGCCCAGCAAGGGGAATCAGGCAGAGTTATCCAGTATCAGTTCGATGATCTCAAGGTAGGCGCGGCAGCGCTGCGTTTGGCATTAGGCGGCGAAGTGATGAAGTCAAACTTGGTAGAATCCATCGCCATTCGGGAGGATCGGCTGGTGGTAAAAGGCAAAGGTTACGGCCATGGCGTAGGTATGAGCCAGTGGGGCGCCAGAGCAATGGCTGAGAATGGAAAAACTGCGGAGGAAATCGTCACCTATTTCTTTAACGATATTGAAATTGAAAAGGTGCAGACATGAATCAATTAGAGTTAGGAGTTTATCTTTATTGCAGGATGGTAAAGCCAAAATCGAAAAGTAGAAGGAAAACAAAAAACCTGCCCATGTTTTGAAATGGGCAGGCTTTTGTGCTATAAGAAAAGAATATCTAAGCTTGGTTTGGTCCATAGTAGCGGATGGTAGCAACTTTACGTTTGGTAAAAAATTCGACACAGTCGCTGATTTGCGCTTTGTACTGTCCGCCTAAAAGAGAGCCTTTGGTACCGCCAAAGGGCAGATAGGGCATGGCCGCCGGTACGCCGACATTGACGCCCAACATGCCAGAATTGGTGTGCCGCAGGAAATCCTGGGCAATGATGGCGGTCTCGGTAAAGATACAGCCGCCGTTGCCATATTCGGATTGGTTGATCAGGTCGATGCCCTCTTTGTAAGATTGGGCCTTGATCAGTGTGACCACTGGCCCGAAGATTTCTTCCTTTGCCACACGCATATCTTTTGTAACGCTTTCCAAAATAGTGGGCGCAACAAAGAAGCCATTTTTATTTTTTTCAGGAAGCTGAGGATTACGTCCATCCAGAAGCAACGTACAGCCTTCCTCCAAACCGATATCAATGTATTTGTGAATGCGTTCCACCGACTGGCGGGAGATGACAGGACCCATATATACCGATTCATCGCAGGCATCGCCTACCGCCACATGTTTGGCAACGTCAAGCATGATCTCTTTTACCTGATCATACACCGCTTCTTCCACCAGCACATTGGCTGCAGCCATACATCTCTGACCGGCAGCGCCGAAGCAGGCGTTTTTGAAGTTTTCGGCAAAGCCCTGCATGTTGGCATCTTTGGTGACAATCATGGTATTTTTGGCACCGGCCAGAACCATAGCTTTTTTGTTGGTCTTGGCGCAGCCTTCGGCTACAATCTGCCCTACCTTGGTGGAGCCCACAAAGGCCATAGCCTGAATGTCTTTGCTATTTAGCATATGCTCTACTACAGGACGGTCACCGTTGACCAGATTGAATACCCCTTTGGGCAAACCCATCTCGTCTAAAATTTCAGCGATGATTTGCATAAACATAGGGGACTGTTCGGAAGCTTTATAAACAAGCGTGTTTCCACAGCCCAAAGCAAAGGGTACGAACCAGCCAAACACCAATGACGGGAAATTAAAGGGAGAGAGCGCGCCTACCACACCGATAGGTTCCCGTACGATTTCGCCATCGATATGGGCATTGACAGCAATCTTATCGCCGCGCAGCATCAAGGGCAGGCCACAGGCAGTTTCCGTCAGCTGAATACCGCGGTCCACTTCGGCGCGGGCATCTGCGATATGTTTTGCCTGGTCGGTGGAGATTAACTGTGCCAGTTCTTCCCGACGGTTCAACAGCGCATCGCGCAATTTGAACAAATAACCCATCCTCTGTTGTAAAGGAACATCCTTCCAGGTTTTGAAGGCTTCTGCCGCCGCCTGAATGGCTTCTTCTACACGTTCTGTTGTGGTAACCGGTACTTTGGCGATCACTTCTCCGGTAGAAGGGTTGAACACATCAAGCAATTCTCCAGTTCCGGTGACCCACTGGCCATTAATGTAATCTTTTAAAATTTGCATAAAAATCGTCTCCTTTTTTAAATATTTGTAAAATATCCATGGAATGTTGGATAGGATATCCAAAGAAAAATAAAAATTTCTAATATGATAACATTTTGATTAATTTATGAGTAGATTTTAGCATATTTTGAGTAGGTTGTCAATCGATATTGGTTTACTTTTGATTAAATTTTAGATATAATGAAGGAAAATTTCACAGTAATGTTTGTTTCGAGAAAGGAGGGTGTTTATGCGAGTAAAGCGTTTGGAAGCGGTAGAAGCCTACATTCGACAGGTCGGTTCGGTTTCTATACAGCAGCTTTGTCAGGAATTTAACGTTTCCATCAATACGATTCGACGTGATATAGACGCTTTGGTGCAGAAGGGACAGGTGAAAAAGGTATATGGCGGCGTTGTTGCTTTGGGCGCGACAGAAGGGGACGGTACGCCGGTCACCAGAGAATTGATGGATTTTCAGGTGCGCAATCAGGAATGTCTGGAAGCAAAAAACAGGATTGGCTGCAAAGCGGCTGAGTTTGTCAATCATGGCGATACAATCTTTCTGGATTCAGGCTCTACCACATTGCAGATGGTGCCTCATCTGGCAGAAAAGAAAAATCTGACAGTCGTAACCTATAGTCTGCCTGTATTGGCAGCATTGGCGCAATATCCGCAGATTCGCACGGTAGCGCTGCCAGGGGTAGTATTGGGGCGTACGGCGTCGGTAGTGGGCAGCAGCACCTGTCAGGCTTTACGGCACTTTAATTGTGCGAAAGCTTTTATGGGCTGTACCGGATTATCGTTGACAAGGCAATTGACCAATGCAACCTTTGAAGAATTTGAGGTCAAACAAGTGGCGTTGGCCCAAAGTAAGGTACATTATTTACTGGCAGATCATGAAAAGTTTGAATATGCGGCTTTGATGACCTATGGGCAGATTGCTGATATGGATTATTTAATTACCGACCAGGAGCCCGAAGCGGTTTATCGGGTTTATTTGCAGGAACACGATGTAACATTGGTTTTGGCGGAGTAGGGCAGTCGTTCTAGTAGTCCTATTCCATTGCTCTGCTGATATTCTCAGTGTGCGTATTCCTGTGATGGCTTTGGAAAAGGATTGCTGCGGCTTTCCGAGCGGTTTTTGTTGTAGAATTTGTAAAATCGTTTATTGGGCGTCCGATGCAAATTCATTGTCAGAGATGTAGAAAAGTAGCGAGGTAGATAACACTATCTCGCTACTTTTTTTAATCATTTGTAACTTTTCTTTACCTTGAGAAAATTAATTTTTATGAGTTTCCTGGTACAGTTCGTGTTCTACTAAATCAACCTCACAGTCGATGATTGGGCTGCAGTCTTCTACAGCTTCCAATTCAGCAGGGGTCAGGCGAGATTTATCTCCCAGGATCAGGTATCCTACCATGCCAGGAGAGGTTTCACGGAACCGTTTCATTGCAACTGCATAGAACACGATACCCATCACAATCCAAACGCCCAGCGCACCCCAACAAGGTAAGCTCAGGAAAGCAGGCATACCGGGGATTACCTGCAAAGCGATGACAACCAGTGAAACAATAGCGCCGGCAGCGGCCATAGCAGGAGAAATATCGTCATCGGATTTTGGACGCAGGCCTTTGGTCAATACCATGTAAGCGCCTGCACAGGTGAAGAAGTAACCAACACCGGTACCAACGGCAGCCATATCAACAACCCAGTTCAGCACTTCACGGCCAAAGAACGGAGCGATAGAGCAAACACACATCACGAAAATGATACCTTTGGAAGGTGTCTTGTGCACAGGATGGATGTAAGCAAAGAATTTGGGCATCATTCTGGCACGAGCCATACCAAACAACAGACGGCTGGAGGACATATAGAAACCATTGATACCGGTCAGCATACCAGCTAATACAGCAATCACGACGAAGGCTAAGCCCAAACCGCCCAAAGCCTGCTTGATCATAGCACCGGTTCTCCAGGATTCAGGATTACCGTTGGCGTCAGTCAGGTTTACCATATCCAGCCAAGGAATAACAGATGCAGTTACAACAGCCAGTGCAGCGTAAATCAAAGCACCTACGCCGATGGCGCTGAAGATTAACATTAAAGTTTTATTGGTAGGGAAGTTGAATTCCTCTGCGGCCTGCGGTATGCAGTCGAAACCTACATACAGGAACGGAGCCATGGCGACGATCAGGATGATACCTTTGAGCATAGGCACGCCGTTCTGGTTGGCAGCTGGCTGCAGGTTGGACAGATTAAAATTGCCGGTCACTGCGGTACCCAGTACAATCAAGACAACGGCAGCACACAGCAGAGCGCACAAAAACAATTGCAGATTTCCGCCGGATTTTACACCGCGATAGTTTACAAAGCCCAGCACCCACAACAGCGCCAGAGATACCGCAACTTCACCGGCATATACTGGCCATCCGGCGATGGTCCATAGGTAGCCGACCTTCAACAAACCTGGCGTCAGAATACTGAACAATACAGGGACAGCTGTTGCATTCAGAGCAACGATGCCAAAGTAGCCGACAGAAAGCATCCAGCCGCAGATATAAGATGCAGTGGGGCCAAAACCGACATAGGCATAAGCAAATTCACCGCCGGCAACAGGGAATTTAGCAATCATATAAGCGTAGCTGAAACCTACAATCAGCATAAAGGCACCGCCCAACAAGAAACCAATTACCAACGGCAGAGGGCCGCCGGCTTTCATCATCCAGTTAGGAGACTGGATAAAAGCGCCCCACCCAATGATAGAGCCCAGGGCAACAGCCCAGATATTAGCAGGGTTCAAAGTTTTTTCAAGTTCAACACGTTCATGTTTCTCAGCCATAAAAATCGCCTCCAAATACAGAAAAATAAATTTTCAAAATAAAACTGAAAATAAATATTACAGTTTAAACAATTAAAAATTAAGTATAAATAAACTATAATAAATATACAAAAATA
>DKVF01000032.1:0-313 GCA_002491065.1 Peptococcaceae bacterium UBA7185
TGCCTATTATTCCGGAAACCTTCCGTTATGAAGTTATCCCGGCTACCCAAAGTCAATTTGCCATCGTGCAGCAACTGATCAGCCGCAGTGAGGAAATCATCTGCGCCACCGACGCCGGGCGGGAAGGACAGCTGATTTTCGAATATGTTCTGCGCCTTTCCCAGCCGCCTGCGCACTGCGTCATCCGCCGTCTATGGATCAGTTCCATGACCGACGAGGCCATCCGCGACGGCTTTGCCGCACTGAAAGATAACGCCCAATATCAGCGTCTCTATCAAAGTGCCCTTTGCCGCAGCGAAGCGGACTGGCTGGT
>DKVF01000032.1:594-1155 GCA_002491065.1 Peptococcaceae bacterium UBA7185
CCGCAGCGAAGCGGACTGGCTGGTGGGCATTAATTTCACCCGTCTTTTTACGCTGCGTTACGGCACCAAGCTCACTGTAGGCCGCGTGCAGACGCCTACGCTGGCGCTCATCGTGGAACGGCAGCAGGCTATTGAGCAGTTTGAGGCTGCGCCCTACTTTCAGCTAGAGGGCCATTTCGGCAATATCAAGGCGCTGTGGCATCGGGGAAATCAAAATCGTTTGGAGCAGAAAGAACAGGCCGCAGCCCTTGCCCGGCAGCTGACGGGACAGGACGGCACGGTCACCAGACTGGATACCAGCAAAAAAACGGAGGATCGTCCGCTGCTGTTTGATTTGACAGAGCTGCAGCGGGAAAGCAACCGCCGCTTCGGCTACACTGCCCAGGAAACACTGAACATCGCGCAAAGTCTCTATGAGAAGCACAAGCTCATCACCTATCCCCGTACCGACAGCCGCTATCTCACAGAAGACATGAAGCCGTTGATTCCGCAGCTTTTGCAGAAAATCGCCGCAGTATTTCCCGAAAGCGTGCCCTTTATTCGCCAAATCGCCGGCAAAAA
>DKVF01000032.1:1444-2649 GCA_002491065.1 Peptococcaceae bacterium UBA7185
CTGCCCTTGGATAAACGAATCATCAATGACAGCAAGGTCAGCGATCATCACGCTATCATTGTAACCAACCGCATTCAGCAATATCAGCCGACACGGCTGACAGGGCGGGAAAATAATGTCCTGAAGCTGATTATGGTGCGTATGATTGTCTCTCTTTCCGATAAAAAAACTTATAACGAAACCAAACTGGAAATCACGCTGGACAATCAAAAGGATGTCTTCAAAACTACAGGGCGCATCATCACAGCGGAGGGCTGGACATTGGCGGAACGCACACTGCTGGGGCAAGCGATGAATGTCCAGGAGGAACAGAAAAACGGCAATAAGGAAGAGGAACAGCAAATCCTCACCGGCATTGCACTGCACCAGCGGGTGCATTTAGATCAGGTCGATGTGTTGGAAAAGAAAACGACGCCGCCCAAGCCTTACACAGAAGCAACGCTGCTCACTGCCATGGAGAAGGCCAGCAGAGAGATTGACGACCAGTCTCTCAAGGAAAGTATGAAAGGCAAAGGGCTGGGCACACCGGCCACCCGCGCCGGAATCATTGAGAAATTAATCACAGTGGGCTACGTAGAGCGGCGGAAAAAAAATCTCTATCCCACCAGACAGGGCGCTATGTTTATTCAGCTGGTGCCCCACTCTATCCGCCAGGTGGAGATGACTGCCCAGTGGGAATTGGAGCTGCAGGAAATCTGCGACGGCAAAGGCAACCCGCAGCAATTCATGGAGGAAATCTGTCAGTATGTACGGCAAACTGTAGAGGAAAACCGCTCCGCAGAAGGGCTTCAGGCTGTCAGCCGCAAAGGCGCCCTCTGCCGCGTGGTGGGCAAGTGTCCCAAATGCGGCTGTCCTGTCATTGAAAGTGAAAAGTCCTTTTACTGCGACGGATTTCGCCAGCCCCACAAGTGCAATTTCAGCCTCTGGAAAAACAATAAATATCTCGCAGCCCGGGGCGTGACGCTCACTGCCGATTTGGCGGCGGAATTGCTTGCCACCGGAAAAATGCAGATTGACAATCTTGTTTCCAAAGCGGGCAAGCATTACAACGCCATTTTCTATATGGAACCGGGCGCACAATATGTAACCTTCCGCATGGAATTTGCGCCCAAAAACAATGCAGCCCAAAAGCAGTCTACACCATCCCAACCCAGAGAGGATTGATCATCATGAATACATTACTGCACACCTGCTGCGCCCCCTGC
>DKVF01000032.1:2946-3314 GCA_002491065.1 Peptococcaceae bacterium UBA7185
CACACCTGCTGCGCCCCCTGCTCCATCTATTGTGTGGACAGCCTGCGCAGAGAAGGCATTGAGCCTGTTTCCTACTGGTTCAATCCCAATATTCATCCCTACACAGAATACCGCAGCCGCAAGACGACATTGGAAGCCTATGCCCAGTCTATCCATCTGCCCCTGGTCATCGACAATACTTACGGCCTGCGCAGCTTTGTCAAAGCTGTGATTGACGATCTGGAGCACCGCTGCTTTTATTGCTATCAGGTGCGCCTGGAGCAAACGGCCCGCTATGCGGCGGAACATCAGTTTGATTCCTTCAGCACGACGCTTTTGGTCAGTCCTTACCAAAAACACGAGGCGCTCATCGCCGCCGGAGAAGCCGC
>DKVF01000032.1:3601-4613 GCA_002491065.1 Peptococcaceae bacterium UBA7185
GCTCATCGCCGCCGGAGAAGCCGCTGCCCAAAAATACGGCGTCCCCTTCCTCTATCGCGATTTCCGCGTAGGCTTTCGGGAGGGACAGGACAAAGCGCGGGAATTGGAGCTTTATATGCAAAAATATTGCGGCTGCATCTTCAGTGAAGAAGAACGCTACCGCAGTAAGCAGCTGCGCAGGGAGAAGGAATTGCGGGAAAAAGGCCCCGCACAGTAAAAGACACTCTATTCTGCTGTTCATACTGTAAGCTTCTTTTAAAAAACATTTAAAATATACCCAGAATGTCTTACATGCGTCCGCTCGGACGCATTTTTTTTGTTTCAATGCATACACTACCTAAAACGCCATTATTTCTCTACTTATTACAATTATTTTTAGCTGATCACCTGCGTTCTGTGAAGTGCCACGCATACTCTGCGATAGCTTTTATAAAAACTGTTCATTTTATCTTAATAAAAAACACTATAAAAGCACTGTATTTTGTATTATAATATACACAAAAGCCAACAGTTTTCTTTATCTGTATCACATAATCGCTTTTTTTATGAGATACAAACTTACAATCTGCCCATATATGCCGCAGATATATGATTTTCTAACATTTACAGGAGGATAGTTTATGTCTCACATTATGGATCTTATTTCTCAAATCAATGCGCAGATCAACAGTATTGTTTGGGGGCCGATCATGTTGACCCTTTTAATTGGTACCGGTCTGCTCCTATCAATTCGCATGGGATTCCCCCAATTTACCCGTTTCGCCTATGTGATGAAAAATACCATCGGCAGCTTATTCAGCGGCAACCAGCATCATAAAGATGCTTCGGGAGTCAGCCCTTTTCAGGCAGTGGCCACTGCAATGGCCGGCACTATCGGTACAGGCAGTATCACAGGTGTGGCCACCGCTTTAGTTTCCGGCGGTCCCGGCGCGATTTTCTGGATGTGGATCAGCGCCCTTTTAGGTATGGTGACCAAATATTCTGAAATTGTGCTTTCCCTGCACTTCCGTGA
>DKVF01000032.1:4929-5840 GCA_002491065.1 Peptococcaceae bacterium UBA7185
AAAAATGCTGACGGACAATGGGTCGGCGGTCCCATGTATTATATTCAAAACGGTTTAGGTTTTAAATGGCTGGCTGCGCTGTTTGCCTTTTTTGTGTCCATCGCCTGCTTAGGTACCGGCAACGCTACCCAGAGCAATTCCATTTCTGTCGCTTTGCAGTCTACGTTGCACATTCAGCCCTGGGTCACCGGCGTGGTGCTTACCTTGCTTGTGGGCGCTGTGATTTTAGGCGGAATTCGCCGGATTGCTGCCGTCAATGAAAAGCTGGTTCCTTTCATGGCCATGTTCTATGTATTGGTTGCCATTGTTGCTCTGCTGCTCAATATCGCCAAAGTACCTGCTGCCTTTGCGCTGATTTTTGAAGAAGCGTTCAATTTCCGCGCTGCAGCAGGGGGCGCAACCGGGTATGGCATTATGCTGGCTATGCGCTATGGTTTTGCCCGCGGCGTATTTTCCAACGAAGCCGGTCTGGGCAGCGCGCCCATCGCCCATGCCGCTTCCAGCGCCAAAAATCCCGTTGACCAGGGGATTTGGGGAATGTTTGAAGTATTTTTTACAACCATCATCGTTTGCACCTGTACTGCTCTGGTAATTATCACCACCGGTTCCGTTGACAGCGGGCTTTCCGGCTCTGCACTGTCCATCTATGCGTACAATCGTGCCGTTCCCGGCATCGGCGGTGTGGGTGTGACATTGGCTACTGTATTATTTGCCACCTCTACCATTTTGGGCTGGGCATATTACGGTGAGAAGGCCATTGAATATTTGTTCCATAAAAATCGCACAGCTGTATTAGCTTATCGTGCTTTATATACTGCGGTTGTTTTTGTCGGCGCTTTCGGCGGAGCAGAAAATCTGGAGCTGATCTGGTCCATCTCCGACACCACCAACGGTCTGATGGCCATTCCCAA
>DKVF01000032.1:6127-6409 GCA_002491065.1 Peptococcaceae bacterium UBA7185
CAACGGTCTGATGGCCATTCCCAACTTGATTGGAATTATCGGTCTCAGCGGCATTGTGGTCAAACTGACCAAAGATTATTTTGCCAAGGTAGAAAAATAACGCTGCGCTGTTTCCCCTTCTTTACAAACATCATAAAAAAGAGTACACTAGATAAATATAATTTCCAAAAAGACCATTCACTGGAGATGATTTCATTGTTCACATTATCTAATGTACTCTTTTTTCTTATTCTATTTCTCGCCTGCATTATTTCCGGTCTGGTAGGATTCGGCAGCAACATC
>DKVF01000007.1 GCA_002491065.1 Peptococcaceae bacterium UBA7185
GTCCAGGATTCTGGGTACATATCATTTATGGTTCAACAAAAAAGGCCGTTTTTAACTTCCCTTTTCCCTATGTAACGTTTTGTTACGCAGAGGCAATGCGCCAGGTTGGATACTACCGCAGTGGCAGAGCGCTGCCTTACACATAGCAAAACTGCGCAGAGCTTTTTACACTCTGCGCAGTTTCATTTAGAGAATCGTATATTGTTTCCTCATGAAAACAGTTTACTGTTTGTTTACCATTTCCACATAGGTCTGATATCTGGCTATGCTGTCCTCTTTCGCCTGTTCAAACAGTGCTTCTGCCTGTTCTGGGAACAGTTTTGCCAGAGAGGTGTACCGTGTTTCGGTGTTGATAAAGTCACGGAATAAATCGGAATTTGGCTCTTTGGAATCCAGAATGAATGGATTTTTGCCTTGAGCTTTCAACTCTGGGTTGTATCTCCATAAGTGCCAGTAACCGCATTCCACTGCCTTCTTCATCTGGTTCATCGGGTTGCTCAGGCCGCCCTTGATGCCATGATTGATGCAAGTTGCATAGGCAATAATCAGAGATGGACCGTCATATGCTTCTGCTTCTGTGATGGCTTTAATTGCCTGATTCATATTGGCGCCCAGTGCAATCTGCGCTACGTACACATTGCCATAGGCTGTATTCATCATACCCAGGTCTTTTTTCTTGGAGCGTTTCCCGCTGGCAGCAAATTTTGCAATTGCCGCAGTCGGAGTTGCTTTGGAAGCCTGACCGCCAGTATTGGAATAAACCTCGGTATCAAATACTAATACGTTTACATTTTCACCGGAAGCCAGCACATGGTCCAGACCGCCATAACCGATATCATAAGCCCAGCCGTCGCCGCCAAAGATCCACTGAGAACGTTTAATCAGATGATCCTCATATACCTTGATGGCCTGCAGAGCCGGAGCCTGCGCATCCTGCAGCAGAGGCAGCAATGTATCGGTGGCTTTCTTGCTCGTTTCATAGTTGTCTTTGTTGTCTAACCACAGCTGGATTGCTTCTTTTGCTTCTGCCGGGATATCAGCTTCTAAAGCTTCGGCCATCAGCACAGCCAGTTTTTCACGGCACTGCTGATGAGCTTTCAGCATACCCAGACCAAATTCTGCATTATTTTCAAACAGAGAGTTTGCCCAAGCCGGACCTCTGCCCTGTTCGTTGGTGCAATATGGCATGCATGGTGCAGACGCGCCCCAGATAGAAGAGCACCCTGTCGCATTGGCAATGACCATATGATCCCCAAACAGCTGGGTTACCAGTTTGGCGTAAGGAGTTTCCCCACAGCCGGCGCACGCACCGGAGAATTCCAATAACGGCTGACGGAACTGGGAGCCTTTCACTGTTGTGACATTGACCAAATCAGCTTTGTTGGAAATCTTATGGGTTGCATAGTTCCAATTTGCCCGCTGTTCTTTGACTGCTTCTTCTACATCCTGGAATACAAGCGCTTTTTCTTTTGCCGGACATACGCTCACGCAGCTGCCGCAGCCGGTACAATCCATCGGGCTTACCTGAATGCGGAAGGTCATGCCTTCAAATTCTTTCCCGTTAGCCTTAATGGTTGCCATACCTTCCGGTTTGTTGGCTTCTTCTTCTGCGTTCAGCACAAATGGACGCACGCAGGCGTGTGGACATACATAGGAGCACTGGTTGCACTGAATGCAGTTTTCAGGTTTCCACTGCGGTACATCAATGGCAATCATACGTTTTTCATAACGGGAAGTACCCATCGGGAAGGAGCCGTCTTCACGACCGCTGAAACTGCTGACTGGCAGTTTGTCGCCCTGCTGAGCATTCATCGGGTTTACAACCTCTTTGATGAATGCCGGTGTAGCAGGACAGCCGCCCTTCACAGCAGCTTCATCGGCAGCATTGGCCCAGGAAGCCGGTACTTCTACTTTATGCAGTGTTTCTACAGCTTTATCTACTGCAGCATAGTTCATGTTTACTACATCGTCGCCCTTTTTGCCGTAGGTCTTTTTAATGGCCGCCTTCAACAGCTCTGTTGCTTTTTCAAAAGGAATGACATTGGTCAGTTTGAAAAATGCAGTCTGGGTTACCATGTTGATTCTGTTTTTCAGACCAACTTCTTTTGCCACCTTTACAGCGTCGATGGTGTAGAACTGAATGTTATTTTCAGCAATATATTTTTTCATTTTCGCAGGCAGTTCTTCTTCCAGCTCTGCCGCATTCCATGGGCAGTTCAGAAGGAAGGTGCCGCCTGGTTTCAGGCCTTCTAATACTTCATACTGATTGACATAGCTTGTTTTATGGCAAGCAATATAGTCAGCCTGGTCAATTAAATAGGTGGAACGAATCTTGGAATGACCAAAACGCAAATGGGATATGGTGACGCCGCCGGACTTTTTGGAGTCGTAGGCAAAATACCCCTGGGCATACATATCGGTATTGTCCCCGATAATTTTAATGGCATCTTTATTGGCGCCGACAGTACCATCGGAGCCGTAACCCCAGAATTTGCAGCTGATTGTGCCTTCCGGTGCAGTCACCACAGGTGCGCCTACCGGCAGACTCAAATTGGTTACATCGTCTACAATCCCAACGGTAAAACCATTTTTCGGTGCTTCCGCAGCCAGATTTTCATATACGGCAATGAGCTGAGCCGGTGTGACATCCTTAGAGCCTAAACCGTAACGGCCGCCAATAATCATCGGACGCTCTGCCATATCATAATATACATTGCGCACATCTTCATATAATGGTTCGCCTACAGCGCCCGGTTCTTTTGTACGGTCTAATACAGAAATCCGTTTTACGGTAGCAGGCATTGCTGCTAAGAAATGTTTTGCAGAGAACGGACGGTACAATCTTACCTTCAAAAGACCAACCTTCTGCCCCTGTGCATTCAGATAGTCTACAACCTCTTCCAGAGCTTCACATACAGAACCCATAGCAATGACTACATTTTCTGCATCTGCGGCACCGTAATAGTTAAAGGGCTTGTAATCTCTCCCTGTCAACTTGGAGATTTCGCCCATATATTCTTCTACCACGTCTACTACATCTGTGTAGTACACATTGCCTGCTTCTCTGGCCTGGAAGAAAATATCGGGATTCTGTGCAGTCCCTTTTACTCTCGGATTCATTGGATTCAAGCTGCGTTTGCGGAAATCCTCCACTGCATCCATATCTACTAATTTTGCCAGATCATCATAATCCAGCACTTCGATTTTTTGAATTTCATGGGAAGTACGGAACCCATCAAAGAAATGAATAAACGGTACCCGCGCCTTTAATGTTGCCAAATGGGCAACTGCCCCCAAATCCATTGCTTCCTGTACACTGCTGGAAGCCAACATTGCAAAACCGGTCTGTCGGCAAGCCATCACATCGGACTGATCGCCGAAAATAGACAATGCATGGGTAGCTATCGTTCTGGCAGTTACATGAAATACGCACGGCAAAAATTCACCGGCAATTTTATACATGGTCGGCAGCATTAACAGCAAGCCCTGTGACGCTGTATAGGTGGAAGTAAAAGCACCGCCGGACAAGGATCCGTGGATCGCACCTGCCGCGCCAGCCTCCGATTGCATTTCGACAACTTTAACCTGTTGTCCAAAAATATTTTTTCTTCCTTGCGCACTCCATTCGTCAATCAACTCTGCCATTGTAGACGACGGAGTAATTGGATAGATTGCCGCAACATCAGTAAATGCATAGGAAACATGCGCTGCTGCTGCATTGCCATCCATTGTTTTCATAGTTTTGCCTGCCATGAATACTCCTCCCAATCCTTAAGAAAAATTAAATGTGAATGAACAATCATTATATTGTTCATCAAATTTGATATTTATTCTATCATATATGTGTCATTTTCACAACATTTTTTTAAGAATTATACATTGCACAACAAAAAATATTTTAGTATTATAATAATAGCATTTGCAGCTTATTTCACAATGAACGTGCTTCGTTGTGTCTGACGCATTCGCTCATTTTATTGTTTCTTAAACCTAGTATATAAATTTAAAGGAGTGTTCTTTCATGATTCAAGAAACAGCCCGCACAGGTATTGTGCAAAAGGACAAAGAAACTGTAGCCTTAATCCCTGAGATTAAATTCGGGATGATGACACCGGATGATTTGGAAAAAATCGCCGCAGTTTCCCGCAAATATGAAATCCCAGTGCTGAAAATAACCTCTGCACAGCGCATCGCCCTGGTAGGCGTAAAACCGGAGAATGTGGAAAAAGTCTGGGAGGAATTGGGGATGGAGCCCGGTCATGGCCTGGGTACCGGCTTAAACTACATCAAGGCCTGTCCCGGCGAAGCTGCCTGCCGCTTAGGGCAGCGGGATTCTCTGGGAATGGCAGAACGTATTTATGACGCTGTAAAGCCTCTGGGCATCGAGTCAAAAATTAAATTTGGCGTTTCCGGCTGTCCTCTGGCCTGCAGCGAAGGCATTATCCGCGATGTGGGTATTTTCGGCAAGCGCGCGACAGGCTGGACAGTGCAAATCGGCGGCAACTCCGGTCTCAATGCTCGTCTAGGTGAGGTGCTGGCAAAAGACTTGGATGATGATCAGCTCATCGACGTTGTGGTCAAACTGATGACCTACTATAAAGAAAACATGAAGACCAAAGAAAGAATGTATCGCTTCGTACCTCGTATGGGCGGCATTGACGCCATCAAAGAAGCACTGGGCCTGGAATAAAACTTTTATCCTGACGCCCGCGGATATGGATGATACCGTTTGCATCATTCGCGCAATTTTAATTTTTCCAACAAAAAAGGTATCCATTCAAGGCAATGTCATTAAGTTAAGAAATTTGCGCAGTTTGAAAAAAGTACCCACCCCATTATGATATGTACCCTCTTTGCTGGACAAAATCCAGTAAGGAGGGTACATATCACAGTCCTAACAGACTGAGAGGGCGTTCCCAAAGGAAGCAGTGGCAAATATACAACAAAAAATTCACAAACGCTTTATTTTTACAAATTAGGGAAGTATACTTCCTGTTTCTATACTGATTTTTAAAGTAAAATGAGACTGCACCAAAAAACTAAGAGAGGGATAGGATTATGGGAAAAGTATTACAGGATTTATCTGCAGGAAGGTTGATTCCTTATGAGATGGAAAAAAGTGAGCGTTACAAAAATGCACGCATACAAATGCGCGAAAAGGAGGACGCACTGGAAGAGAAGCTAAACAAATTTGACAAGGCATTGGTGAGAGAACTGCGCGAATTGTTGGATGCCTATACGGATTTGTTTACCATTGAACAGGAAGAAGATTTTTCTAACGGCTTCAAGATCGGCGTTCGTATGATGTGCGAAGTCTTTGGCGAAGAGTATGGGGAGGAGGATATGGAGTAAAAAAGCGCCCTTTTGTTTAACGAATATTTTTCTTCTGTTATCAAAGAAAAATAGAAAAGAGCGTAGCCGTGACGTGTGCTAACACGCCGGTAAACGGTTCGCTCCCCTCAAAATTGTTTGGCAGACAACCCACCTCACTTTGCTATGTACCCCTTTACTGAACGAAAATCCAGCAAAAAGGTACATAGCAAGGGATGGCGGGTTGTCTTTTTATTTCGGACCAAAATCCTTCTTATTTATATAGCAAGGCGATACAATTTACATCCAGAACTAACAAGGTAATCAATTCCATCTTGCTCCTATTATCACCTTCCCCGCATGCAGGGATACCGTTTTAGCTGCCGTTCATCCATATTCTATCATGTAGTTTTTTATTTCATAATTTTTTCTAAAACAAGTTCTATCTGTAGACTATTTGGGCAAACTGTCTGCCGTCCGCGTTTGCGACGCCACCAGCACTGGATACTTGGCCAGCAGGCGCAAAATCTCTTCCTGCAAACAGGTCGTCTCCCCCAATGCAGCAAGTCCGCTCAGCAGCAGTCCCTCCGCTGCACCCTGCTGTAATTGCCGCAAGATCTCGTAAACACCAACGCGATGCAAAAACACGCCCCCGTCCAGTTCAATCAACACGCTGCTGATCCAATCGCCTCGCTCTTTGGCATAACAGCACAACGCCGCAACCTCCTCCTCTAAGTCAGCTGTCTGTGTCTCCCGCCGACAATAAATCAATAACCGCATGCAGCCCACCCCTCTCTGTCTTATCAGTCTATGCGCATGGGTGCGCTGACATGTAAAAAAGGGTTCTACAATAAATGTTGGGGTGTCACATCGAAAGGTGTGATACAGCCAACATTTATTGTAGAGCCACTTTGGTGGTGGTAGTTGTTGTCATTATGCATTCCTCCAAATCAGATTTTTGTTTTTTGTCTGCATTTGCAGATTTTTTACCTAACTTTGCCTGTTCCTCCGTGGCTGCGGACAACGCCTTGTCTGTGCAGCTTTGCTGGACTGACGTCCATCACGCTCCGCACAGCCGGCAGCGTCATCCGCCCCAAAGTCGGAATGCTGGCAAAGTAGGTATGAGGAATTTTTTCTAGTTTGTTCAATGGTTTAGTCCCCTTTACCGGTACTCCGACTTCTGCCCGATGCTTGAAGCACGCTTTTCTGTGCGAATGGTCAGCGCCCGACGATTTTCTGGTCGGGTAGGCGAAGAGACATAAGCATAGAGCAAAGTAACTAAATTCTCCGTGTCTGCCTTGCCTTTATTCCGACTTTGCCCGACGCCTTT
>DKVF01000057.1 GCA_002491065.1 Peptococcaceae bacterium UBA7185
CTCCGTGTGACAAAAAAATAATTTTTTTAAAAATATAGTATAAATCTCTAATCTATTTTTGCGAAGAGCTATTTATGGTAGAATTGACTATCATTTTATGGTACAATTTTTGTTAAGTAAAGTGAAAATTCATCCAGATTCATAACGAAAGGATCACATGCTATAAATATGATTATTTTGATAACAGGTGCTTCTCATACAGGCAAGACAATGCTTGCCCAAAAACTGCTTGAAAAATATAAGTATCCATATTTATCAATAGACCATTTAAAAATGGGATTAATTCGAAGCAGAAATACAGAACTCACTCCCACAAGTGAGGATGCTGAACTCACCAACTACTTATGGCCCATCATCTGTGAAATGATCAAAACAGCTATAGAGAATAAGCAAAACCTTATTGTTGAAGGATACTATATTCCCTTCGACTGGGAGCAATATTTCACAAAAGAATATCTTAATAATATCAAATACTATTGTCTTGTAATGACTGAAAATTATATTAAGAATCACTTTATTGACATAAAGAAATATGCCAATGTAATTGAGCAACGTCTAGATGATGCGTATTGCACTTTAGAAAATGTGTTGGAGGATAATGCACACATTTTGAAAATGGCTCAGCAATATAATTTTCATTATATACTTATTGATGATAAATATGAAATAGATACTACGTTATATTAAATATTCTTGATTCAATTGAAAATGTTCTAATTGTACGGTTCAAATAAGGATATGATGCTTGATTTCATGGATGAAGTGGAGCCAAGGAGGGTTATACTATGGAAATTTTAAAGCAATGCCAAATCTGGCATGAAAGCAACGAATACCAGCAGATCATTGATACGCTGGAAGCGCTCCCTGCTGAGGAACGCACGCCGGAAATAGACAGTGAGCTGGCACGCGCATATAACAATCAGGCTGATCCCACCAAGCCTGAAGGCATAAATATGCTCAAACGGGCTGTCGCTTTGCTTGCCCTCCACGAAGAATACTTCCAGGGAGACCATTTTGGAACTTCCGCATGGGATACGCCTATTATTATCTGAACCGGGAAAGTGTTGCCTTGCGCTATTTTGAAAAGGCACTGGAAGCCCGCCCCGGAGATGAGGACAGCCAGTGGTTTATTGATGCTTGCAGAAAACAGCTTGCTCTGCCTCATTTTGAAAAAAATTTCCGGCAGCGCACAGAAGAAGCCTGGGCAGCCTTTGAAAAAATTGAAGCCGAAATACGCGCTTTCATGTATATGGATACAAACCATGAGCGGGGCGATGAACTCATTGCGAAATGCAGTGCTGTCCTGGAGATTGCTTTTGAAGATATCGCCTTTGAAATTGGTTTTAATGGTGAAAAATATGAGCTCATCCTTTCGCCCGAAGGACTCCGCGCCAATCTTTTCCCTTTGGTCTACTTCCAGCAGCACGCTCCTTCCTCAGTGTTGGAGCATTGGAATATCTGGGTGGGCCGTCTGTCCAGCTGCGATTTTACGCTGCACGCCGATGGCTGGGATATCTCCGGTGAGGATGTACAAGTCTGGACAGAGCCTCGAGGAGGGGACCAAATTGCTCTAACATTATACTGTGAAAAGCTGCTGCCCTTACTGCAGGAAAATGAGAGAAAGGCATGGTGGATGCTCTCTCTTTTAACAGATCAAGTCCTGGGAGATATTGCTTCCATCGCTCTGATTTATGATTTTGATATTGTGCATGAGCCAAAGAGCCAGCCTTCTATCCTGTTATCACAGTTGCCTAAAGCAATAACAGACATGGGACTTTCTTTAATAAGTGATGCTGCCGCTTATCTGGAACATAGCTATGTTGCCTACGAATTGGATCCGGTAGAAGATCCTGAAGCTGACTGGAGATTAGATAGCTATACAGGCAGTACCCGCCTGCCTGCTCTCATCAATGAATACGCCAGAAGTGAGAACGAAACGATGGACAGGTATCACGCAAACGGTGTGGTTGCCGGATTCCTGTGTTATCCTATCAGGGAATTTAGCGGAGAGGAACGGGCAAAACAGATATTAGATTTCAGAGACAATCTGCAGGCGGCCATTGAAAAAGCTGCCGGAGCAGATGCAGTGACCTTTTTAGGCGGTGCATCCGGCCTCTACAGTGGGTATTTGGATTTCATCGCTTGGGATCTGCCTCCTGTTTTGGACGCAGCAAAAGCGTTCTTTGCGGAAAGCGGTCTGTCATGGGCAGGTTTTCGGGTATTTCGTCGCTCTGTCGGCGCAGTGCGCTTATGGGAACAGGAACCTGTGCCGAAAATAGATCCGGAAACCAGCCCAATTGCGGGCAGAGATTAAAACACATTTCACCCACCAGACGATCTGAAAATACTGACCAGACAGAACCTTTTCCGGTATGATAACCCCTTTTACCTTCCGACTATCACGCGATATTATTTGGAATGGTCGCAGCGAGAAAACAGGTGAGCTTATTCGTCTTGAGGAAAGCCATGATACGATAAAAGATTATATATTGGATACTCTATCCGGTAATTTGTACTGCCTGTCAGACTTTTCTATGGGACAACAATGGCTATCGAGATTATAGACAGAGGCAATGTTAATATTTCTGAAACACAATTGGATGCAACTGTACAGCAGTATGGCTTCTGCCCAGATATGGATCAGAATGAAGCAGGAAACAAATAAATAACACATCATGTGTGGGAGATAACCTGACATATAAGTATTCCAGAAACAATCAAATAAATAGAGAGTATCCTGACAAACAATAACATATGCTCCCTCTGCGTACCTTCCATTAGATAGCTGCACAAAGGGAGCATTGCATGTTTTAATACTTTTTTATTTTCATTGTACCTGTCATTACAACAAGCTTTTACTATTTCCCTATCGTCTGGAGGGCATGGTGTGAATTCCATGACCACCGGCGGCTTCCACAGCCTCTGTGATGCCTTCGCAGAAGGTTGGATGAGGCCGCATGGTTTGGCCCAGCTGTTTGCGGGTTAATCCCAGCGACACAGCGGTAACCAATTCACTGATCAGGTCAGTGGCCCGGGCACACATCAGCTGCGCGCCTAAAATCACATCGGTTTCTTTGTCAAACACTAATTTGATAAAGCCTCTGTCCTGTTGTTCGATTATCGTCTTAGCGTTGCCGTTCATACTATATTTACCGATCACAACTTCCCTGCCGGCTTTTTTGGCATCATCGGCAGTCATGCCGACGGAAGCGATCTCCGGTGTGGTATACACACAGGAGGGCACCAGCGCAAAATTGACACTGGCTTCCTTCTGTCCGCTGATGTATTCCACCGCGGCAATGCCCTGTGCTTCCGCTGCATGAGCCAATTGCATACGGCCAATGACGTCGCCGATTGCCGAGATGGTGGCCACGGAGGTGCGGAATTGGTCATCCACTGCGATAAAGCCCCGCTCTGTCTGTTCCACAGCAAAACCATCAGCAAAGAGTCCTGCTGTGCAGGGAAGACGGCCTACACTGAGCAGAACCACATCCGCTGCTGCCGTCTGCTCGCCCTTTTTGTCCGTAAAATGACAAACCAAACCATTCTGGTCTTGGCAGATTTCCGACACCATAGCCGAGGTAAAGACCGTCACGCCCCGTTTTTTCAAAATCATCGTCAGATTTTGGGAAATTTCCCGCTCCATAGGCGGCAAGATTCGTTCTGCTGCTTCTACAATCGTCACTTCTTTGCCCAATGACGCATACACTGAAGCCATTTCCACCCCAATCACACCACCGCCAATAATCAATAACCGCTGACAATCCACGCCCTGTTCTGCCAACAGCGCATCGCTGGTGACAACGCCAGGTAAATCAGCGCCCTTGATGGGTGGAACGGCAGGTACTGAACCGGCAGCCAGCAAAATATGACCAGCCGTTAGGGTTTCCTCTCCAACCTGTACTGTATTGCCATCTATGACTTTGCCCTCTGCCGCATAGACATCCACTTTGTTGGCCTTTAACAACTGTGCGATGCCATCTCGCAGCTGATGAACCACATCGTTTTTGCGCTGATGGATTTTGGCAAAATCATAGCTGCGCTGGCCCAATTCCAGACCCAGCGTTTCCCATTCTCCGGCCTCTCTATATAAATTGGCAGTGTGCATCAACGTCTTGGTAGGAATACATCCCCGGTTCAGGCATGTACCGCCCAATTCTCCTTTTTCTACCAGTGCTGTTTTCATCCCCAGCTGACTGGCCCGAATAGCTGCCACATATCCGCCGGGGCCTCCGCCGATTATGATCAGATCATACTGCATTTTCCCAACTCCTCTCTTATCATCCACACATTCATCTTAGCAAAAAGCCGCCAAAATCAGCGCAAACGCCATTCCAGCGGCCTTTTTCATTTATTTCTTTTCTTATGCACAGAATTTTACATATTCTGCTCCAACAGATATTGACACACATCTGCAATTTCCTGACGCGGTTCCATCTGTCCCATCCGCTGGGCCATGGCTTTGCTGCTAAAGGCACAATCTGCAAGCTGTGCTGCCATTTTTTCAATCAGCTTGGCATCCATGGCATCTGAATAAATCACTGCCTGCTGAATCTTCCCATAGTTGACCTGACACTGCAGCTGAAAATTGCCCCACGGAAAACGGTGCTCCGTTTCCCAAGTAAAAGGGATTCGTTGACCAAAACGCCATGCATCGGAACGGAACTCTTCTTCGTAAGCAGCAATTTTCTTCTCATCCAACCACTGCTCTGGATAGGGCTGTGCCAGATGGCCATAAATTGCCAGCATCCCATCAATCAAAGCCTGCTCCAGCTTTTCCTTTGTGAGCTCTGGACGGAGCTCCTTCAGGTTGATCACCCGCGACTGCACCGAAGCCACCCCTTTGCTGGCCAGCTTCGCCGCAGAAACTTGTAGATATTTGCCCAGCATTTCACGGTCCACATCGATCATCAATGTGCCATGATGATAGCAATGCCCGCCCGATTCATAAAAGGCATTGCCAGAAAACTTCCGACCATTTGCAGTCAAATCATTACGGCCGCTTTTTTGTGCTTCAATGCCCAGCTGCCGCAAGGCATACAAAATCACATCCAATTGACGGGGCACATGATAGTCCTCTTTGCCGATGAGGAACGTAAAGTTTAAGTTGCTTAAATCGTGATACACCGCACCGCCGCCGGATAACCGCCGCACCATCACACCTCCGTCCTGCTCCAGCTGCTGCAGCTTGCATTCCTGCCAACAGTTTTGGTTGCGGCCAATCA
Organism: Peptococcaceae bacterium UBA7185; assembly: GCA_002491065.1. Lineage (GTDB taxonomy): Bacteria > Bacillota > Peptococcia > Peptococcales > Peptococcaceae > UBA7185. The sequence goes on from DKVF01000057.1 coordinate 5,226, forward strand.
CCACTGTGTGCTGATTCTGCCACAGATACAAAAGGCAACTGTGTTCCGGCACTGTTTCCAGAAAATAACGCTCCAGCGCCAGATTACGAAATGGCTCTGTTCCCTGCTGAACATAGTAATATGTCTGCTCTACCATGCTTCCCCCTCTATCCCGTTAAGTTATAGATCGTACCGCTCCCACTCTGTTTGTTTTGTCTGCGTCCTTTAGACCTGTTTCCATTGATAGCGCAGAACTGGCTGCCGTGCCGCCAGCACTTCGTCTGGCCGTTTTATCTGTGCATGATGGGGCGCATCATGCATCTGTGCTCCATCCTCATGGGCCATTTGATACAGTTCGCGCATTACCTCTGCTGCTTCGTCCAATGTTTCCCGTGATTCCGTCTCGGTAGGTTCAAACATCAGGGCCTCGTGAACAATCAACGGAAAATACATGGTTGGCGGATGAATGCCATGATCAATCAATGACTTGGCAACATCCAACGCTGACACGCCGGTTTCTTTTTTCAGTTCTTCCAAGCTGAGCACAAATTCATGCATACAGGTCTTGCCGTAAGGCACCGGATAGAGGTCTTTCAGCTTCGCCATCATGTAATTGGCATTGAGTACAGCTCCTTCACAGGCGCTGCGAATTCCTTCGGCACCCAGCGTCAGCATATAGGTCAATGCTTTCACAACTACCAAGAAATTGCCGTGGAAGGCTTTTAACTGCAGCTTTTCCTTCTGGCTATTCTGAATGGCACAGCCGGGCAGATAGGGCTGCAAAATGGACTTGCAGGCTACCGGACCGCTGCCCGGACCGCCGCCACCATGAGGTGTGGCAAAGGTCTTATGCAGATTGAGATGTACCACATCAAAACCCATATCGCCAGGACGCACCACACCCATAATGGCATTGAAATTAGCGCCGTCGTAGTAATTCAAGCCGCCAGCCTGATGAATGATATCGGTAATCTCTAAAATATTGCTGTCAAAAATCCCTACCGTGTTGGGATTGGTCAGCATCAGCCCTGCTGTGTCCTCCCCTACACTGGCCCGCAATGCGTTCAAATCTACACATCCGTCAGGACCGGATGGAATTGTCACCACAGTAAAGCCTGCCATACTGGCGCTGGCCGGATTGGTGCCATGGGCGGCGTCGGGAATGATAATTTTGTTCCGCTTTATGTCGCCTCTTGCTTCATGATAGGACTTAATCAGCAAAAGACCGGTAAATTCTCCATGGGCACCGGCTGCCGGCTGAAAGGTGATCGCATCCATACCGGTCGCTTCGCACAAATACGCTTTAGCTGTATCCAGCACCTGCTTACAGCCAGTCACCGTATTTTCCGGCTGCAACGGATGAATATTGGTAAACCCGGGCAGCGCTGCCATTTCCTCATCAATTCTCGGATTATACTTCATCGTACAAGAGCCCAGTGGATAAAACCCGTCATTCACACCATGTGCCCGTTTGGCTAACGCACTATAATGACGACTGATTTCTGTTTCTGACAATTGAGGCAGACGTAACGGCTGCTCCCGTTTTAATTCTTCCGGCAGCTGCACCTCTGGCACATCACAGGCCGGCAACAAGTCACAGCCCCGTCCTGCATGACTTTTTTCAAAAATCAGTTGCATGATGCACACACCTCCTCAATGATTGCAGCCGCCTTGTCCAGCTGTTCTTTGCTGACCACTTCAGTCACACACCAAAGGATTCCGTCTTTCACTGGCAAACCGCCTAAAATATTTTCTGCCTCCAATGCATTCAGTACTGATTGCGCCGATACTGGCAATTCCGTCACAAATTCATGGAACCAGCTGCCCTGATTCAGTACGTTTACACCAGCAATCGCTGCCAGCTTCTGCGCAAAATAATGGGCTTTGGACATGGACTGTCCTGCTGCCTGCCGCATTCCTTCCGGCCCCATGGTGCCCATATATACCGCTGCGGTCAGCGCACAAAGCGCCTGATTGGAGCATACATTGCTGGAAGCTTTTTCTCTGCGAATATGCTGCTCTCTGGCCTGCAACGTCAGCACATAGGCACGGTTGCCGTCGGCATCCTTTGTTTCTCCCACAATGCGGCCAGGAAGTTTACGAGTCATAGCGGAGGTAGCAGCCATAAAACCCAGATAAGGGCCACCGTAAGCCAAAGGCATACCCAGAGGCTGCCCTTCCCCTACTGCCACATCTGCGCCGCAGGCAGCCGGTGTTTTCATCACAGCCAAAGCCATAGGATTACAGCCCATAATATATTTAACACCTGCCTGATGTACCGTCTCACCCAATGCAGTGCAGTCTTCAAAGTTACCATAGAAGTTTGGCTGCTGCACATAGAAACAACATACATCGGCAGTCAGAGCCTGTTCTAAAGCATCTCTATCTGTACGGCCGTCTTTTTCCGGCACAATGCGCAGCTCATAACCTGCGCCATAGCAATAAGTACGCATGGTAGCCAGCACATCGGGATGAGTGGTAGCCGATACCAATGCCACCGTCCGTTTGCGGTCTCTGCACATGGCAATCGCCTCTGCTGCAGCTGAAGCGCCATCATATACGCTGGCATTGGAGGTATCCATACCGGTCAAATCGCAAATCATCGTCTGGTATTCAAAAATAGACTGCAGAATTCCCTGGCTCATTTCAGCCTGATAAGGCGTATAGGCTGTCACAAACTCTTCCTTGGCAGTAATATATTTTACAATAGATGGAATATAATGCTGATACGCGCCCGCACCGCGCAAAATAGTGCCAAATACTTTATTCTCTTGGCTCATGGTTTCCATCATCTGCCGTACTTCCAGTTCCGATTTTCCTGCGGGAATATGCAAAGGTTCTTTCAACAGAACAGAATCAGGAACGTTTTCATAAAAGGCTGCCAACGAGTCAACACCGATGGCTGCCAGCATCTCCCGCTGTTCCTCTTTGGTGGAAGGTATATACTGTCCCATACTTATTCTCCTTGTGCCAAAAAGGCTTCATATTCCACAGCGCTCAGCAGTTCTTCACTGTCGCTCACATTTTCCACCTTTATCAGCCATGCATCATATGGAGTTTCGTTAATCATCTGAGGCGCATCCAACAGTTCTTCATTGATTTCTGCTACTTCGCCGCTTACTGGACTGAACACATCGGATACCGCTTTCACCGATTCCACATCGCCAAAAGCTTCACCGGCTGTTACGCCATCACCTGCCAATGGCAGATTTACAAATACCAGATCGCCCAACTCCTGCTGCGCATAATCTGTTAGCCCTACTGTTACAGTTCCGTCACCGTTTTCTTTTACCCATTCGTGAGATTTGGTGTATTTCAATCCTTCTAAAATTGTCATTGTAAACATCCTCCTAAAAATTTTTTCGTTTTTATTTTCTTCTATTTACCACTTTCTATGTGTATTCTGTTTTTGGCTGCGCTACTTTTCCGCAACATATCGTGATTCGTTCCCGTTTATTTTTTCGGCCGTTTATAAAAAGGCAGCGGCACGATTTCGGCGGTCACTCTACGCCCGCGAATCTCAACCTCCACTTCGCTGCCCACTTCGCCGTAAGGCTTCTCCAACAAGGCCATAGCCACAGGCATCCCGATAAAGGGACAATGGGTGCCGGAGGTGGTCATCCCAATCTGCTTGTCGCCCACATATACCGGGCAGTGTTCTCGGGCAATGCCACGGCCTGTCACCTTTAATCCTACCCGGCAGCGTTTCGGCTCACCAGCTGCCACCAAAGCAGCTTTCCCGATGAAATCCTCTTTATCCAGTTTTACAAAGAAACCCAAGTCTGTTTCCAGCGGTGTTGCAGTATCATCCATCTCATGCCCATACAATGGCATCGCTGCTTCCAACCGTAAGGTATCGCGAGCACCTAATCCGCAGGGAATCAATCCCTGTTCCTTACCTGCTTCCAGAAGCAAATTCCACAATTTTGGACCATCTTCGGCGGCACAGTACAGTTCATAGCCCAACTCTCCTGTATAACCAGTGCGGGAGATCAAGCAACGGATTCCTTTCACATCTGCTTCTTGGACAAAACTGTAATATTTTTTGGGAATCTGTGCGTCCTCCACCAAACCAGCCAGAATCGCCACCGAGTTCGGTCCTTGCAGGGCTACCTGCGCAACTGATTCTGAAATATCGCGGAACTGCACATCACCGGACAGATGACCGGAAATCCAAGCTGCGTCCTTGTCTTTGTTGGCTGCATTGACCACTAACAGATAGCTTTCCTCATTGATACGATAAACCAGAATATCATCCACTACACCGCCCTGCTCATTGCACATGGGACTGTAACGCACCTGACCATCATACATCCCACGCATGTCATTGCATGTAATCAGCTGCACATTGTGCAGTGCATCGGGACCAGACAGCACAATTTCTCCCATATGGGAAACATCAAACAGACCACAGGCGCTGCGCACTGCCATATGCTCCTTAATTACACCTGTCTCATACTGCACCGGCAACAGATAGCCGCCAAATGATACAATTTTTCCACCGGCTGCTACATGGCAGTCATACAGCGGGGTTTTCTTTTCCATACATCATTCCTCCTCGCAGATAATAAGTTTGTGAAAAAAATAATAAAATAAAAAACAGAGACACAAGAACAATAACGTGCTCGCTATCATTCCTGTGCCTCTGTTACTTTACCTGAAAGATTCCCTGCGTTCGCAAGTTGCTTCTTCGGTGCATCTCTGCTTTCCAGAGTGTCGTCAGAATCCAGTCCTTTTGCCTGAGAGTTTTCGCTCTTGCACCTTCGGCGATGAAACTACAGCATCACTGTAGCCATTCTCTCCCAGATTCCTCAACCGACTTCTATTTGTCTTTTGTTTTAGTATAAAGAATTCAAACTTCCTTGTCAATGCCTAAATATTTATACAGCCAATTGAAAAAAATTTATAAGATTCTTTCCTCCAGCAAACAAAAAAGCAGATGCACCTGCACACTTGGTGTGCGCCCTGTCAAGTCAATGTCATTAAGTTAAGCTAATAATGACATTGACCTAAAAGGGAACATATCATTCCTTCTATCGTCTGTCTTTTCTATGATATCACAGATTTGCCAGAAAGAAAATAAAATTTCCCATAGAGCAGGATACAATCCCTATTTAACTGACAGAATCAAAAGCCTCTAACAACAGTCCATATACCAATCCTTTGTCGCTGATGCACACTTCCTGCATGTCCAATAACTCCATGGTCTGCTGCAAAATCAACACGCCATAAGGCATAATATCTGCGCGTTTTTCCTTCATACCTGGAATCTGTACCCGTTCTTCCTGCGTCATAGACAGTAATCGCTGACACCAAGCATCCACGCGCGCTTTACTGAGAAACTGACCATGAATTCTGCTGCTGTCATATTGAGTGAGGCCCAACTCCATTGCCATCAGACAGGTATTGGTTCCTCCCACCGCAATCAGCGCGCACTGCGGCGGCAAAGGCTGCGCCAATAATCCACGCAGTACAGTCTTCACCTGGCCGCGCAATTCATCATGCTCCAGCAGCCGCACGGCACCCATATTAACACTGGCACTGTGAATTTCATCCTTGAGAGGATAAACCAATTCCGTACTGCCGCCACCAATGTCCAACACTGCCAGAGGCCGATTCCAATGTAAAAAATCTCCGCTGGCGCCCAAATAGCTGAGCCGTGCTTCCATCTCTCCCGGCAAAATTTCTAACGGCACACCAGCAGCCTGACCAATAGTCTGCTTTACTTCCTCTTTGTTTACAGCATCCCGCACCGCGCTGGTCGCCGTAATGCGGATGTCCTCCGCGCCCAGTTCTTCCGCACGCTTTACAAATTGCCGCACTGTCTCCACATTGCGCGCCAGGGGAATGGGCTTTATTCTACAGTCTGAGCCCAGGCCTTCTCCCAAACGAGTTTCCGCTACCTTTGTTTCCACCATCTGTAGACCGTGATCGCTCCATTCTGCCACCGCCAGCCGTGTACTGTTGGTGCCCATATCAATGACTGCTTTGCGCATAAACCTTCCTCCTTTGCTGTCGTACCTGCTTTTTTATGCATTTTTCATGCACAAAAAAGCGGTGTCCTCTCACACCGCCTTTTGCTTAATATCGATTACCGCTTTTCCGTTTGTTATTCATATTCTTATTCAGAGAAGCTTGCTTCTCATCGCTGTCTTTCATAAAACGGGCCAACCGGTCTTCAAAGGAAACCGTCGGCTGTTTGGGCCGTTCCTTAGCCTGACGGATCGACAGACCTATTTTTCCGCTGTCATCTACATTGATGACTTTCACCTTGACTGGATCTTTCATTTTTAAAAAGTCATTCACGTCATTTACGTAGGTGTCTGCCACTTCGGAAATATGCACCAAACCGGTCTCTCCTGTGCTGAGTTCTACGAATGCGCCGAATTTTGTAATACCTGTTACGGTTCCCTCTAAAATTTGCCCTTTACTGATGGACATGCGAACAAACTGCCTCCCTAAAAAATTAAATTTGCACCTATTTGCGGCACAGAACGTTTGAAAAGTAGTATCCTATTTATGGAGTTTGACTGGCCTCTACCCGCCGAATCAGGATTTCGCCATCTTTCACCAGCCCTAACCGTTCTCTGGCGATTTCTTCTATGGCATCCTCACTGCTCATGTACTCCAAATCAGCCTGCAGCTCACTCTGCGTCACATAGGCCGCATCTAAATCCTGTGCCAATTGCCGCTGCTGCAATTTCAAATCCACAATACTGCAGGCACCATAAACCAGATGGCAAACCACATACACAGCAACTAAAGTAATGATCGTTCGTTTTGTATTCACTTTTGTTCTCTTCTTCTTTGCCATTGATTCACCACCCACACACTTTTCTACCGATATATTATATAATAAAATTTACTTAAAATCTATATCAAGTTGAAAAATTATTTTCATTTTCTATAATATTTTCTCCTTCTTCGTCTAATTCCTGCCGTTCGCTTAAAAAATTATAAAAAATTTTCCTACAAGGCACCCAGAAGAAGCGATAACACAGTTGCCATGGAAGCAACAATACAAAACAAATCTTGTTCCATATAAATATAAAAGTTTTTGCAATCAACAGGCAGGGCTTTGCTAACAACCTATGACAGAACTTTTGATAAACTACACAGCCTGCAAGCGCACCAAACACAATATAATTGCGCACCAGTCCACCGCTGATTGTCAACAATGCCAACCAAAGCAACATCCCCCACACTAAACAAAAGAAAAAATCCCCAACCATCTTCCCTTTGAAACTCCATTTTCCACATAAAGCCAGCGTCTGCTTCAACTGTGCCGAAAAGAAAAGGCACCAACCAAAGAGAGCCATCTGCAGCATTTGCAGCAACTGCTGTCCTAACAAAGTTTGACTCATACACGTAAACGGGAAAGCAGGCCTATCTGTTTTTTACTGCGTGCTCTTTTTTTCTTCTCTTCTACATAGGAAAAGCTGTCAATGATCCCGTCTATTTGCAAACTGCCATGCTCCACATCTAAACTGGTCACATTAAGATGCTGGCCTTTTATCTCCAATTTTCCCAACTCCGTCTGCAGCACAATCTTCTCTTCATCAAACTCATCAACATTGTTTACACCTCTCAACCGCATCAGTTGACGTTCAATCATTTCTAATCCGGCCTTTTCCTGTTCCTGCATAGAAATCGCCTTCCTTTCTCAGAATGCTATACTCTATGCTGCAAAGCCTTTTTTTATGTCAGCACCTGTCCTAACAAACACAGAAAGTTTTCCCGGGCTAATTGCGCAATCTCCTGTTTCGAGAAGCCCCGCCGCTCCAATAGCTGCAAAAAATGTTCTGTCTGCGCATAATTTTTCAATATGTGCAATCCCGTACCATTTTCCTCCCAATAATTTAAATCAAAGCCAAAGGCCACATGCGTTACCCCTACCAGATCTGCCAGATAGGCTGCATGGTCACTCAAATGCTCCAGGTCTTGTTTCCCTTTATCCTGCGCAATAAAGGGCGGATGGCTGTTTATGCCAATCAACCCGCCAGTGGCTGCAATAGCTTTTGCCTGTGCATCTGTCACATTACGAGGCACGTCGCATAAACTACGGCTGTTGCTGTGGGAGGCAACCAACGGCCCGCGCGTCTCCCAGAGCACATCCCGTAAAGACAAATCATTCAAATGGGACACATCCAGGAGCATCCCCTTTTCTTGTATATGACGTACTGCCAAACGCCCTAAAGCAGTCAAGCCGCCCACTGCGTTTATACCTGCGGCAAAAGCATTGCCTCCATTCCATGTAAGGGATACGTGACGCACACCCTGCGCATAAAGCCACTCTATCGCATCAATGTCCTGCGCACAACCATCTAAACCTTCTACACCTAAAAGGAATCTGACACCGTCCGTCGTTTCTGCCCTCTTATCCAATTCCAATAAATCTGCCCTGTCATATATTGGCTGAAATGCCCCCTGTGCCGCTTCTACTTCTGCCTGCACTGTTTGTAATTGCTGCAGAATTTGTTCCTGTACCGCTCTCTCTTCTTCCGGATTTCCCCACAACACAAAAATGCCGCCTTCCACCTTACCCCGTTGAAAATTCTGCAGATAATGGCGGCGGAACACGTCCCGCTCTCCGCTTCGTCTTTGACGTTCCAGCGCATACAATATATCAGAATGACCGTCAAAAAGCATACAGATTGTCGCCCCTCTTCCCTCATTTCATTTTTCATCCTAAATTCACATTGTTTTGTCTTTCCTCATTCCAGGAAATATAAGAATCGCACAAAAAAATATCTTAAGCATCAACTCTAATACTTAAGATATTGCGTTTCCATTATTTTATGAACAGTTCGATTTTTGTGGCTTGATTAAAAACGTGCAAAAAAGCGAAATCGTCAGAAATATTGCCAAGTAAAGATAGTCTGTATTTACTGCCTGGATCGCTGCCAAACGATACTCCATCGTACCTTCCACTGGCACGCCGGTATTTCCGGCTGCCAAATAATAACGGTTGAGATTCAGGCTAAGCATTACCGTTAAAATATTAGTCGATACTACCTGTACTACTTGCTTGCCCCAGTTAAACATAGATGAAGCATGACCGGACAATTCCGACGGCACAGAACCCAAGCCATAGTTTGTCAAGGGCATCTGCAAGACGGCCATACCAATGAAACGCAGCATATAACAGCCCAGCACAAAAATTAAACTGCTCTCCATCGTCAGGCGACATAGTCCCAAATTGCCTATCAACGCAATGGCCATCCCACCAGTAATCAAACTGCGCACCAATCCTCGTTTATGTAATGCATTGGTAATCGCATTACCGCACATCATAAAAGCGGATGGTATCATCAAAAGTATACCAGTAGTAGACGCTGAAAAACCACGCCCTGTTTGAAAATAGAACTGCGACAAAATCGCATTGATTCCCATCGTCATTGCTAATGTACACTGCACCAGCAGCGTGAGTACAAAAGGCTTATACTTCAGCACTGCAAAGTTTAATAACGGATGGCTGGTATGAAATTGTCGTATCACAAAGAGCACTGCCAATATCATACCGCTCAGCAGACAGCTCCAAAATACTGCGGAGCTCCACCCCCACTCTTCCCCTTTTGAAAAAGCAAACATGACCAATCCTGTGCCAACACAAATTTCAATCACGCCAAAAAAATCAATCCGTTCTGCCTGAACACCCGCCTCGTAAGGCAGACTTTTTCTGCCCGCCCATACAATAATACCAATTAAGGGCAGATTAAATAAAAACAGTACATGCCAGCTGGATACATCCAATAAGATGCCCGCCAGAGCAGGTCCCATCGCCATACCCACTGATTGCAGCAGCATAATTGTGCCCAGGTAGCCCGCCTGCAAACGTTTGGGAATATAGCGATACAGCATTGACATCGTGCTTGGTACAATAATTCCCCCAGCTACACCTTTCAAAAACCGGAACACCACCAGCATATAAAAATTGACCGAGCATGCACACCCCAATGAACAAATGCCCAATGCCATGACTCCACTCAAAAATATTTTGCGATAGCTATACCGTTCACACAGGTATCCTGATAGCGGCATCATCATGCCCAATGGCAATAAGTAGCCAATCACCACCCACTGCACTGTATTGATATCTACATGAAATATCCTCATATAGGTGGGCAGTGCAATATTCACTGTGCTTGTGTTGATCATCGCTACGATATTGGTCAACATGATGGCCAGCAAAAACAGCTTTATCTTATCTTCTGAAATTTTTCCCTGTGTCGCTTCCTCCATCATCACTCATCTTCTTTCTTACCAAAATATACTCAATCTTCTTCTATTTCTAGTATAGCATACGAAATAGGATTGTCTATCTTCCTGCAAGTTCCATTAAAAATTTTTATTTCACTATTGTTTCTTTTTATATTCCACCCAAAAAACAAGCGTCCTTCCTGTCGCATGAAGGACGCTTGTTTTTTTCTCCTTATACTTTATTCAACTTCTGCAGTCTGCATCGTATCATTTTTCAACAGCTCCTGCAGTTTCTCTTTGTAACGCTCCACACCAGGCTGTACGAACGGGTCCAAATCACTCAGCATACAGCTCACCGCACAGGCTTTCTCAAAGAAGTACACCATTTTACCGAAAGAATACGCAGAGATTTCCGGCAGCTTAATCACAATATTCGGCGTATTATTTTCCAAATGGGCTTCTTTTACACTCTCCCGCACCATCTGATTCAGCTGATGTAATGTTCTCGCATGGGCCGTCAAATCTTCTGGAAGCATGATATCATAGGTTACATCTTCAATGACAACGGCAGTTTCAAAGAAATCCTGTCTGCCGTCCTGCAAAAACTGCCCCAGAGAATGCAAATCCGTAGACATCTGCATAGATACTGGAAAAATGCCCTGCCCTTTCTGACATTCGCTCTCCCCAAACAGCTGCTTTAGCCATTCTGTAAAATAACGCAGTTTTCCGTCATATACTTCGAATACTTCCATACGCTTATCCTGCTCTGTTTTCAGCAAGTACCGTGCCAGCGCATAGCGGTAACAATCATTATGATTCAAATCGGTATCCATTGTGGCCTGCTGGGCCTGGCGGGCTCCCTGCAGAACTGCCTCCAAATCAATCCCTGCCACGGCAATGGGCAGTAATCCTACTGGCGTTAACACAGAAAACCTACCTACAATATCGTCAGGTACATCAAAGGTTGTATAGCCTTCCTCTTCTGCTTCCTTCCGCAATTTCCCTTCGCTGCCTGTTACCACATAAATCCGCTCTTTTGCCCCATCCCCGTATTTTTCATACATGAATTTCTTAAACATCTCAAAAATCACCATGGGCTCCAACGTACTCCCTGAGCGAGAGATCACACATACCGCCACCTCTTCTTTACGCAAACGGTGAAATAGCTCATGATAATAAACACTGCTCAAATGATGTCCTGCGAAATAAATTTTGGGCAAATTGCGTTCTTTTGCAAAGAATTCATTGTAAAAAGGCGACTGCAATAATTCCAGACACGCCTTTGCGCCCAAGTAAGAACCACCCACACCAATCACCACAAACGCAGTACATTGTTTTTGAATTTTCCAAGCGGTGGTCATAATCTGCCAAACCAGATCGCCTTCTATCTTCGTCGGATACTCTACCCATCCAGTATAACTATGCCGACCATTATGCAACTGCTCATGGATAGCATTAATTTTTTCCTGATACTGCTCCACAGGAAGCTGGGCAATGGCATCAGAAATATCAACTTTAATTTCAGACATAAAAAATCTCTCCTTTATTATTTATTTTTTCAAATTATAGAGACTAATCTGACAAACCTCATTTTTCTATTTCATATCCCTGAGGATTTTGTCTCTGCCAATTCCAGGAATCGCGGCACATATCCTCTATCGTGCGTACAGCTTTCCAACCCATTTCCCGTTCTGCCTTGGACGCGTCCGCATAGAATTCTGCGATATCGCCTGCTCTGCGCGGGCATATATCATAGGGAATGGTCAAGCCGTTGGCCTTTTCAAAAGCATGTACCAGCTGCAGCACGCTCACGCCCTGGCCGGTGCCCAAATTATAAATCAACACGCCTTTTTCCTCACAAAGCTTCTCTAAAGCTTTCACATGTCCTTCCGCCAAATCCATCACATGAATATAATCCCGCACACCGGTCCCGTCTACAGTAGGATAATCATTGCCCCATACTCGCAGACGTTCCCGTTTTCCGCTGGCTACCTGCGTCACATAAGGCATCAAATTGTTGGGAATCCCCTGCGGGTCCTCTCCAATTCGTCCGCTTTCATGGGCGCCAATAGGATTAAAATAACGCAAAAGCGCCACAGACCAATCTTTTTCCACTGCAGCGACATCCTGCAAGATACGTTCACTCATCACCTTTGTCTCACCGTAGGGATTGGTGGCAGGCAATAACGCCATGGTTTCCACAAAGGGAATGGCATTCTCTCCATAAACAGTTGCGGAAGAACTGAATACAAATTTGTTTACGCCATGCCGTTTCATCACCTTACACAAAACCAGGGTGCTGACTACATTGTTATAGTAATACCGCACCGGCTGCTCCACCGACTCTCCCACTGCCTTCAATCCGGCAAAATGAATCACACCGTCAATATGTTGTTCCGTAAAAATTTTTTCTACCGCTGCTTCATCCGTCACATCCGCCTGATAAAAAATGATAGGCTTTCCTGTAAGCTCCTGCACACGATGCAGGGACTCCTCTTTGCTGTTGCAAAGATTATCTGCCACGATTACCTCATGCCCTGCCTCCAACAGTACCAAGCACGTATGACTGCCAATATAGCCAGCACCGCCTGCTACTAAAATTCGCATATAAAAACCTCTCTATCTCTTGAAATTCTGTTCCTGTTGTTTCCTATTTTATCACAATTTGCAGTCCAGTCCAACAAGATTTGTCACTTCACTGCAATTTCGGGAAGAAAGCTTCTTATGGCCAGCAAGCTAATTTTGCCGCTTCTCTGCGATCTCGCATAGCTGCGCAATTGTCTTTCCCAAAAGAGGATGGCGCACAAAACCGGCAATCTCAGCTAATGGCTTCAACACAAACAACCTGTTCTGCATATCAATATGGGGAACCGTTAAATTTTCCGTGTCAATGATAGCGTCATCATAGAGCAATATGTCTAAATCAATTGTGCGCGGTCCCCAATGAATCGTCCGTTCCCGTCCCAATTGCTGTTCGATGTTGTGCAGTGTCGTCAGAAGCTGCTGGGGATTTTGCAGTGTATGCACCTCTATGCAACCGTTCAGAAACTCAGGCTGCTCCATATAACCATAAGGCGCTGTCGCGAACAAATTAGACACCCGCACCAGCTTGCAATTTCGCTGCTGCTCCAAGAGCAACAGTGCGCTGCGAATAAACCCTTCGCGATTGCCCATGTTGCTGCCCACACCCACATATACCCTATGCCATTGACGCTCTACTGTCACTGATATGCTTTCCAAAGGCAAAGATATCGGCGCATTGGGTTTTTTCACTTCCAAAATAATCCGCTGCACTAAAGGATATTGCAATAACACCGCCTGCGCCAAACGGTCCGCCACTGTTTCAATCAGACAGAACGTATTTTTTTCCATCCAGTCCTTCAGAAAAAAGCACACTTCCCCATAATTTACCGACTGGGTCAAATCATCCTGTCCTACCGCCCTGTCGGTATCGATAAAAAGCTGCAGTGAGAGAAAAAACTTCTGTCCTAATTTATTTTCTTCAGGATATACCCCATGATAGGCATATACCTCCAAATTTTCTATAGAAATCTTGTCCAACTGCCGTACCTCCTTAGCCGGTAATATCACGAATCGCTTCCATCATTTTAATGGCGCGGTAATTCGCCTCTACATCATGCACCCGCACAAAATTCCAGCCAGCCTGCACCGCCAACACCGTTGTCACCAACGTGCCCTCCAATCGCTGATCGGTGGGCAGGTTTAACGTCAAGCCAATCATGGATTTGCGGGATGTGCCCAACAGCATAGGATAATCCAGCAAATTGAACTGCTGCAGCTGCTGCATAACTTTTAAATTCTGCTCTCGCGTTTTACCAAAACCAATACCTGGGTCCAGAATAATATTTTCCTTGGGCACACCTGCGGCCAGAGCCAGTTCAGCACTGTGCTGCAAACTCTCCATGCACTCCCATACCAGATTATGATAATCGGTGTCCTGCTTGTTGTGCATCAAACAGCAAGTGGCTCCCGCCTGGGCAATTACCTTGGCCATATCACGATCCTGTAATAACCCCCAAATATCATTCACCAAGTCAGCACCGCTTTGCAGCGCTGCTTTGGCCACCGAGGCTTTTTTGGTATCCACAGAAACCGGCACATCAAATCTCTGCCGCAGCGCTTCCAATACAGGCAGCACCCGCTCCATCTCTTCTTCTGCACTGACGCCGTTTTGGTCATAGCCTGGGCGGGTGGATTCTCCGCCAATATCAATGATATCTGCGCCCTCCGCCAACATTTGCTCCACACGATACAGCGCATCGTCTACCGTCTTATAGCTGCCGCCGTCAGAAAAAGAATCGGGCGTTACATTCAAGATCGCCATAATATATGTGTGCCCTTGTAAATCAAAAATCCGATTGCCAATTTTCATTGTCTTCTGCATGTTGTTCCACTCCTTTTTGTCATTACCTGTTGTTGTTTTCACCACAATATCGTTCGGTTTCGTTTTTCCTCTGGCCATTTACATTGATCCTGCACTGTGCATCGGAAACAATTGCGGCTCAGTTTGTCGGCCTGATACAGCACCTGGGCCAGCGAACCTTGCTCGCAGCAAGGTTTGCCATGCTGTGCAATGGCATCCACAATCAGTGTTGTTTCCACAGCATTGTACCCGGCATCAGGCAAAATTTCCGCCGCCAATCCGGCGCTGGCCTGATGATGGGGAATCTGCTCCTCATATTGACGGTCACGCCCAATATCATGCAGTAAAGCCGCACCGTATACAATTTCCTTGTCTAACGGCAGCTGCTCTTCCATTGTTAGAATCCAGGCTATCCGCGCGACATCCAATAAATGCTCCAAACCATGGCGGCAAAAAATGCGCTGCTGCTCCAATCGCTCAATGCGCAGCAAACTTTTTTGAAAACGGACATCCCGTAAAATTGCTTCAATGCGTTTCATGTGCCGCCTCCCATTGTTTCACTGCATTTTGCACATCGCAAACAGTAGATAACGAGCCGCAGGATACCACGAGATCATCAGTCTTTGCCTCCGTCAACACCTGCTGTACTGCCTGCGCCGCATTCTGCACCCACGTTACACGAGTATAATATAGTTTCAGCGCCTGCGCCAGTGCTTCTCCCTCAAGCCCCCGCTCTGTCGGCGGTTTAAAACAGCAGACATTGTCGCTGACACTGCTCAAAATCTCTCCCATTTTTCGATAATCCTTATCCCGAAATACGCCCAGCAAAAGCCAGATCCGCCGTCCGGAAAAATGCTGCTGCAATGTTTGCACCAACGCCTGCGCACCTGCCGGATTGTGCGCACCGTCCACAATGAACAACGGCTTCTGCCCAATCACTTCAAACCGGCCCGGCCATTGGGCCAACGCCAATCCCCGCGCAATATGTTCCGCGCTGAGTCTCATTTCCCATTGCTGCAAGCACTGCAATGCCTCCAAAGCAATCGTTGCATTTACGCACTGATAATCCCCCAGCAAGCGAATATGCATACTTTCCCATTCTCCATAGGAAAAAATCTGTCCTTCCTGGCTCCAGTGATGCTGTTTCAGTTTTTCAAGCTTTACAAGACGCGGCACCACACCGCAGCTCTGGCAACACTTTTGCAATACCTCTAATACTTCTCTCTGCTGCGGACCAATCACCACCGGACAATTGTGTTTGATAATGCCGCCCTTTTCCGCCGCAATCTCTGCCAATGTACTTCCCAACATTTTTGTATGATCCAGACTGATAGAAGTAATCACCGACAATACTGGTTTTTCTATCACGTTTGTGGAATCCAGCCGTCCGCCCATTCCTACTTCCAACAACACATAATCACATTGCTGCTGCGCGAAATACAGGAAAGCCAGTGCCGTTTCCACCTCAAACACCGTAGGCAATTCCAGACCATCATGTTCCATGCGTGCACAGGCCTGCTGTATCCTGGTAATCAGCTCTGCCAGAGCTTGTTTTTCTATATACTCCCCGTTCACTTGAATCCGTTCCCGATAGTCATACAGAGTGGGAGAAATATATCGTCCCACCTTCAAGCCCGCCTGACGCAGCGCTGCCTCCAAAAAAGCACATACCGACCCTTTCCCATTGGTCCCTGCCACATGGATACAGTGCATACTTCTTTGGGGACAAGCCAACAGCTCCAGCAACCGCTCCATTCGCTCCAGTCCCAAGACAATTCCCTTGCTGTTCAATTGCTCAATATATTGTATCGCTTCATCATAATTCATGTCATCCATTCCCTGTCCCTGTTTCTGCCAATGCAGAAAAATCTGTATCTCTTATTTTAACACGCACATTTTTTTCTGTATAGTCTTATCCACACCTTTTGATTGCCTGTTTCACCATTTCATGGTAGACTTTTTGCCATTGGCAATCAGGAATATTTATGCAAAGTATTCATTATGCAGAGGTATGTTCTTCCCGCAAATAAGCCGTCATTTCCGCTGCCAGCGCTATATTTCCCCGCAATGTGCGCACACTGTCCAGCACTTCAATTTCTAACTGATTGGTAAATTTGATTTTGCAGCCGTTTTTTCCTTTTTGTTCTGAGAA
This sequence comes from Peptococcaceae bacterium UBA7185, assembly GCA_002491065.1. Classification (GTDB taxonomy): domain Bacteria; phylum Bacillota; class Peptococcia; order Peptococcales; family Peptococcaceae; genus UBA7185. The sequence continues at coordinate 21,941 of DKVF01000057.1, forward strand.
AGCTTTCACTTTAGACAATACCACATAACCGTCTGCGCAATGAGTACGACTTCGCGGTCGCCGTGCCTTCACCGGTACGAAGCAGACGTCCTGTGTCAGCAGAAGTGGTAACCTTTGCCGTTTAGCTTTTTCCAACTCTTCCAATAGCCGATCGCTCTGTTCCTGTAATATCGCTTTACTGCTGCGTTTGTAAGTCAATAAATCGTCAATTACCCATGAAAGCCTGTAATTTACTTCTTCCTCACTTCCATCCTCATAAAGAATCATGCTGCCGTTACAGCCGTCGGGCAGATAGGCGGGGAGCAATGCACAGATATTGTGCCACTCTCTTTTATAGCGAGGTAAGCTCCATATATTTTTCATAATTTTCGACATGGCAATTCCTCCTTTGCTTCTCCCCCTTACAGCTACAGTACAGGAATATCCCTGCTCAAGTCATATTGATACGCTTCGGCACTGGTTTTGATATCCCGCAAAAGAAAATTGCGATATATCCCCTCAATATAGCGCCAGTTGAGCTTTTCTGCGGCTTCGGCCTGCTCCACGGCATATTCTAAAAGATCGGCCTTCTCCCTGTCCAGCACACCGACAGCTACACCGTTGATTTCCCTGCGGGCCACGGTATACTTCATGATCTTGTCAATATCAAATTCATTGAGAATACGCCCAAAATTGTGTTTTTTGAATAATTTTCGCGCAAAGTTCTGAATCTTTTTCAACTCCATTTGCGTCACAGGATATTTGTTTTCCCCGTATAGCAGGATGTCCTCCTGCGCCATATGCGGCGTTTGCTCTGGCTCCGGCTCCTGTTGTACAACTGCCGCTGGCTCTGTCTGCGGTGCGATTACCGGTGATTCTGTTGCCGTTTCCTTCTGACAGTGCTCTTCTTGTACCAATATTATTGGTACACCTTCTTTACATACCGCATTTTCCTGTTTATCTGTTTCGTATACCAATAAATCTGGTATATCTGTTTTTTGTTCCTCTGTTACCTGTTCTGCTGTTACCTGTTCTGTTGTCGTTGTGTCTGCCTGTACCTCTGTCGCTGTTTCTGTCTGCATTTCTGTTGCCGCTGGTTTTCTGCCGCCTTTTTTACCATTTTCCCGCCGCTTGCGGTTGCTGTCTATCAGTGGTTTTGCCGCAGAAAATACCATCTTCAGTACCCAGTTGTCTGTCTGCGGCTCGATTTCGCTGAAGGCATAGGCACAGATCATGCCATAGGCTGCCAGCTGGGTTTCCATGTCAGGAATCAATGCAATCATATCGTGAAAGGACTGGTAAAATACAAAGCTGCGTTCTAAGGTTGCGGTTGTCATAAAAATCCCTC
>DKVF01000092.1 GCA_002491065.1 Peptococcaceae bacterium UBA7185
ACAGTTTACGCCGCATGGGGCTATGATGAGAATGACAACGGAACAGCCGATGTGCTGGAGACCTATACCCTCACCTATGACCTCAACGGCGGCAACGAAGCTGCACCGGCAAAGGTATCGGGCATTAAAAAGAACACCGAGATCATATTGACAGCGGAGAAGAACTTTACCAGAAATCCCGATGAGATCTTTGCGGGCTGGAGTGTGAAAAAGTTAGATGCCGCGCTCACGGCGGAGACGAAACAGGAGGATGTGGAAAAGTTCCTGATCACCGGAACAACGTATCGGATCGGAACGGCGGATGTAACCCTCTACGCTGTGTGGGCGATTGACAGCAATGGAGATGGAACGCCGGACTATCAGACCACCTATACCGTGACCTACGATCTCAACGGCGGCGAGGGTGCCGTTGATGAGACCTACGACTTGGAGAGAATGGCGCCCAACACGGTTATCACGGTCAAGAAAGCTCCCATCAGGAGCGGCTACACCTTCAATGGATGGATTGCTGGCGCAGATATTTATCAGCCTGGCGATGTACTCACGGTGACTGGAAATATCACTCTGACTGCGCAATGGAGTAGCACGGCTGGATCCGGCGGCGGGAGCAGCGGGAGTACCTACTATATCCTGCACTGGCAGTCCAACGGCGGCACAGAATACGGCGATGCGCAATATGCGGGAAATACGGTAGCCCGCCTTGACAGGGTTCCTGTCCGTGAGGGCTATACCTTCACCGGCTGGTATGCCGATGCGGCATTGACCCAGCGCATCACAGAGATTCGGATGAACGAAAATAAGACTGTCTATGCCGGCTGGGAACCCACTGATGTGCCCCAATGGCTCAACGGCGAGACGCATTTTGCCTATGTGTTCGGTTATGAGGACGGCACTGTGCATCCGCTGCACAACATCAGCCGGGCCGAGGTGGCTGCCATCTTCTTCCGTCTGCTGGACGGAGAGCTTCGGGACGGAAATCTGACGGCCTCCAACACCTTTGCTGATGTCCAGGAGGGCGATTGGTACAATACTTCTGTTTCCACCATGGCAAGGCTGGGCATTCTCAAGGGCCGCACTGGGGACTGCTTTGACCCCGGCGCACCCATTACCCGCGCCGAGTTCGCTGCCATCTGTGCCCGCTTTGATACTTCCGGGCACAGCGGCGGCAGCAGCTTCACCGACATCAGCGGCCACTGGGCGCAGGGAGAGATTGCGCGCGCCGCAGCCCTGGGCTGGATCAGAGGTTATGAGGACGGCACCTTCCGTCCGGAGAACTATATCACCCGTGCCGAGGCCATGACCATGATCAATCGCATGCTCAACCGTCTGCCGCAGAGCGAGGCGGATCTGCTGAAGGGCATGAAAATCTGGTCGGATAACAAGCCCGGCACCTGGTACTACCTGACGGTGCAGGAGGCCACCAACAGTCATGCGTTCACCCGCAAGGATGATGTGCATGAACAGTGGACAAAACTGACTGCTGACGAAGTATGACCGCGTATCGGCAGCAATCGTATCATTGCACGGTAAGCGGGCAAAGACAAAGGCGTGACGGTTTTCATCCCGTCACGCCTTTTATCGGCAGCGAAACGTTTTACAGCAGCGTTACAGTTTACTTGAAAAAGTACTGTAACGCATAGAAAATCAACAGGGATAGTGAAAGTGCATTACATCAAAAAAGAAACGTGTGTAAAAAAGGATGCGGAATGTGAACCAGTATATTTTTCATCGTTGAGAAGTTCTACCTATATAAAACAGCCTGCCTTGTATTTCCTTATGTAGGGAGACAAAGCAGGCTATTTTTCTGTCTTGTTTAGCGGCTTGGCATGGTCACAGTGTCGATTGCAGTTTGGGCAAATTGGGTGGTGACGATTTTGTCATAGTCGGCCCGCTGTTCTAATTGCCCTGCCAGAGCCATGACGTCCATGAGCTTTTCCAGTGCTTCCCGTTCTAAAAGGGGATTGGTGTCCCATGCCTCGATATTCTTGTAGCGCTGGACGATGATGGTGAGGTCTTCTATGGATAGGTCTTCAAAATAAGGCGCCAGCAGCGGAGCGATATCGGCGGCGTCGTTTTGGGCAACGAATTGCTGACCTTTGTAGATGGCATTGGTAAATTTCTGAATGATTTCAGGGTTGGCTTCCATATAGGATTTGCTGGCGGAGTAGGCGGTGTAAGGAATATTGCCGGATTGTGCGCCGATAGAGGCGAGAATATAGCCTTTTCCTTCTCTCTCAAATTGCGTGGCGGTAGGCTCAAACAATGTGACATAATCGCCTTCGCCGGATGCAAAGCTTCCTGCCATAGCGGCAAATTGGATGTCGGTGCGCACATTCACAGGTTTGCTTTCGTCATCTACGCCGATATCCAGACCGTTAGTCTTCAGTACATATTCCAGGGTCATTTCCGGCACGCCGCCTTTTCGGCCGCCGATGATTTCTGCTTCTGTGAGCTGAGCGAAGTTAAAATCGTTCACTGGCTCCCGTCCGACAAAGAAGCTGCCGTCCCGCTGGGTCAACTGGGCAAAATTGACGGCGTAATCCTCCAAATTCTGATTTGCCACATAAATGCTGGCTTCCGGTCCCATAAGACCTACCTGAATTTCATCGGAAATCAGGGCGCTCATGACCTTATCGGCGCCCTGCAGGTTGATTAAATCAATTTCCAGCCCTTCGTCAGCAAAGTATCCCAGACTCATGGCCACATAGCCCGGCGCGTAAAAAATACTGTGAGCGACTTCTCCCACGGTGATTTTCTGCAGCTCGGCGGTCTCTTTCTGCGGTTCGGCGGCGCCGCAGCCGCTGAACAGAAACAGTGCTGCACACAAAAGCGCTGCAATCCATTTTTTTTGTTTCAAAGTGATTCCCTCCTAAAGTTTTTTTATATGATGTTCCAGGAGATTGAGCAGACTGTTCAAAAACCAGGCGCAAACAGCCAAAATCACAACTCCCATCATCACCAGGTCCAAACGGAATACCTGACTGCCATAGACGATCAGATAGCCAATTCCGCAGCGGGAGACAAGAAATTCTCCTACAATCACCCCAATCAGGCACAAGCCCATATTGATTTTGGCCAGACTCAGCATATTATCGCGGTTTGCCGGTAAAATCAGCTTATATAAAATCTGGCCCCGCGTGGCGCCAAAGCTTTGCAGCATACGGACTTTATCCTCATCGACGCTGCGGAAATCTGTGTAGGCAGAAATAATGGTTACCACAATACAGATGGATACCGCCACGGCAATGATACCGGGCATACCGGCGCCGAACCAGACGATGACGATGGGTGCCAGCGCAGTTTTGGGCAGCGCATTGAGGACTACCAGAAAGGGGTCCAGAATACGCGAGAGAATGGGCTTCCACCAGAGTAGTGTGGCGATGGCGATTCCAGAGAATGTGCCGATGAAGAAGCCTGCAAAGGTTTCCTCCATGGTAATGCCGATATGGCGCCAGATGGTGCCGTTGGAAAAATAGGTCCAGAAAATCTGCAAAACAGCGCTGGGGCAGCTGAAGAGAAAGGTGTCAAGTATCCCAAGACGGGCGGCAGCTTCCCACAAGATTAAAAATCCTGCCAAAAGGAATATCTGTATACCGCGAATTTTTTGCTTCTCGCGTTTGTGCTGTAAAAGCCAGGCCTGATGCGCTGTCTTTGTCTGTTCAGCTGTGAGAGGCATCCTGCATCATCTCCTCCCAAATAATGTTGAAATACTCTTGAAATTCAGGTGCCTTTCTGGCGTTGAGCGGTGTGTGGGGCTGCTCGGTTGTAAGCTGTATACGATAAGTTGTTCTGATTTTTGCCGGACGTTTGCTCAGCGTGTAAATGGTGTCGGCAAAGCTGATGGCTTCACTGATATCGTGTGTGACCAAAAGGGTGGTTTTCTTTTCCTGGCGGATGATGTTACAGATATCTTCGCTGACGGTAAGTCTGGTTTGCGAATCAAGGGCTGAAAAGGGTTCATCCAAAAGCAGGATATCAGGGTCTACTGCCAGGGTGCGAATGAGCGCTGCCCGCTGACGCATCCCGCCGGAAAGCTCTGTGGGATACCGTTTGCGAAATTCCCACAGGCCGTAGGTGCGCAGCAGCCGCTCTATTTTTTGTTGATGCAGATCGGAGTTTTGCAGATGCTGTATTTCCAAGCCAATGCAGACATTGTCATAGATTGTGCGCCAATCCAGCAAATGGTCCCGCTGAAACATGTAGCCGATGGTGCCTTGTCGGTTTATGGTGCCGCCGGTGGGGGCGAGCAGGCCGGAAAGAATATTCAGAATGGTACTTTTTCCGCAGCCTGATGGCCCCAACAGTGCGCCAATCTCTCCCTGCTGCAGTGAGAAGCTGATGTCGTCCAGCACAGGCAGCACACCGTCTTGATTGAAAAATGTCATGGAGATATGTTCTAATGAGAGTAAAGGCTCTGCCTTCATAAAAATTCACTTCCTTTATTGATCGGCGGAACAGCGTTCCGTTTTTTTAGTTCTCTATAGTATATTTTGCCAGGATGAAAAGGTGACAAAAAGCGAAGGGATTGCGAGATTTGCACATTGGTTTTCTGCTTGCTTTGTGTTACAATATTTCTACATCAGATAAACTATTTTTCGCGAAATTTTTTGTGTAAAGCTGCAAATTACAGTGAAAAAAGACTATACTATAGATAGAAACAAGAAGCAAAGGAAGGATGAAGACAATGATACAGGAACAACGTTTGGTACAAACTTTATTGGAATTGGTGCAGTTGGATTCGGAGAGTAAAAATGAGCGGGCGATAGCCGACTATGTGACGGCAAAGCTGCGCGCTTTGGGATATACAGTGACAGAAGATGAGGCGGGCAAGCAGTTTGGCGGCAATGCAGGCAATGTGCTGGCTTATAAGGCGGGCAACTGCGCGGGCAAAAGTGTGCTTTTCTGTTCTCATATGGATACTGTGGTGCCGGGAAATGGCGTGAAACCTATTGTAGAAGACGGTATCATAAAAAGTGACGGAACAACAGTACTGGGCGGAGATGACAAAGCCGGCATCGCCGCTGTGCTGGAAGCGGTAACTGCCTTGGAAGAAGCAAATATTCCTCACGGACCGGTACAGGTGATTTTTACCGTGGCTGAGGAAATTGGTCTGCTGGGCGCCAAATATGTGGATTTAGAGAAGATTCCGCCTGTGGATGGGGCGTTCTTTTTTGACAGCGACGGGATGCCCAATGAAATCTGCGTGGCGTCACCCTATCATATTGATTTGACGGTGACCTTCCAGGGAAAAGCAGCCCACGCCGGTGTGGAGCCGGAAAAGGGCATCAGTGCCGTGCAAATGGCGGCGAAGGCTATTGCCAATATGCGCTTAGGCCGTTTAGATGAAGAAACCACTGCGAATATCGGCATTATTCAGGGCGGGCGGGCTACCAATGTAGTTGCCGGAGAGACGGTTCTCTACGGAGAGGCGCGCAGCCTGAACAAAGAGAAGGTGGACGGGCAGATTGCCCATATGATTGCTTGCTGTGAGGAAGCTGCACAGGAGATGGGCGGCACAGCAGTATGTAAGGTAGAAGAGTGTTATGCGGCCATTGATTTGGACCCGGAAAGCGTGACAGTGCAGTTGGCCTGTGCGGCTGTGCGCCGTTTGGGCTTGGAGCCTCATTTGGTGAAAAGCGGCGGTGGCAGCGACGCCAATGTGTTCTGCGGAAAAGGGATTCCCGCCACCAATGTGGGTGTGGGCATGACCAACGTACACAGTGTGGAGGAATATTTGAAGATCAGCGAAATGAAAACAGCAGCGGAGTTTGTGCTGGCAGTGATAGAGGAAGCCCGGGCATGAACACAGTGGTGCAGGAAAAATTATTTCCGCTGGGCCCCTTGCTGGAGGCAAAGTTTTTGAAACGGGAGAATCGTTTTCGGGCACAGGTAGAGCTGCAGGGCGAGGTGGTACCGGTTCATGTGCCTAATTCGGGCCGTATGGAAGAACTGCTGACGCCAGGCGTGGCAGTGTGGGTGTCGCCTGCGTCAGGTGCACAGCGAAAGACAGCCTATACTTTGCTTTTGGTCAGGCAGGGAACTCGTTTGATTTGTCTGAATGCCCATTTAGCCAACGACTTGATTGCCTTTTGGCTGGCGCAGGGCATTTTACCGGGCTTTGCAGAAGCTGCAGAAATTGAGCGGGAAAAAGTATACGGTGACAGCCGGATAGATTTTCGCTTGAAGCGGCAAAACCAACTCTGCTATGTGGAAGTGAAGTCGGTGAACTTATTGGAAGGGAGCACGGCGCGGTTTCCCGACGCGCCAACCAAACGGGGCAGCAAGCATTTGAGCCAGTTGATACGCTGCAAAGAAGCAGGGCTGGACAGCGCGGTGATCTTTTTGGTCATGGGAAATGCGGCTCGTGACTTTGCTGTGAACTGGAAGCGGGATCCTGATTTTGGGGAGCATTTAAAGCTGGCCTATCTGGCTGGTGTAGAAATATATGTATACACCTGTGAGATTCATTTGGAGGGAATTATCTACACAGGTACAATTCCTTTACAGGAGGAACAACTATGGAAGTCTATGCGTTAATCGGTGCCAGCGGCACCGGAAAGAGTCATAATGCCAATTCGGTGATGGAGCAATATCACATTGAAATGATGATTGACGACGGCTTATTGATCAAGGATGGCAAAAAAATGGCAGGGACCTCGGCCAAGGCCGAAGAAACTACTGTGGCGGCGGTAAAACGGGCAATCTTTCACGACCCCATTCATGCTTCCCAGGTGCGGGAACGCATTGCGCAGCTGGAGCCAAAGAAGATTCTGATTCTTGGCACTTCGGAAAGAATGATTGACCGCATCACAGAGGCACTGGGACTGCCGCAGGTAAAATATAAAATTTTTATTCAGGATATTGCCACGCCGGAGCAGATAGAGCTGGCGCAGACTATGCGCCGTGAAGGAAAGCACGTCATTCCGCTGCCCAGCATTGAAGTGAAAAAGGATTTGCCCAATTATTGGATTGATTCTATTTTTGGTTTTATGACCAAAAAGAATAAAGAGAAGGACAAGGATAAGTCAGGCAGTATGGCTGCCGATGATAAGTGCATTGTGCGGCCGAGGTTTTCCCAGTTGGGACGGCTGACCATTGCGGAGAATGCCATCGAGCAAATTGTGCGCTACAATTTGCTTCAGCAGGAGGAATTTGACCGGGGTGCTAAAATTCAGGTCGATATGAGTGATTTTGGCGTCAGTATTTACTGTGAGATGAAAATTCGCTTTGGCATTCCCATTCAGTCGGCTATCGAACAGTTTCAGATTCATACCATTCAGGATTTGGATAAGATGACCAACCTGACTGTGCAGCGCATTGATGTGCGCATTACAGGGATTACAGTAGGATGAGGTGACAGCATTGACGAAACAGAATGTGACCGCTTGGTTTTTTGAGGGCGGCAGTATCAGTATTCCCAACCGCATGCTGGGGATGATGGAGCAACTGCATTTGAGTTTTGATGATATCGGAAAAATTATCTATCTGCTCTATTGCGGCGCCGACCAGATTAAGCGCAACGACAAATATGCGGTGGAGGCGGCCAGGACCTTGCACGAAAAAGGACTCATTCACTGGTTCACTGACACGGAAACGGTAGATTTTTCTCCGATGTTTGACAAGATGAGCGCCAGCCTTTTGGGAAATGAACCGCTGTATGTTACCGAGGAAGCGGCGAAGTATACGACCTCACAGCTAAATTATGCGCAGCTGATCAAAAAGCTGGAGCAGACCTTGGGATTGTTTCTTACTATGCGGGATAAACAGAATATTCAGGAAGCAGTGCAGCGCTATAACTGGTCTTATGATTTGGTCTATGAAATTTTTGTTAAGCATTATCGCAATCACCGCAGGGAATATGATTTTGGTTTTTTCTGCCGGATGGCCTACGGGGCCAATGTGCGGGATGAAGTGAGTTTTCAGAATTTTGTACAGGATTTGGACACGGTCACTTCCAAAATGACTGCAGTGTTGCGCAAGCTGGGGCAAAAGAACAGCTATCCCAGTGAGCCGGAAAAGGAATTGTACCGCAAATGGTTTTATGAGTGGAAGTTCAGTCACGAACTGATTATGCTGGCAGTGGAAGAGACAGTAGGGGCGCAGAATCGCCTGCAGTATATGGATACAGTACTTTCTGACTGGCGGGAACAGGGAATTACGACGGCAGAGCTGGTCATGCAGAAGAAACAGCGGCAGGTCAAAGAAAAGGCAGATAAGAAGCAGACCTCCAAAGAGAAAAAAGTAATTGTGAAGCACAAATTCCAGTCGGATGATCTGGACTTGAGCTTCCTGGAAGAATAAAAGCTATGGCGAGATAGGATGGGATAGGATGATAAATCGAGATCAGCTGCGGCTGAAAAAGCAGCAGCAGCGGGATGCGCGCCTGGAAGAAATTTATCGCGAGTTACCCCAATTGCAGAAGTTGGACCAGACCATTGCGCAGAAAAATATTGCCATGATCCGCGCAGGCGTGCTGCAAAAAAATCCGCAGGAACGGCAGCGCCTGGAAGAAGAGATTGCCGGGTTGTTAAAGCTGCAGCGGCAGGTGCTCCTGGAAAATCATTTGGATGAATCAATTTACAGACCGCAGTGGGATTGTCCGCTGTGTGAGGACAGGGGATATCTGGAGCCCGGCGTATTATGCAGCTGCTATCAAAAGGAGCGTTTGGAAGAACTTTTTTTGCGCAGCGGCATGCCAGAGGCCATGCGGCAATTTACATTTGACAATTTTGAGACAAAGCGTTATGCCGATGGGGAGGATATGGAAAAAAAAGTGGCGTGGTGCCGACAGTTTGTCCAGGATATTCTGCAGAAGCAGGCAGGGCAATGTCTGTTTCTGACCGGCGATGTAGGCCGTGGCAAAACGCATTTATCCGCAGCCATTGCCAACGCAGTGCTGGCCAATGGCAATACGGTGTTGTACCGGCGCGCTTCTGACTTGTTTGATTTGATTCGGCAATATCGCTATGAGGAAAGTCGGCAGCTGTGCAGTGAGATGCTGGAGCAGCTGCGCAGCTGCGATTTGCTGGTCATCGACGATTTGGGTGCAGAGCGCACTACTGACTTTGTGATAGAGCAGTTGGTCCTCATTTTGGAGGACCGCAATTATCAGAACAAGCCGTGGATTATCAATTCCAATCTGGATTTGAATCAGATTAAGGAATACTACACAGCACGCACCTCTGACCGCATTTTGGAGCGGGCGCGCGTATTCAAGCTGGTCAAGGAAAAAAGCGCTAGAGTGGAAATGGCCAGCCAGAGAAAGCGCAAAGGAACGCTCCGCTAAAAACCGAGCAGGGGAATCATTGGCAGAGGCTGGCTGGAAAATAGGGCAGCCTTTTTGCCTGTTGAACGTGCAAAGTTGAAATAGAAAATACATCTGAAACAAGATGATAAATGAGCAGTTGGAGAATGAATTTTGAGGATACAGATAAAGTGTGTTTTAGCTTAAGAGAAGGGTGGTAGTTTGGAAAAAGAAAAATTGTGGACAAAGGAGTTCCTTCTGGCCAACGGCATTCAGTTCGGTGTCAATCTTGGCTATTTTATGCTTTACTCTACCATTGGAATTTACACGCGGGGTCTTACGTCTGTTGAGTTTTATGTGGGTTTGGTGACAGGAATCTTTACTTTTGCGTCATTATTAACCCGTCTTGTTTCCGGACGTTTGCTGGAGCGGTTCCCTGTCAAAGGAATTTTAATTTTCGGAGTTTGCTTGTCCCTGGTGGCCAGCACAGGATACTTGTTTTCTGATAGTGTGACAATTTTGCTGTGTATGCGGATTGCCAACGGTTTGGGCTATGGCTTGTCCAGTGCGGCCATTGCCACCATCGTCAGCTCCATGCTGCCGCCGCGCCGACTGCTGGAAGGACTGGGCTACAGCATGATGTTTTTCACATTGTGCGGTGCGGTAGGACCATCTCTGGCATTAAACCTGAGTCACAGTGATGCGCAGCAATTTGGCAAGGTGTTTATCGTCACGGTGCTTTCTACGGTGCTCACGGCAGTACTGGTATTCTTCCTGCAAAGAGGGCAGAAACAATCTCCCAAGGAAACTAATGGGACATCAAATGATGAAAAAAATTTGCAGCATTCCTTTACATTGGCTACCGGCATTTTTCTGGTATTGACCTTTTTGCTGGCCTTCGGGCAGTCTGCTGTGGTGGCCTGTTTGAACTTGTATGCGTTGGATAATGGTATGGGAAATCTGTCTTTATTTTTTATTATATTTGCTGTGGCCAATTTTCTGGTGCGGTTATTTATGAATCCCATTTTGCAGGTTTTATCGGAGCGTGTCGTGCTTATCGGGATTACAGTCTTGCTGATTGGGGTATATCTGGGCATCTTCTTTGCGGACAGCGCAGGATGGCTTTATGTGTTGGCGGTTCCTTTCGGTGCAGCGATGGGATTCTATTATCCCCTTCTGACTACCAAAACAATCAAAACCATCAGCAAATTACGGCAAGGCACCAGCAACAGTATTTATTTGGCGTCTGAGGATATGGGATTTTTTGTGGGCGCCATCTTCTGGAGCGCTATGGCAGGCGTGCTGGGCGGTTATCGGCAGATTTATTTTATTGCGGCCTGTCTGGCTGTGTGCATGCTGCTGATTGTGCTTTTCTATCCGGCAATCTTGAAGCGCCGGGGCGTAAAAGAAGACGTGTGGTAAGGATGGGAAGAAAGACGGGAGGTGTGGAGTATGAAGAAAAAGGTTGTTGCGGCCATGGTGATTATAATTGTTTTTCTGATTCTGGCAGTAGGCGTGTACTTTGTTGGTGAAAATTTTTATAATCGAACTATTATCGACTTGACATATGCTTATGATACAGCAATTATAAGATTGCCCGACGGACAAATTGTAAAAGGAAAAGTGGACAGCTGGACAGATTATGCAGACGGAGATCAGATTCAGGTAAAAATAAACGGCAAGGTGTACCTAGTGCACAGTGCAAATGTGGCTTTGATTAAAGAATAGGGGAGCGCGTCAAGGGTGAATGGAGAACAGAACGCTTCTGTGCTGTCACATCGACTGCGCTGAAAAAGTGAGATAACTTCGGGATTCGCGGAGGTATCTCTTTTTTCCTAAAACCAATTTACGTGATAAAAGAGAAACAGTTGACATTTTTTGCAAAAAGTTTTACAATTTAAAATTGCAAGGATGAAATAAGAGCTCACTGCTGGCTCCTACGGCGGTGAGCTATTTTCTTTGACCTACTTTGATATGCATAATGGAGGAGGATGAAATCTTGTCTGCTGATATAAAATCTGCCTATTTGCGTGGCCTGCAAAATGGCATTCCCATTTGTCTGGGCTATTTGTCGGTATCCTTTACCTTTGGGATGATGTGTACGGAAAATGATCTGCCTTTTTGGATTGCAGTGCTGATTTCCATGACCAATTTGACCTCGGCAGGTCAGTTTGCCGGTACGGCGCTGATTATCAATGGCGGCAGTCTGTTTGAGATTGGTCTGACCACCTTTGTCATCAATATTCGCTATCTGTTGATGTCGCTGTCTTTGTCTCAGCGCATTGACCCGGCTTTATCCATTCCCAAACGCCTGGTTATGTCCTTTGGTGTGACCGACGAAATTTTTGGCGTCAGCATGCAGGCCAAAGGACAAATTTCGGCGGCTTATTTTATAGGACTGATGACGGCGCCCTTTTGGGGCTGGGCCTTGGGCACGCTGATTGGCGCCACGGCGGTTTCTCTGTTGCCGGATATGGTGCGCAGCGCTTTGGGGATTGCAATTTACGGCATGTTTTTGGCGGTCATTATTCCGCCGGCGCGGGAAGAGCATGCTCTGGCCTGGGTGATTGTCCTGGCAGCGCTGATCAGCTGTGTGTTTTATTATGCGCCGGTACTGAATCAGCTTTCCAGCGGCTGGGTGATTATTATTTGCGCAGTGCTTGCCAGCAGCTTTGCGGCTGTAAAATGGCCTGTGGGTGATGAAGAAGAAGGGGAGGCGTAATTGATGGAACATACGTATAATTATTTTTATGTGCTGACTGCGGTGGCGGTGATGGCCATTGTCACCTATATTCCCCGCATGCTGCCGCTGACTTTCATGCGGCGCAAAATTCAAAATCGGTTTATCCGTTCCTTTCTGTACTATGTGCCCTATGCGGTGCTGGCGGCGATGACTTTGCCTGGGATTCTCTATTCCACGGCAAATGTGGTGTCCGCCATAACAGGTATGGCAGCAGCAATCTTTTTGGCCTACAAAAAGAAAGGATTGTTGATTGTCGCATTGGGCGCTGTGTTTGTCGTGTTTGTGACAGAACAGCTGTGGGCCTATGTGCCCATGCCGTTATAGGCCGCGGATAGAATCAGAGAAAAAGGAGCCGAATCATATGCAGGAGTTAGTAATAGGCGGAATCTATCGACACTATAAAAATAAGCTGTATCAGGTGCAAGCCATTGCTAGGCATAGCGAGACAGAGGAAGAACTGGTGATTTATAAGGCATTGTATGGCGATCATGATGTGTGGGCAAGACCCTTGAAAATGTTTTGTGAGGATGTGATGCTGCCCGATGGCAGCAGCGTGCCGCGCTTTGCCCTGGTGGAAAAGGATTGAGGCAAAAATGGACAAATTGAGTCTTAGAAAAGCAAGTAAATATTTGTAAAGAAGCTCGCAGTTTTCTTTGCATTCTGCTGTAAAAAGGCGATATGTGTTTCCTTTGTGGAGACGGCATATCGCTTTTTCTATTTGAAAACCATAGGTTACGCAATCAAAAACCAATGGTTTCACAAATAAAAACAAGATTTGAGTTACTTTCTAAAATATAGATTTTCACACACTGGTATTCAGAATGAGAGGAGGAAGAACGTATGGCAGTAAGCTATAAAAGATTGTTCCACCGGATGATAGACAAAGGAATGACATATGCCCAGCTGATGGAAAAAGGTGGATTTAGTGCAAATATTATTACCAGATTGAAACGCAACAACTATGTGGCATTGGACAGTATTGAAAGAATTTGCTATGCCCTTGACTGTGGCGTTGACGATATTCTGGAGTTTATAGCAGACGATAAGGAGAAAAAAGACCATGATTGATACCAAAAAAGAGCAGGAGCGGGACGAGCTTCACCGAGCAATATGGGCCATCGCAGATGAATTGCGCGGTGCTGTTTTGTAATGTGAACGAAAGAGCAGATTATGACGAAAATCTGAACGAGACATTGGAGCGGGTATTCAATCATATTGAAAGTTCGGCCAAGGGTTCTTCTTCTGAAAGCAGAAAAAATACTGGGCAGAGATGCCGTCCGCAATGGCTTCTATGGACAGGAAATTAATATCACCACTTACAATCTGTGCCGTATCAATATGTTCCTCTATGATATTGGTTTTGATAAGTTTGACATTGCCTGTGAGGATACCTTGACCGCACCGTAGCATTGGGTTGTGAGTGCAAGAAATGAAAATAGATTAGTGTTTAAAACATTTGATAAAGCGATCGTTGCGAATCCAAGTGCTAAACCGATTTTTCATTCAGATCGGGGATTTCAGTATACCAATAAGGTATTCAAGAAAAAACTTAAAGAACAGGAAATGGAGCAATCCATGTCCAGAGTCGGGCACTGTATCGACAATGGACCACAGAGGGATTTTGGGGGATTATAAAATCTGAAATGTACCAGATGTACGCAATAACTGATGAGGCTTCGTTAAGATATGCAATCAAAGATTATTTACGTTTTTACAGTGAAGAACGTCCACAGGACAGATATCACTGTAAAACCCCATTAGAAGTACGCCAAGAAGCATTAGCATCTGATATACCGACAGGATATCTTATTCCTGAAAATAAATGCGAATAAACAAATATAAAGAGAAATGGTGTTCACAGAAAAATGCCTACACTTCAAAGTGAAATGTAGGCATCATCTGCACTTAATTTTTTAATATTTAACCTGTCTACTTGACAAGGGGCATATCAAAGACTATGTCGTTTCTTGTCTATGGAGATTATCAGCAAGAAAGTAAAAAGTTGATAAATAGTTGAAATTTATATGCTACTGTGACCTGACAGGAGGTGTGAAAGGTGCATGACAAAATATTGATTGTGGATGATGAAAAAGATATCGTAGCAATGCTTGGCAGTTTTTTTGAAAGCAAAGGTTTTTTTGTTTTATCTGCCGCAAACGGAGCTGACGCCCTGAAACAAGTAGAACGGCAGCCGGATATTATATTGCTTGATATAAATATGCCCGAATTAGACGGTTTGGAGGTATGCAGGCGTATTCGTGACTACATATCCTGCCCCATTCTTTTTCTGACAGCTCGTATTGAGGATACAGACAAAGTGAAGGGCTTTGCCGTCGGCGGGGATGATTATATTGTGAAGCCGTTTTCTCTTATGGAACTTAATGAGAAAACTATTTTATTTTGAATTGTGAAAGGTTTTTTCAAGACGTTTGACACAAATCGCTTTACTTGCTGTATTGCTTTTATCCGTTCTTTTAAGTCTTTCCACCTATCAGAGCAAATATGCCTTTTTATAGGTGTCGGCATTTTCTTTTCCCGCAGAATTTTTGCCAAGCATCGGATTTTCTAAAAAGTTGGTGCAAGCTCGCTGAAAATAGGTATTTTCAGTTCATTTTTCAGTGTTTGCAGAATGGCCTTTCTTTGTGCTATAATACACGCAGAAGATTTTGTGCAATCCTTTATTGGGTTGTCCGTTTGCGATATTTACAGTTTCGAGGAGGCACGACGTTGAACATTTTATCGTTAAAATATGCAGTCACTGTGGCACGCTGCGGTTCTATTACCGGTGCGGCGGAACAGCTTGCTATGAGCCAACCTAATCTGAGCAAAGCGATCAAAGAGTTAGAAACCTCCTTAGGGATTACCATTTTTCAACGCACTTCTACAGGTGTGATTCCCACAGGACAAGGGTTGGAATTTCTTGATTCCGCACGGCACATTTTGCAACAGCTGGACGAGCTGGAAAATCGCTATAAAACAGATGAAAATCGAAAAATTGCCTTTTCTGTTTCAGTGCCCAGAGCCAGTTATATCACGTATGCTTTTGCTGACTTTGCCAATAGTCTGAGTGCTGACAGAGAATTTGAGTTAAATTTTATGGAGACCAATTCCATGGAAGCAGTGCAAAATATCAGCCGCAAGGGGTATTCGCTGGGGATTATTCGCTATCAATCCGAATATGACTCCTATTTTCAAAAGATGCTCTCGGAAAAACGCATGCAATCCCAACTTTTATGGGAATTTGAATACCAAGCACTGATGTCAGTTCGCAATCCCTTGGCGCAGCGAAAAAAAATCCGCTTGCAGGAGCTGGAACCGCTGACTGAAGTTATTCATGGCGATTGGGATGTCCCTTTTATCCCTGACGATGAGCAGGAACAAGTTCTGTCGGTACCCAACCAAAAAAAGAAGATCTATGTCTATGAACGGGGTAGTCAGTTTGATTTATTACAGAGTATTCCCAGCAGCTTTATGTGGGTGTCTCCTGTACCGGATGCGTTGTTGAAGCGGTATCAATTGGTTCAGTTGGGCTGTCAAGAAATGAACGGGCGGCCATTTCGTGATGTGCTAATCAGTCCTCAAGGCTATCATTTCAGCGAAGTGGAGCAGGGTTTTATTCAGCGGGTGATGGATGTGCGGGATGAGCTGAACAGGCAATATGGACCGCTTCCTTGGAGCTAAAGCAGGTTGCCCAAAAAGTATGAAAAGAAAACTGTATAGTTTGCAAATCAACGGAAAAAACGGCTTGATAAGAGCCGTTTTTTTGCATTTTCTGTGGGAATAAAAATACACGATTGCAACTGTTCTACCAGTAGAAATAATATGTATGGCTGCTTTCCAAGCGTAGTAAGTCGATAGACTGTAATGTTCTGGAACTTTTGATTCTCAATTTCGTCTAAGAATTGAGAATCATCAGGCGATATCAATATAACATAGTTGAATATGTCTCAATTCAAACGAAAAAAAGAAGATACTGTTTAAAAACTGCTGTTGTTTGAAGATATCGCTTTGCTTACAGTTGTTTAAGAAAACGCGCTTTTGTGCACAGTCAGGGAGGTTGATGGTATGAAGAAGGCAGGTAAATGGAGAAAAGGGTTAGCAGTTTTTCTATGCGGCGTTTTATTGTGTCCGATACTCACAGCGTGTCAGCAGGAAACAGGAAAACAACCTGTACTTAGCGTGGAGGATATCGGCGAATGGCAGGAGCCATTAGCGGATTTTTCCTATGAGATGTTGCGACAGGCTGCAAAGGAGGAGCAGGAATCTATTTTGCTGTCACCGTTATCTGCATGGCTTGCACTGTCGATGACAGGACAGGGAGCAGCAGGCGTCACCGAAGAGGCTTTTGTGGACTTCTTTCAGCAGATGGATTTAAAAACACAAAGACAATTGGCGTCTGGACTCTTGCGGATGGAACAACAGTCCCCATATCTGTCCATCGTAAATAGTATTTGGTGCGACGATGAAATTACTGTAAATGATAGTTTTTTGCAAACTGTGCAGCAATCCTATCAGGCAGAAGTAATGCAAGAGGATTTGCAAAGAAGGGATGCTGTTGATCATGTAAATCAGTGGATTGCCATATCTTCCAAGGAACGTATTTCCCATATGCTGGAGAAAATTGGTGAGGATGCTGTGATGCTTTTGATCAATTGTCTGACTTTCGATGCTCCATGGCAGGACGGTTTTGCTGAAGGCGATACCTATCGGGAAACTTTTTACAGAGCAGAGGGAAATAACCAAGAAAAAGAGTTTATGCATAAGGAGTTTGCGGAGGCACAGTATCTTTCTTGGAATGATGGCGAAGGAATTATACTTCCCTACGAGGGTGGAGAGTTGGTGATGGTAGCACTGTTGCCATCTGCACATACAAACTGTAATGCTTTGGTGGAACAATTATCCTACCAGTGGGTTGCCGAGCTCTTGGACCACAGCGCAGTATGCAAGGTCAATCTGGCACTGCCTAAGTTTACCGTGGAAAGTAAGTGGAATTTGAATCGAATTTGTCAGGCAATGGGGCTGGGTATTGCTTTTGATCCCCAACAGGCAGATTTTGCAAATTTGGGCAGCTGTAATGGCACGATATACTTAGGACAAGCACTGCAAAATTGTTGGCTCGCCGTAGATGAAGCAGGCACTCAGGCTGCGGCTGCCACTGTGGTAGAAATGAAAAGGGAGTCCGCAGTGGCAGCCGACGAAGATGTTATTCATCTTGAGCTGAATCGTCCATTTGTTTATTTGATTATGGATTCCTCCAGCCAACTTCCTGTGTTTTCGGGAATATATCAAGGCGAATAATTTTATTAGGTAAGGCCTAAAAGACAAAGCATTTGATGGAGAAGGAAACAGAGCAGCAGACCTGTGACGGTGGGCAACAGTACCGCCAGTATGGTCCAGGCCATGCTGCCAGTTTCTTTTTTTATGGTAAGACAGGTGGTAGAGCATGGCCAGTGAAACAGACTGAATAATAGGACTGCGGCGGCAGTGGACCAGTTCCAGCCATGAGCAGTTAAGATAGTGTACAACGCGGTGTAATTATCCATCTCCACCATGGAACTGGTGGAAAGATACATCATAAGCATCAAAGGGACGACAATTTCGTTGGCAGGCCAACCCAAGAGAAAGGCCAATAGAATGACACCGTCCATGCCAAAAGGTACAGCCAGAGGCTCCAATAACTGGGCCAACAGCTGCAGCAGCGATTGGTCACTTACAAAGATATGCGATAACAGCCAGATGAGCAGTCCAGCAGGCGCCGCCACCATCACAGCGCGCAGAAGGACAAACACAGTGCGGTCCAGTAGCGAGCGGACCACGATTTTCCCCACCTGGGGTCGACGGTAAGGTGGCAGTTCTAAGATAAAGGATGAGGGCATTCCTCGCAGGAAGGTTTGCGATAGGAACTTGGAGATCAGTAACGTGATAAAAAAACTAAACGAAATGACCAGCAACAGCAGAAGCGGTGCCGAAAAAGAGTTGTTTCCGGCAAAAAACATGCTCAAAATGGCAATGAGAATAGGCAGACGCCCATTGCAGGGCGTAAAGCTGTTGGTGAGAATGGCAATAAGCCGTTCCCGCGGTGACTCAATAATACGGCATCCAGTTACTCCAGCAGCGTTGCACCCAAAGGCCATGCACATAGCCCATATAATTTTGTAAAAGTCTGAAAATTGGCTCTAAATGCGCCATTTGAGGGTGATTTGGTGACCGTCTACTGTGATAGATTCCACCAGTCCGGAGACGATTAGACGTTGTGTTTCTAGGGGAGAAGTGTGAAAGTGATCCTGAAAGTTTTTCAGAGTATTGAGAAATGATGCTCGTTTGTTATCCGGTGTTTTATTGTCATTTTTTAATTCAGATTCTAAGCGGCGCTTTTCAATGGAAAGCTGCTTGATACGATTGACAATATCATCAATCGGAATATCACTATTATCCTGATGCACCATCTGATAAAGGTCAATAATATTACTCATCTGTTTGTCGATTTCCAAAATACGCTGTTCAAGTTTTTTCTGATCTGTTGTCGGCAGTATTGGATTATGCTGACAGCTATCAATAATTTCAGCCAGAAGTTTTTCATTACCCAGCAAATCCTGAATGGCTTGAATCACATATTGATCCAATTCTTCAATAAGCCAGTTATCATTTTTGCAGTTAGGATTCGTGATATATTTCTTATTGGACTTGGAGCGGGAATAGCATTTGTAATAGCCATGATTAGCCGCATATCGACTGCCGCAGCGTCCGCAATACACCATACTGGAAAGCAGATATCCAGCCCGGTAAGGAGTTTTCTGCGCGGAATTCTTTTTTCCTTCCCGTTCAGAAGACACCAAAAGCCGTTGTACCTCCTGATAGATTTCATCAGATATGATTGCTTCATGGACACCATTATACTCTTTTTGAGCAAATTTAACCTTGCCTATGTAAATACTATTACGCAGCATGTTCAAAACTTTGGCAGCACTCCAGAAACCACTATATAAAGATTTCATCTGAATATGAATCGAATTGATACTCTGGCCAGTCAGGAAGCGTTGGAAGACCTCCTGTACTTGCAATGCCTGATAAGGATTCACCTGCAGATGACCATCTACATAATCATAACCGAAGGGTGCTTGACCGCCACCGTGAAATAATCCAGATTTTCCCCGGGCGTTGCGTCCCATGGAAAGTCTTTCTGTAATTTGGTCTTTTTCTAATTGCGCAAATACAGAGAGAATTCCAATCATAGCACGGCCAAAGGGAGTGGAAGTATCAAAATTTTCTGAAATGGAGATAAAATCCGTATTATTGGCCAGAAATTCATCTTCAATCAATCGCAGCGTGTCTTTTTGACTACGGCTTAAGCGATCCAGTTTGTATACAATAACAGAATTGATATGATGATTGCGAATATCTAAAAGCATTTGCTGCAGCGCCGGTCGATTGGTGTTGCCACCGGAAAAACCGCCGTCGGTGTAAATTTTGGCCAGAATCCAGCCTTTGGCCCGACAATAAGCTTTTAACCGTTCTGTCTGCTCATCAATACTATAATTATCCAGTTGATGTTCTGTAGATACTCGCACATATCCAACTACAATCATATTTTCAGACATAGTACCACCTCAATATTTAATTTTATTTGATGATACCGCCAAAATATGCTACAATATGGTTGTTCGGGCCGTTTGTAGCATATTGCTGACGGTTTATCCTTACATGTTGGTAGCATGTAAGGGCAGAGGCTCTCTGTGTTGGTAGCACAGAGGGCTTTTTGTTTTCATTCAAATTCCTCGAATAACATTTCAATGGCAATAGAAATCTCGGGATGGGCAAGAGATTTTATTGTATCGTGTATGCCATATGTTTCGGCAGTATCATTCACAAAATCGTGAACTGTTACAGTTTTTACTTTGGGGTCGATAATCCAGTATTCTTTGACCCCCATTTCCTCATATTTCACCACTTTGATACGCAAATCCCGTTGGCGAGTGGATGGACTTAAAATTTCAAACACAATCTCTGGCAATTCGGCATCCTTATCGCAAAAGACCATCATATCCGGTTTATAGATATTGTTGTTAAATTTGATATCCATTTCATACAATGAACGGCATTTTGTATCTTTCAATTGTGAACGCAGAGAAAAATGTAGATTACTGCTAATCTCTTGGTGTTCACGGGATGGACTGGGAGACATCATCACCACACCGTCAAGCAATTCATAATTCCAGCCATCTTCTTTTGGAAGTTTTTCAAATTCTTCTAAGGTGCAAATTTTTAACGACTTCGCTACATTCATAAAACCACACTCCTTGTGTCATAGAGCGTATAGCCATTTTACGCTTTCCTGTTAACGAGAGGACTTTTTATTTTGTAAGATTTATGATATAATTCGCCATGTTGTCATCGCCCAATCCGACAACGGAAAGGGGGTGCCGTTATGAGCCTTATTATTTCCCTGGTTATCTCTGTCGCAGCAAGTGTGATAGCATATTACATTTGCAAGTGGCTGGATAGAGATTAGATGACAATCAGCACAAATGAAAGAAAAAACCCAGTAGAGCCACCTACTGGGTTTTTTGTGCCATTATGAATAATCATTTCCCTGATTATTTTTACAAGCACATTATAGCATATGCAAAAATGGTTTGCAATATCCCAGCAGTTATTTTGTTTATATTGGCAGCACGTAGAGCTTTTATTTTTCTTTTACGCAAATAAATCCTCCAATGTAATTACAATTTCCGGTAATATACATGATTTTAATTGACCATCACAGTATTGAAAATGTTTTTTATCAGCAAAACAAAAAATATCAACACATTTTTCTTCAGGAGAAATCACCCAATACTCTGGAATGTTTAGTTTTTCATATAAATTACGTTTGGAAACATAGTCGCGTGATGAGCTGGTGGGACTCACAATTTCAATCACGATAAAAGGAGGCTGCTCATAACGCTTTTTATCAAAGGTATCATTACAGATAACCATCATATCAGGAATCAAATTATTACCTTCCAGAACTAAATCAATTTCTGGAATTGGTCTACAATTCTTTTGCCGTAAAGCGTTACGGAGTTCTGTATACAAATTTCCACTAACAATCTGGTGTTGCATAGCAGGTCGTGGAGACATCATCACCACACCGTCAAGCAATTCATAATTCCAGCCATCTTCTTTTGGAAGTTTTTCAAATTCTTCTAAGGTGCAAATTTTTAACGGCTTCGCTACATTCATAAAATCACCTACCCTTATGACCTATTATATATTATTTCCGAAAATATGCAAAGAGTGTTCCGAAAATCTCGGAAGACGAAAAAAAGATATATAGTACAATCTCGCATAACAAATAAGATTTGCTCCAAAATATTTCAGTGAATTATTAGAGGAAAATACTGTAATGAAGCTTGAGAATTTGGAGGCAATTTACAACTATTTCAGACTTTCTGCAATAACATGAAAAAAGAGTAGCAGAGATCGGAAAGGAGTGGCGGTAAAAACATATCTATCAAATTGATAAATTGTTCTGGCAAGGAAATTATTAATTGACTTTTTCAAATTGAAAGGAATAGGACATACGGTTAACGTCATAAATTAAAACGGGGTGATGGATATGAAATCAGTAAAAATTACGCATATTTTACAGGATGGTACGGTTATTGATAGTATAAAAAATGTGAACATTTCTGCAGAAGCAATTTCTTTAACAGTAAGAAAAGCAATATATGAAATCATATCGGCTGCTGAGTAAATGGTCAAACAATAAAAGTATTCAAGAGAAAATTTATATGACAAGCAGATTTTAATATAAGAAAGCTACTAGCAACCTGCGGTTACTAGAAACACTGTAAACAAAAGGATTCTATACAAGCATTATTATATTTTATAGTCTAAATATAGAAAAAACAGTAAAAAACTGAAAAAAATATAGTTTTTCGACTGTCATTAACAGTGATTAGCGCCCAAATTACTGTTCGTACAAAAAAATAATTTATTTTGAGTAGAAGTCACGAAAGGAGGGGATATACGCTAGCAAATGCAGCAAAGAAGAACACAATAAGTTATATATATGTACCAATTATGATCATACTGATACGATTATATCTTATATTTAAATATATCATTTAAGTCAAATTGAGTCAATAAAGCCATTTCATAGTGAGTTTTAGGAAAGAATATCTCTGTAAATCGTTCAGTGTTGGTGTCTACAACACTTTTCTTTGTAACATGTCAGCTAGGGATGATGGAAGTTTTTCAGAAAAAATGGGAATGAGGGCGCTAAATCTCTAAAAATCATATTTTCCGATTATTGAGTAAAGTGATGATTTTTATAAGAATAAACTTTAGGTAACTCGTTTATATTAAGTATTAGGCAGGATGTGCAAGAAAAGAGGGTTATTATGCAAATGGAGCAAGTTATGTATTTAAAAGATATTGAAAAAACAAATTCGATTACACAGACAGCAGAACGATTTTATATTACACAGCAAGCATTAAGTTATTCTTTAAAAAAATTAGAAAAAGAATTTGATGCTGAACTGTTTAAACGTACAAGCCATGGTGTCATCTTGACTGACGCTGGGAAAGATTTTTTGTATTATGCAGAAAACTTATTAGAAGAATATCAACAGTTGCGGTTACACTTTGCAAACAGAAATCCTGTGCAGCAAAAAGAAATAAGTGGAATTGTACGGGTAGGATGTCTTTCTAGGTTATTAGATTGTTTTTTAATTGATATTATTGAAAAAGCATATTTACAGTGTCCAAATATAAAAATGATAGTGTTAGAAGAAACTAGGACGAGTATTATAAAAAAACTGGTTGAGAAAGAAATTGATTTGGGAATTTTTATTATTTCAGACAATTTAGTAGATTATTTTTTTCAAGGTAGTATTGAACAACCGTATCCCGACACCATTGATTGGTTAAGAATTTATCGAGACGTTCAAGTTATTTGCATGAAGAAAGATGAAAGAACATCGGCAGAGAAGTTTTTAGGAAAAAATATATGGACAGAATTCCCTTTTTGTGGATTTAACAACAGCGATGATCCAGATTTTCGGAATTTGCGTGCAAGTGTAGAAAGTTTTCCTGATCCGTTTCCTATTCAACACAGTCAATTTTTTTCAAATAATATTTCGTTTCATAAAAATTTAATCAAAAGAGGGTTAGCGGTCAATGTGATCAGTTCATTTGAGTTCTCCAAAAATTATCGAAAACACACATATTTAACCCCAATTCCATTTGATTTTGATGCTGCAGTATCATACTATGTATGCTGGAATAAGAAGCAACCTTTTACAGAAGCTATCCAAAAGATTTATGATATGATTGTTCAATATCCATTTTCTTAGGGAAAATGTAAATGTGAAATAAATTTTTTTATTAATG